>CAZCWQ010000042.1:0-24307 GCA_964502365.1 uncultured Desulfobacterales bacterium | reverse complement strand
ATTGTAATCTTAATATGATCCAATGTTTCTTCATTTTGTTTACGCTCAATTAGGGTTCAATAGTGTCTAAGCGATCACAGACCACCATACACCCGATGAAGAAGATAGTCTGTCAGAACCGCAAGGCCCGACACGATTATTTTATCCTGGACAGGTACGAGGCAGGCATGGTCCTGCTCGGCACCGAGGTAAAGTCATTGAGACTTGGACGTGGGAATCTTAAGGATAGTTATGCCAGGATCCGCGACGGCGAGGTGTTTCTTTATAACATGCACATAGGGGCCTACCCTTTTGCGGCCCACGGGAATCATGACCCCTTAAGGGTGCGGAAGCTCCTTTTGCACAAGGAGGAGATCAAGCGACTCACCGGCAAGGTCCAAGAGAAAGGCCAGGCGCTTATTCCCCTTGATGTTTACTTTAAGGGAGGCAGGGCGAAATTGACCCTGGCTTTGACCAAGGGGAAACGAAAATATGACAAGCGGCAGGCAATTCGCAAACGGGAGGAAGAGCGGGAGCTGCAACGGGAAAAGCGTGATGCAGTGAAGAGTTGACAATAGGATTAAAGGCTCTATAATGTAATCGTAATCGTCTGGTCCAACCTCAAACGTTTATGCACCATTCTTGTCATGGGGGCGAAACGGCTTCGACGGGGATAGAGAAACACAGGTTGCATGCCGAGCGTCTGCCAGCTCGTAAAAACGGCGGAACCTAAATATAATCGCAGACGATTATAGCTACGCCCTGGCCGCTTAACGACGGCCAGCGTCCTTCCGGGTTTTTCCTGCGGACCTGGAAAGGGCGTCGATCAGCAGGATAGTCTCCGGCGGTTGCTTGTTGCGCATGAGGCGAACTTATTAACAAGCTAGTCTTTCAAGTATCCTGCCTGAAGGAGCCTTGAGAGGCGAGAGCCAAAATTCAGGCTATGTATGTAGATGCCTGTGTGGAATATCGTCGGACGCGGGTTCGACTCCCGCCGCCTCCACCATAAAGGTAATAAAAAGAGCTAGTTAGGCCCTTTTTGTGCCCTTAAAAACCTGCCCGTTTTTTTCAGAAATCGTCTGTGGCGGGGGCAACCCAGCCTACTGCAACTAGCGGCGAATAGTCTCTACCTTTGGATGGAATCCCCCAACATTGCGGTTCAATTTTTTGTCCAATCTGCCGATATAAACTGCAAAACAGAACAGTGAGGAGACAGACAATGACCTGTTTCGGAAGGTGCCTGGTATTCTTGGTTCTTCCTATGATCCTAGGCTGTGCTGCCGTGGCCCTGACGGGTGCGGGGTTCGGTGCTAATTACACTCTAACTAATGTTGCCCATAAAACCTTTAATTCTTCCCTAGATCAGGCAGATAAGGCAACAGTCCTGGCTTTGAAAAAAATGGACATAGAGGTGGTTAGTGATAACGAAACGGACAAGGGAAGGAGAATAAAGGCTGCCACACAAGAGCTCGACATAATAGTTGACCTGGAGCGGGTGACATCAAAAGCGACCAAGATAAAGGTGAATGCCAAGAAGGGACTTGTCCTGAAGGACAAGGCAACCGCTGGAGAGATCATCGCGCAAGTTGGAAAGGTTTTGGAAGGAAAAGGGTAGGATGGACATCTCTTACCTAAAGTCGTAGGTGCTCACGTCCGACACATTATGGCACAGAGCCTTTTATGCGACTGAGCCTGGACTTTCCGCGGCAGCTTCACCCCTGGCAACGTAGTTCCGGCTCAACCGATCTCAGAATCCTGTCAGAGGTCTGCCAGGTTCTACGATAAGGTGAAAGATCTATTGCAGAATTAGCTCTTGGTTGGCGTCACAGTTGACAGAGCGATCCTTGATCTATTGACAAGTTCCACGACCCAAGATATGAAACTTGTACTCTTGACGTGCAGAGAAGTGATTGAGTCGGGGACACCCTGGTGTATCCGGAGTGAGGATTCTAACTAGAACTTGGGGGAACTGATGAATAAGATTCGGCAAATGGCTAAACCTGTGAGTGTTTTTGTGACAATCTCCATGCTGTTACTCATAGTTCCGTACCAATCCTGTCTGGCTGCAATGATCGGAACTGAAACAGCCCTTGATACGGCCCGGGGCCGTGAAGCCCGTCAATATCTGAAAGGCGTTCTAGCTCGGGACGACATACAGAAGGCACTGACAGACCAAGGCATTGATCCACAAGAAGCAAAAGCACGGGTTGATGCCTTGTCTGACGCAGAGGTTGTGTGTC
This sequence comes from uncultured Desulfobacterales bacterium, assembly GCA_964502365.1. GTDB lineage: Bacteria > Desulfobacterota > Desulfobacteria > Desulfobacterales. The sequence goes on along the minus strand of CAZCWQ010000042.1, from coordinate 22,088 downwards.
TTGCGGAAAAGGTCGAGCAGCTTCCTGCTGGAGGCGGCGCTCTGGGCACTATCGTATTCGCTGTCCTCTTTGTTTTTGTCGTTTTGTTGGTTACAGACATCTTGGGATATACTGATGTGTTTCCGTTTGTAAAGAAACATGCCCAGTAGAAAAGATCACTTCGGCTCGGAGCTCCAACGCCGTGGATCCGGCCGATGCTGGGCGTGCCTTGCCTTTTTTCTGCTCATTGTGATCGGTCACATGTTCACTGGGTGCGGCACGTTGCAAAGAGAATGGCCGCAGCCTAGTGAACATCTCCCGGCCAGATACGAACTGGACTCAGTACCGTTTTATCCTCAGAAAGCCCTTCAGTGCGGCCCTGCAACGCTCGCCATGGCGCTTTCGTGGAGTGGAATCCCAGTGAATCCTAACTCAGTGGTACCAGAGGTATTCACGCCTTTACGAAAGGGAAGCCTGCAGCCGGCAATGATCGCGGCAGCTCGTCGACACGGCAGGATTGCCTATCCAATTTCCGGTCCTGATGCTATGCTCGCCGAAGTTAGTGCTGGTCACCCTGTGGTGGTCTTGCAGAATCTCGGACTTTCCTGGAAACCTGTGTGGCATTATGCGATCGTTGTGGGATATGACCTCAATCAAGACATCGTGATACTTCATTCAGGAAATACACCTCGAAAGCGGCTTTCCCTTCGAGTTTTTGAAAACACCTGGGCACGAAGTGATCATTGGGGACTACTGGTGATGCCCCCTGCTCGATTGCCCGTCACGGCCACCGAACGTACTTTCATTTTAGCAGTACTCGGCCTCGAGAAGGCGGGGCAGTGGCAAACTGCGGTGGAGGGGTACAAGACCGCCCTGGCTCGTTGGCCTGACAGCATGGGTGCCCACATGGGCTTGGGTAACAGTTACTATGCACTGGGCGACAATGGAGCGGCCGAGGCTGCTTTTCGGGAAGCAACCCATCGATTTCCAAACAATGGGTCGGCATTCAATAACCTGGCCCACGTTCTCTGGGAACGGGAAAGACGGCAGGAGGCCCTAGAAGCTGCTCGGAGGGCGGTGGAACTGGGAGGACCTCTGGTGAACATATATCGGAAGACCCTTGAACAAATTCAGGGCGGAAAACACTAGGTCCGCCGTAGACTAAGGTAGGTCCTGGTAAGTATTAGCACCGACTTCCTGGTACAGCCGGCTTTTGCCTACTGTTTTCACCCTAACGACATCTTTCCTGAACGAATCCTCAAATTATTTGCAGATATCACCCCTCTTTTCCGTTCCTTCCGTGGTTAGAGTCAACACCACAAAGAAGTATAGCCCCCAAGAGGCGTTTTTCACTCGTCGGAACCAAACACCATGCCCGATGCTAACCTAGCAGTTAAGGTTTGGCGTTGCATGGTCGATAATATAAGCACGTTACCTGTCTTACAATTATGTAGTGCCGAACACAAGCCTATGTGTTTTTCATTTAGAAAAACCAGACGATTCGAATTTACGGTCTATTTCGAATTGACAATACTATTGGCTGTATTCTTATCACATACATCTTGCGCCACTCACACGAAACTGAAAACTACCAATCCCCTTCGCATCGAAGCCTCAGGAAAGACCCTCAATAATTCGTATTCTCGGAGAGTAGATAAACGTATTCGCGATGAATATGTGCACTGGGAAGGCACAAGGCACAGGATGGGCGGAACACGTCAAACAGGGGTAGATTGCTCTGGCTTTGTTAAGACGGTCTATAAGAGGCTTTTTGATATTGCGTTGCCGCGTACTACAAAGGAACAGGTAGGAGAGGGCACGCCCGTAAAACAACATGAGCTTCAAGCGGGAGATCTCGTTTTCTTCAAACCTCCCAGCTATCCTCTCCATGTAGGTATTTACCTGAGCAAAAATGAGTTTATGCACGCTTCCAAAAGCAAAGGCGTGACAATCTCACAACTTAACCCGCATTACTGGAGTAGATACTATTGGACGGCACGCCGTATCCTCCCAAAACATTGAGAGAACATCAAGAAAGATAGAACATATTAATATCATGGCTGATTTCAGTTACAAGAAAGATCTATGATTGAACAGCCTATTTCCCAGCTTTGGCGGCCTTACCTCAAACTAGGCGTACACTATTATGTAGTATGGGTAACCATACAATCAACCCCGAAGTCCACTAACCGGTCATACAACCAAAAACCAAAGTAGCCGGCCTCGTAAACAGCATGTACTTTATTGCCCTTGTGACGAGCGAGAAGCCGATGCAGCGCTGTCCAGATCCCCGGAATGATGCCGCCAAAAAGCTCTACGTCTACTGTTCGGATCATCACATGCCATTTGTTCTTGTGCAGGTCTATTCCGACAAACAATTCCTCTCCAGACACGCTTAGCTTCTTAATTTTACCCATAACGAACCTCCTGTTCAGTGAGTTTACTGGCTGGGCGCCAATCTATCACTCCCAAACAGGTTGACCAAATCGCATCATAGTTACTGCATGACACGCAATTATTTGAAGATGTAAACGTTTTAGGTGTCCTTATGATATCTTCGCTCCAATAAGGATAATCGTAAGCCTGGCCTCTCTCCTGTTGCTGGGAAATGTCCACATTCGGACGACCCCCTCACCGCTCTTTCAAAGAAACTGGTTATCGAAAGATTATTCTTGAGACCATTAGTCCTAAGAGAGCACCTTCCTTTTTCTTAGTATCTCAACTTTTTTCTGCACATGCCGATAACGTCATAAGGCAAGAATAACAACAAACCGAGATTTGGTATCAAAGTCCAAGAGGAGGCCGGACATGAAATACGACGGCATGATGAAGATCCTAATTCTTTGGATTTCTATTCTTTTGGTCGTTTCCTTTACAGCATGTAAAACGACTGGTGGTGGCATTCATGTGGCTTGGGGACCAGACTCAAAAGATACTCACTCTTCCCCTCCGCCTAAGGTTAAAAAGGGTGGTCCGCCGCCTCATGCGCCAGCCCATGGATATCGGGCGAAATACGCCTACCGATATTATCCGTCCAGCTGCGTCTATTTTGATACATGTAGGAAGGTATACTTTTACCTTGAACGTGGTGGCTGGAGGGTATCTGCATCGTTGCCTCACGACATACAGTTGACTCTTAGCGATTACGTAACCGTCGAGTTGGATACCGAAAAGCCATACACTCGGTTCGAAGAGCACAGGCGCAAATATCCTCCGGGCCAACTTAAGAAGAAAAAGAACAAGTGGGCTAGACATTAAGCTATACGAGCCGACACGAATTGCTGTTACATAGAAAGGCAGGGTGAGACATGGGCCCTGCCTTCTGACTGTCAATACCCACATCTTGCATATGAACTGCCCAGTTCAAGACTTGTGATGTCTGCTGATGACGCGCAACTATTTCAAAATGCAGATCGGCATGCTTCGTTCTCCGCCATCGGCACGATGTGGTATCATCACCTGTTGAAATAACCACCATATTGTAAGGAAAACGCACGAGCTACAGCGGAAATACATAGAACATGCAGAATATTAGCGGCTACGAGGTTATTGAGAAGATTGGCGAGGGGGGCATGGGCTCTGTTTACAGGGGGCGCCAAGTGTCACTGGACCGGCTCGTTGCCATCAAGGTGCTGTCGGAGAAACTGACACATTGCGACGATGTCTTAGAGCGCTTCAACCGCGAATCGCGTATCATCGCCCACCTCAACCACCCCAACATAATCCACGTCATTGACAGAGGGATCACCCCTGAGGGCAAGCCTTATTTCGTAATGGAGCACGTGGAGGGAACGGATCTAGCCCGTGAGATCAAAGCAGGGAGTCTCAAGACCAGCCAAAAGCTGGATCTGATTATTCAACTGTGCAAGGCTCTTTCCTACGCACATAAGAACGGCGTCATTCACCGCGACATCAAGCCCGATAACGTGCTAATTGACGCCAACGGCAACGCGCGGGTTCTAGATTTCGGCATCGCAAAGCTTTCTGACAACGGAGGGCGTCACAACCAGCACACGCAGACAGATGTCGTCATGGGGACCTTGGAGTACATGTCCCCTGAGCAGCAGGCGGCTACCCATTCTGTCACCACTGCGAGTGACCTGTATTCGCTGGGTGCCCTCATGTACGAGCTGTTCACCGGAGTCAAGCCGCTCGGTCGCTTCAGGCCGCCTTCAAAGATCGACCCAACCATTGCTCCGCCTCTCGAAGAGGTGATTCTCCGTTGCCTGGAACCAAACCCGGAGGATCGCTTCGCTTCGGCCGATGAGATCAAGAACTGTCTCCTGCAAGTGCTTCAGGGGGCCCATCTGCCCAGCTCCCAAAAGCAACGCGCCAAAGTTGGGCTTTCGGAAATAGAGGACAAGTTTGCACTGCTCGATGTCATCAAGGAGGATGGTTACGGCTCGGTCTACCTCTACCAGGACAAGGTCGACCACAGACTTTTGGTCATCAAGAAGCGGATCAACAGCTGTGCGGGCCTCGGCGAGGCAAAAGTCTTGACCAACCTCAAACACAAAAACGTCATTAACATTCTTGGCGCATCCGGAGACGAGCGGCTTTTCATCATCGTGATGGAGTACGTAAGCGGGGGCTGCCTGAAAGACCGCTTGATCCGACCAGTGCCATGGGTAGACGCACTCAGGATGGCGCGGGAAATCTGCTCCGGCCTTTCTTTCACGCACAGGAATAGGATTGTGCATGGCAATCTCAGGCCCAGCAATATCCTTTTGACCGAGTCGGGTGAGATAAAGATCACCGACTTTGGTCTTGACGAGCATTACGCTTCCGGGGAAGGCGGCAGCAACTGGTACAATCCAGATGGCCAGCCCAGCTCTATACGTACGGACATCTTCGGGGCAGGAGCGATCTTTTACCAGATGCTGACAGGCTTACCACCAATGTGGAAAGATGATCAGATCGTCGCGCACGATGACTTCAAGCGGCTTCCGATCGAGCTGCGAGAGACGATCACCCGGATGCTTTCCCGCGGGCAAGAAGCTCAGTACGCCAGTTTTGATCAGGTGATTGTAGAGATCGACGGTATTTTGGCTGTTTACAATGAAAAGAAGGAGCAGTTGAAAGCAAATCAGGAGGCACGGACGCAGTCTTACAATGCGGGCCCAGCTCGTCCGCAAATGGTCATTGGGAAAAGACTCCTCCAGGCTGTTCTGCTCCTTGGCCTACTCTTTGTAACGGCTATGGTGTGCGTAAGGCACGCTGACAATTTTAAGACATATATGGATGCGATCCTGGCGCTGTGGGGTAAGCTCACATAGGGGTTGCGCCACTTCTCAGGGTAAACTCGGCTTGTAAGGCGGGTCACCTGAAATAATATTTTCAAAGGAGGAACATATGGGTGAATGGCATGTGATGCTTAAGGACCGAATCCTCGATAGGTTCGGGATAGAAGAGGGGGAAAGACTGAATATCGGCAGGGGGGAGGACGTGGACGTCACCCTTGACAATGCTGCGGTGTCCAGGCACCACGCTAGCCTTGAAATGCGAAACGGCACTTACTACTTAACTGACTTAAAAAGTAAGAATGGGACCTTTGTGAATGGGCGCAAGATTGAGGAAACCGTTTCGGTGACCGAGGCCGACCACATCGAGATCGGAAAGTTCCGGTTTGCACCGGTGCAAGTCTTACCCCGCAGATCTTCTACTACCATGCCCGGCGATTTCGAAGGCACCGTTTATGTTGCCCCAAAGGGCAAGCAAGACCGGGCAACCGCTGGGCGAGCTCCTCGGCTTACCCTGATCCAAGGCAAGGCGTCTCCTAACGGGTTGGCCTTTGAAGGAAAAGAAACCGTGACGCTCGGGAAACATGCCGACTGTAACCTGCGTCTTAGTGGGTGGCTTGTCGGCAAAACTCAGTGTTACATCGTGGCCAGAGACGGCGATTACCACCTGGTGCACCATGCGGGGTGGAGGAGCACGCGCATCAATGGTCAAAAGATCCGTGGGGAGCAGAGACTGCGTACGGGGGATACGATCTGCATCGCTGGGTCCAAATTGATGTTCGAGTAGTCCTCAAGATACAGGAAACCGGACTAACGATACGTGCAGGAGGCCCCTTCAAGGCAGTGTGATCCTGCTGTCCTGGTTAGTTCAAAGAAGCAGCGAGTGGCAAAGAACCAAGGCAGGGTCCAAAGTTGGCCCTACCTTTTTTGCTTCAATGCCTATGCATAGTCGTCCCAGCTAATCGGACTGGAGTTACGATCTCTGCAATTCATTTCGATTCAGGCAGAATCAAATATAGCCGACAGCTGATCTATAATCCAGCCACAATCAAGATATTGCCCGAACATCTTTACAAAACATGCCTCACCTAGATTACAACTATCTCCCTACTGTGCCCAAAACTGTGTCTAAAAAGTGATGATCTATGATGATATCGGATGATAACAAATGACATCGGACGAAGAAAACACGGTCAAAAAAGCTGAGTTATGTTATCATTTTAGATAACGGAACATCATTTTTTGTATATTGTTATCATTGCGCATCCACGGATTCGACTCCCGCCGCCTCCACCATTCGATGCGCCGCTCGCTGTCGCTCAGGGTTTACCCTGAGCTCAGTCGAAGGGCTTACTCATGGCGAGCCAGCGGTGGAAATTGTTTGGATTTTCAGATAGAGACGCATCGAATGGTGTCCTGAGCAAGTGAACAGCGAGAGCGCGTCGAAGGGCACCACCTCAGATAAAATGCCGGTACCATTCTATACCTACATTTTGTGTTGTGCCGACGGTTCGTACTACGTTGGAAGCACACAAAATCTCCAAGAACGTCTTTCGGCACACAACAAAGGAAGCGCAGCCCAATATACTGCGCTTCGCAGGCCAGTCAGCCTCGTCTATTCCGAGGAACTCAACACAGCAGAGGCAGCCCGAGCCCGTGAGCACCAGATCAAGAAGTGGACCCGAGCCAAGAAAGAGGCACTGATTTCCGGGGACAAACTGGCGCTCAAGGACTTGAGCAAGAAGCGCTCCTAGGAAATTTCCCGCGCCACCCTCGATTTCGAACGCTACCTGAAAACACCCTCCGGTCGAGCATTCTGAAAGAAAAGATTATAGTCCATTAAGTTTCAAAGAATCTCGTGGCCTACCCAAGGAAACCATCTCGAAGGCCCCCGAGCTCCTATCTCCGCCATTTTGCCCCCAAGAACAGCGATATAAGGGCAAGAAGGGATTTTCCACGGATACTCAATTCCACAATACAAATAGGATAGCTTGACCTACCCTTTAATAGGCGACCCCAAGAAAGAATATCATCGACTGCAGTCTTTGAGTCTTTCTGCAATTATCAAATAACCCTAATCATTTGTGAACATGGCATTAGTTCTTGAAAGGAATATGCCATATATGTATGAAATGATATTATAGAAAGATGCAGTTTTTAGACCTCTCGTGGAGCATCAGTCTATGCCTGATACATGCAATTCACGGCCTTCCTCTTTGAGTGGAGATGGATATGAAATATCAACAACCTACCAGGGTCCTCTCCCGAGTCTGACAAAGTGGACGCCTAAGAAGAGTCGGGATTCTATGCCTCTTCGTCTCGTGTCAAGGCAGACCGCTGTCTCTCATTCCATGAGTGCGGTAGCAACAGATCCAGGTTTATCTGAAGGTGACGATGGTAAAATCCAAGAGAGTTGGGCCGTCTGTACTCTCTCATCCCGTCCGGCCATGACGTTCACCACTATTCCCGCCTTTTCGCCAACCTTGGAAATGAAGCTTGAGCCCCATGAGCAAGTCCCATTCAATGGGCACAATGAAAAGCGTTAGGAAGGTGGCTGTGCAAAGACCCGTGACAAAGGTGGAGGCCATGGCCCCCCAGACCAAGGAGTAGCTGGGAATGCCAACTGCCATGGGTAAGAGGCCGAGGGTCGTTGTCAATGTCGTTAGGAGAATGGGCCGCAGTCGAACGCGGATACCTTCACGGATAGCCTCTCGGCGTGTCATACCGCTCAGATAGCGCTTGTTGATGAAGTCCACAAGGACGAGCGAGTCGTTGACTACTACACCGGTAACGCCCACAACGGCGATAAAGCTATTCACTGTGAAAAGGCCCTGCGTGATGAGCTTCCCGAAAATCACGCCGATGAGCGAAAAAACGATGGCAGAAAGAATGATGAGCGGTAGGAAGTAGGAACGGAATTCTGTGGCCAGGATCAAATAGATCACGAGCAGGGCCACTAAGAAGGCGTACGTCAGGGAGGTGTATGATCGCCTGGTATCTTCGAATTCTCCTGAGAAGTTAATCTCTGCGCCAGGATGCTTAGCTTTGATTTTTGCATAGTACGTTCGGATGGTATTGACCACGGCAGGTGTGGATATAGGCGCGCCTGGCTTGATATTAGCCGTGAGCGTAACGGCCCGGTTGTTCTGGAAGCGGTCCAATCTGTTGGATTCCATGTATGATTCATTCCTGACCAGATCACCAAGGCGGAGGGGACCAGACGGGTGCTGCACAAGGGGAATGGCAAGGGCTGATTCAGGGGAAGTCAAATAGCTCTTGTCTATCTTGAGCTTGAGATCCACGTCCTCGTCAAAGGCACGGAACTTCCCCACAAAACGTCCGTCAAGCACGGAGCCGGCAAGGCGAGCCACAGAAAGTGGCCTGAGGCCGTATTCGGCGGCCCGTTCCTCATCGACATGAAATCGGTAGACCCGATTCGGCCTTCCTTTGTTGTCGTTCAGATCCACGAGAAAAGGGGAAATGTCCTGATTGTCGTGCAAGAAGGCATAGATATCCTGTGCAAGCGCCTGGACGGCATCCGGATTTGGCCCAACGACGCGGACATTCAGATCCGTACCCGTGGGTGGGCCGCCTTTTTCGGCCCGTACCCGGACTGTCCATCCGTCTGTCTGGAAACGGGAAAGTTGTTTCCGGACGTATTCCAGATGGACAATAGGATCATTTGTATGGTTGTCGGGAAAGTCCTGTTCTTCTTTGGTCGGCATTTCAACGATGATGTTGCCATGATTACTTGCGAAGACTGGCTGGTAGTCTTCGTTGACGAAAAACCCGGCCATGGCCGTGGCGGACTTGAGTTGGCCCGGTCTACCCTGCAGAATGAATTCGGTGATTTCTTTGAGTTTTTGATTCGTGGCCTCGATGGAGGTTGCCACAGGACCTTCCAACTCAATATAGTAATATGTGTATTCTTCGGGAAAGAATTTGATCTTTATCAAAGGCAACCAGCCAAATACAGACACACCCAAGACGGCCACGGCAATCAGGAAGGCCAGCAAAACCACACCAAGGCTGGTGAAACGGTAACTGAGGGTCCACCCCACCAGCTTGTTCGTTCCCTTCAGCAAAAGGGCCATAACCCACCGCTGCTTGCCGGTGTCATGGTTCTCTTGGGCGTGCCTTTCGGCAGACGTGCCTCCGGGCCAGTCCGTAAAGTGGGATGGCAGGATGATGAGGCATTCGAACAAGGATGCAGTGATGGCAGCGGAAATGGCGATGGGGATCTGGGCAAAGAATTCGCCTGTGGAGCCAGACATCATCAACATAGGCAAAAAGGCGGCCACCGTCGTCGAAGTTGCAGCAATAACCGGGCCGGCCACCTCAGATGCGCCGTTGACCACCGCCTCTTTCATCGGGTTGCCTTCCTGGAGGTGCCGGTAAACGTTTTCCACGACCACAATGGCATCGTCCACGATAATGCCGCTTACCAGGACGAAGGAGAATAGCGTGATTTCGTTGAGGGAGTTATTGGTGAGCCACATGAAGATCATGGTCACGAGAAAGGAAAAAGGGATGCCGACAACAGTGAGCACCGCGTTTCTCAGACCCATGAAGCAGAAGATAAGGACGCTGACCAGGCAGATGCCGACCAGCAGGTTCCTGCCGAGCGTGGATATAGAATCTTTGACGTTTACACGCTGGTCCTGGGTGAGAACCACCTCAACGCCTTCCTTGTCCAGGACAGGCTTGAACTGTTCCACCACGTTTTCCACAGCTGGCAGTATGTGCAAGACATTTCCATCCCCAGTCTTAACAATCTTCAGGGTTACGCAGTCCTTGCCGTTTACCGAGGTGATGACAAAGGGATCCCGGTAGGACATGTGGGCGTCATGGATGACATCGCCGACCTTGACGAAGGAGCCGTCACTGTCCCTGCGAATGATGGTGTTGGCAATCTGCCGGCGAGACCGGTAGCGCTCGTCAACCACAACGACGAACTCGCCTGTTCCGTTGGCGTAGTCTCCGGCTGGCACAGAGATGTTCGACTCCGACAGAGCGGTGGCTACCTCATCAAAGGTCACCCCGTACTTATTAAGGAGATGAGGATTGAGATTCACATGAAACTCGCGGGTATACTCTCCCATGAGATCCACTTCTCTTACACCCGGGATCTGACGAAGGTGGAGTTTCATGTCCTCGGCCATGAGGGACAGGGACCGATTCGATCTGTTGCCGATCAAGTTAACGGCCACGGCAGGAAGCCATTCGTTTACGTCAATCTCAGTGAAAACAGGCGGGTCCACTCCTTGGGGCAGCTCGTTCATGATACTCAGGACCTTTAGACGCAATTCATCGAAAAGTTTTTCATAGTCTGTATCGTCGATGAATTTTACCGTGACGACCGATCGTTCGCGATAGGAAGTGGATTGGATGAATTCCACAGATTCAAGGTCGTCCAGAGCCTCTTCAATTTCGTGAGTGACCAAGGCTTCAACATCATGAGGCGACGCACCAGGAAAGATTGTGGTGATTACAACCTTACCCATATGCACGTTTGGATAGCGCTCTACAGGGAGGTCAAATAGCGAGAAAAGCCCCAGGGCCATGGAGAGGACAAAGAGGAGGTTCACCAGAAGGCTCTGTTTAAGCACGTAGCGAAAGAATGGTTTCATGAATCAGGGCTCCGGCCGCACTCTGAATCTGTCGCCAGGTCTGACGTCGGCCGATCGAACGCGGGAGGTGCTATCTGGCCTGTGGTCCAGGAGTACCACGCGAACTTGCTCGCCATTTTCCCGTGTGAGCCAAAAGTCCTCGTAACGTTCTGATAAGGCTGAAGTGGGTACCAGGACTGCGCCAGTGGGGTCTGGAAGCTGAAGGTCAAGTTCGGCACGCAAGCCCCCCCGCATGTGGGTAAGCCCTTCGCGAACAGAAAGGTCTACGCTGATCTTCCGGGTCTCAGGATCAAAGGCCGGCGATATCCGTTCCACTTGCACCTCAACGTCAATCCCTTTCTCTCCTTCGTCAGGAAAGCGAAGCTTGGCCCTTCCTTTGAGTCTTTTCACGGCGTTGTATTCATCTGGTGAAAGGGAAAAAGGAACAAGAAGTTTGCGAAAGTCTCCTGCCTTTCCAACATTCCTCCCTACCGAGATCCATTCGCCCGGCTCTACGTTGCGCTCCGTTAGAGTCCACCCTGAAGGGACCCTGATGACGTGGCGCTTCCGGCGCTCCTTGAGGTTTGCCTCTTCGGTTTTTAGGGCCTGGAGTTCAAATTCGGCCTGATCCAGGGTGTTTTGGAGTGCATCCAGCTTGGACTGTGCGACGCTTTCGCGGACCACCAACTCCTGGTAACGGCGAACCTCCTTGCCGTGATATGCGATGTTCTTCATGAGACGTTCCTGATCCACACTGTTCTTCTTGATGGCAAGATTGATAAAGGTAGTGTCCAGCACACAAAAAATTCCGTCCTTACCGATGGTGTCGCCCACATCGGCCTCCACCTTGATACAACGCCCCTCTTCCTCACTTACAATATCCATTACGTGTCTCGCACGGGTGTAACCCGTTAACGTCACTTCACGCGTGGCAGGCCTGGCCACAAAGATCGCGCCCTGCCGCCACGGCTCCTCACTGCTGTCAGCCGCCCACAAAGGGGTAGAGCAAAGGAGGCAAATCAAAGGGGACAGTATAACAATCAATTTCCCTCTAATGTCTCTGTTCATACAAGATCCTTTCCACCTCCCCGCAGGTTAAAGGCGAGAGCTTTTGTTACCACCTGATCCAACCTGTCCTTAGGGAGAAAGCGAAGCTGCTCTTTGATCAAAAGCGAGGCCAGGCCATGCAGGGCCGCCCACAGGGCAACGGCCAGGGTCTCAGCGTCGCCTCCTGAAAAAAAGCCGGCATCCAAACACTGGTCAACATGTTCTACGAATTTCCTAAAGGACTTCAGGGCCACAGTCTCTTCAGACCCATCCGGCTGTTTGACGATCTCTCTGGTTGCGAACATCAGTTCATAGAGTTCGGGATTTTCCAAGGCAAAGGTGACGTAGTAGCGGCCCCCTGTTTTGATTCGCTCTACAGGGTCAGCAATCTTGTCCAATTCGACCTGCAGGGCAAGGAGTCTTTCAAAGCCCCGATAACAGAGTTGGAGCATAATATCGTCTTTGTTCTCGAAGTACCGGTAGATGGTGCCCGCACTGTACTCTATCTTATTGGCTATGCGCCGCATGGAGACGCCTTCGTAGCCGTCCTTTACAAACACATCCATGGCCGCATCGAGTATGCGCTGCCGCATCTTGCACGCATCCCGCTCTTTTCGTTCCTTGATGCCCATGACAAAGTCAATATACTGAACGCTGTTCAGTTTGTCAACAGCGTTCATCCAAATAGAAGGTCTTTTCTTTCCACTTGTCCAAGGATGCCCCCATCCGGACGACATATGTTGTACTTGTGCAGACCCCCCTCACTGGAACGAACCCATAAGCTGCTGTTTGCCGTTCTCATCGAAAATGTAACGAGGCATTACATCAAATAAGTCACGAGGCTCTCGAAACTATCACTCTTTGCTCCGGAGAGATTATTCAGATTCAATCTCAGCTTGCTTTTGAACTTCTAGGCGACTGTTGTGGAAGGGTAGCATGGTTTGGATTATGAATGTTGATGGAAGGATACGTACGAGGCGCATTTTAGTTTTATTCCCCTACCACAAGATGTCGTGGTAAGGGCTTTTTATCTGGCCGCCTCGAATTCAAACGCTTCATTAGCATGAGACATCTGACGCAATTTCGTGATGTCGCGTAACGGGGGCGCACCAAACAGGCGGCTGTACTCACGGCTGAAGTGCGAAGGGCTCTCGTAGCCTACTTGAAAGGCTGCGGTGGCGGCATCCAGGCGCTCTGGCCACTTGAGGCTGCTGCCCAAGCGATATTCCGGCTCGTGGTAATTGTTCAGGTCTGCTCTTGACTCATATTCAGATTTTTCTGAATTCAAACTGACCCTGAGTGCCTATTAGATTCGTGGCAAAGCCTGTTGAAAACGTGATAGGAAGGATCTGGCAAGGGAGTCTTGAGCCAGAGTGCTTTCGGGTTGCTTACTGCGGCTTCTATGAGACCAGTTCTATCATCACCATTGTCCTTGACCACCCATACCAGCTTCCATGTCTCGAGCCAACTGTAAGCCGGAGGGATATGATACAGGGTCGGCAGAACATGACCGGGCACCGGAAGCAGGTAGACTCCCACATAGTCGTTGTTCCAGCTTTTGATCCTAATGGGGATTCCAGTGCCATAACCAGTAGCTCCAGGATCTCCTGTTCCTGGATTTCCAGTAGTAAGATCAATTTGTGTGGGCGGGACATTGTTCCGGTAGGCAGCAAGTGTTCCGATCTTTACCATGTCACCTACGTTACCGCCACTCTGACTAGCACCGAAGTTGTTCCCCGTGAGCCTGATCAGACCATACCGTCCCGTCTCAATATCCGTCCCATCCCCGGGGGGATAACCTAACAACGTATTAACATACGGAATAAACGAAGGTGGTAAAGTGGGCTCTTGCTGCCTGGGATATACGTGAGAAATAGTTGGTTCTGGCAGAGGCTCGACATGGATGTAGTCCGTTTTGCTTTCGGTGTCCGGCCCACCCGGACCAGTTACCGTAAGAGATACAGTAAAGTCGCCGGCAGATTGGTATTCATGTGATGGGTTTTGTTCATTGCTGGTTTCCGAGTCCCCAAAGTCCCAGGACCAACTGGTGACCGTGCCTGTTGACTGGTCGGTGAATTGGACGATCAGAGGTACCGTGCCGCTGGTGACGTTGGCTGTGAAAGCAGCTACGGGCGGCGCAGGTTGAGCGCACTGATCTGATGTCTCAGCCGACGTATCCTGATCGATAAGGTACGTATCGATAGGGACGACAGAAGTGTTCAAGATAGTTGCATTTGAATCTATATCTGAAACAGAGGTGTCAGTAACGACGGCCTGGCTGGTGCCCATGATGCTGCAACCGGGGATCTCGCCATTGGCATTGAGTTTCAACATAAATACATCTCGGGATCCAGCGCCAAAAGACTGGGTTTCCCCCGCCACGATATATCCACCATCAGAAGTCTGCTCGATGGAATAGGCAAAGTCCCAATCATCTCCGTCATATGTCCTTTCCCAAACAACGTTGCCACTGGAATCAAGCTTAAATATCCAGGCGCTATAGTTGAGGCCAAATGAAGAACTACGTCCTGCCACAACGTATCCTCCATCAGAGGTCTGCTCGATGTCGTATGCGTCGTCGTCATAACTTCCACCATATGTCTTCTGCCAGACAATGGTACCGTCGGGATTCAGCTTCAAAATCATAACGTCAAAGCCGCCTGCGCCAAAATTAGTAGTTGTACCTGCAAGTATATAGCCATCAGGATTCCCTTGTTGGTTGCGTGTCTCCCTGATTTCTGTAGCAGTCCTTCCCCCATACGTCTTCTCCCAGTCAACCGTACCGTCTGAGTTCAGCTTAAGTACCCACATATCAACGATATTCGGGCCAAGTGATAAAGTGCCCCCCGCCACAACAAAGCCACCATCTGCCGTCTGCAGGATCGAACTTCCGAAGTCCTCATCGTATCCACCATAGCCCTTCTGCCAAGCGATCGTGCCATCAGCGTTCAACCTTAGCACCCACACAGCGCTAAGCCCAGGTCCGTAGCAAGAAGCCTTAGCTAATACGACGTAGCCGTCAGGATTTCCTCCTGGATCTATCGCCTCCTGGATGTACATTCCGAAATTACTTCCGTCAGTACAGGATTGACCGTACAGTTTCTGCCAATCAATAGTCCCGTCTGAGTTAAGCTTAAGTACCCACAAAGAGCCCCAGCCACCACCATCATCAACATACACTCCCACCGCAATATAGCCACCATCTGCGGTTTGAATGATGTGATCCGGATAACTTCGATATCCAACATATTTCTTCTCCCAGGTAATATTTCCATCAGAATCAACTTTAAAGATCCAGGTATTATAGCCATCACTAAAATCACCAGTAAAGGAACTAGAATGCACTCCAAAAATACAGCCGCCGTCTGAAGTCTGTTGCATGGAAGTGAGCAAACCGTCACTACCATTGCCGCCATAAGTCTTGGCCCATTCCTGAGCATAGCACGGTGAAGATGCGATTAATGCTGACACAAAAAAGACCAGAAGCAATTTTATTTTCTCCATGGTTCTTCCTCCCTTTCGCCTATTCCTAGACTGAGTAGGTAGGCCAGGCTACGCTACCAGTTGAGAGAGATGGGAAGCCAGAAACCTATTGGGTGGCGTAGCTCAGCGCCGCTATTTGCCAGAAAGTAAGTGTATCCGGGTCTGGTGAAGACGGCCCCCATAGCTATGTCTGGCGACACCTCTATCCTTATAGCTGGATCACGTCAATGGGGGGTGTCCCCCATTTGGGGGTAGGAAATTCCTACTTCTTGATGAGGTCTTGTCCAATATCTTGGGGTGAGTGATGGGAAGGCGAAGTGTTGATTTCCTTGCAATATCTGAAGTGGTGTGGAGGAGAACCCGAGTAAATCTCTCTTGCCAGCATATTTATTCCAAATAAATTTAGTATTACGAATGGGTATCATAAACCCTGTCCAAGTGCCACAGAAACTGCTCAGATCATTTTGTGACCAAAATTGTGTCCATTCTTGGCGAGATAAGATTATTTGCGGTGATTTAGGATGACATCCGAACCGGTTAAAGATGGTATAGAAAAGCTAATTATTTTGTCATACTATGTCGACTTAGTTCACTGTTAAACATGTGGAATCATTACCTTTTCCAGGGTTCGACTCCCGCCACCCTCTATACTCTGCCCAATATTTTCCCAAACCTGCCTTAAAATACATTGGTTTGCTGATGAAGATTTAGCTATCTATAATCCCGAAGAATTGCGTCTAGTCGTCGCATTTCGCCACACAACGATATCGCCTAGGAGAATAGGTCACATACATGGTGACCTGGCTCCCGAAAAATAGCCGTTCGTTAGTATTTGGATACAAGGAGTTTCGATATTTCAAATGGAGATATGCATCACGAGGTTCGTCTATTTGACCAGGCGAATGGCTGATATCTATTAAGATTTCAGCAAGTAAAGTACGGCGCTATTTGGCAAGAACAAACAACTCGCGGCCCGTCGGCATACGTTACCTGTTTCATTTCAGACCAAGAATCTTCACACCCACATTGTATAGCCCTACCAGTCTTCTCATGCTGCATACAAAAAATGGGTATGTCGATTAACTATTCTTTCTATCTTTATCTTGTTGCTTAAAAAACCCATAATCCTTTGTTTTTATGATCTAAGGTACGTTTTTTGCTTCTCTTCGACACAGCCTGTTGGATCACTGTCACAGGATTTGTAATGGAAAAACTACCTCAAAAAAATGCATGGATAGGACATACGGAATAGAAAAAAGAGGCTGAAATTAAAAGAAGCAAATTCTCAAACAACGAGGGTGATAACCTATGGGTTTTACTAAAAGCATAAAAGCACGGATCTTGATTCCATTCGCCTTGATTCTTTTTGTACTGCTAGGAGTATCTATAGATGGCTTCTATATTACTCACGACCAAAATATAAGTAACGAATGCCGGTCTCGTATCAAGAGCGCAGATCGTCTATTTAAAATGGCATTGTCAGAGGATGGTGAATTGTTGAGCGGTTTATTGGATTTTATCAAGAAAAATGAAGCCCTGCAGGCTGCCTGGAAGATCCGGAATCGAGATGTGTTACTCGACTATGCCACACCGATTTTTCAAGATATCCGTTCCAAATACCGAGTCACACATTTTTACTTCATAGGTTTAGACCGAGTCTGTTTTTTGCGAGTACATAACCCTGTTCGTCATGGAGATACCATAGATCGGTTTACAATGGGTGAAGCAGTCAAAAACGTAAGTGCTGTCCACGGGATAGAGTTAGGACCTCTTGGCACATTTACGCTGCGTGTGGTTCATCCTTGGTTTATTGATGGAAAACTGGTTGGCTACATAGAGCTTGGTGAAGAAATCGAACACATTACCCTAGGACTATCAGAAGTCCTTGGCTCAGACATCGTTGTTGCCATTGAGAAGTCTTACTTGGATAGAGCTAAGTGGGAAGAAGGCACGAAAATGCTGGGACGCCATGGCAATTGGGATCGTTTTCCCGAATTTGTTGTTGTGAACAAGTCTATGGAAGAGATCCCTGCGCCCTTGGTTTCAGTCATTGAAAATCATCATCGTGAAAAATATTTTGGGATTACGGTTGCTGACCGCATCAACCAGGGAGGACACATTGATCTCATAGACGCCGGTGGTCGCCAGGTTGGACACATGATACTTTTTTACGATGTCACGGACCAGCGAACATCACTTGACAGAATGATTGCAGTTGTAGCGGTGTCGGGAATTATTCTCGGTGGGTTTCTTTGTATCTT
Source organism: uncultured Desulfobacterales bacterium (assembly GCA_964502365.1). Classification (GTDB taxonomy): domain Bacteria; phylum Desulfobacterota; class Desulfobacteria; order Desulfobacterales. Next base: position 4,469 of record CAZCWQ010000042.1, on the reverse strand, counting down.
TTTTTATTTCTATGTCGGTCGCCTAGAAAACCAACTTACTCACACACATAACAACCTACTCAATGAAATAGAGCAACACAAAAAAACGCATTCTTGTTTAATAGAAAGCCAAGAACGATTGAAGCACATATTGGATTCCATACAAGCCGGAGTTGTTGTCATCGATGCTGAAAACCACAAGATCGTTGAAGCCAATCCCGCCGCGCTTAGGATGATTGGTGCTGCGGAAGAGCATGTTGTCGGCAAAATGTATCATAAGCATATTTGTCCTGCAGAAGAAGGAAAATGCCCGACTACCAACCTTGCACAAAGTGTTGATAACTCAGAGCATGTGTTAATGAACTCAAATGGGAAAAAAATTCCTATTTATAAGACTGTCAACACAATAACGTTGGCAGGCCGCAAGCATCTAGTGGAATGCTTCGTGGACATCAGCGACCGCAAACGAGCCGAGGAAGCCCTGAAGGAGAGTGAAAACAGATTCCGCAGCTTGAATGCCGATCTGGATCATGGGCTAACAGAGGTTTTTCAAGCATTGGCGAAAATCGCTGCGGGAGATCCCTCGGTTAGAGTATCTGAAGAGTCGAATCTCGAATTGATTGTAAAGCTAAAACAGGCGTTAAATACAACAGCTGAAAGTTTAGCGGAAATAGTTGACCTATCCCATGAAATTGCCATGGGGCTTGCTGAGCACTTTAGTGTTCTGGACAGGGTCTCTAAGGGTGAGCTGAGCGCCAGGATACCTAATACTTCCCAGGTGGAATTGTTACAAGCCCTAAGGGAAGTAACAAATCATATGATTGCCAGTGTGAATTCAGAAATAGTTGAGCGCAAAAGAGTGGAGAAAGAGCTTGAGGGATCACTTTCTCTTGTAAGTGCGACCCTGGAATCGACTGCAGACGGGATTCTTGTCGTTAACGAAAAGGGGCAAGTCACTAACGCTAATGAACGCTTTTTGAAAATGTGGCACATCCCAGAAGAAATTTTCAAAAGCAAGGACAACGAGAAGTTGCTCAACTATGTTCTGGATCAATTAGAAGAACCAGAGGCCTTTTTGTCAAAGGTTAAACAGTTGTACCAGTCATCATTACAGAGCCTAGATACGCTTTTCTTCAAGGACGGTCGGGTCTTTGAACGCTATTCGTGCCCCTTGATTCGAGACGAAGCAGTTTCTGGGCGTGTCTGGAGCTTCAGGGACGTAACGGATCAACACAGGGCAGAAGAAAACCTACGGCAAGCCAAGCATCAAGCCGACCTGGCCAATCAAGCCAAGAGTCAGTTCTTAGCCAATATGAGTCATGAGATCCGCACACCTTTGAATGGAATTATTGGATTTGCTGAGATCCTCCTTAGAACTGACTCCCTTGAAAGCTGCCATGAACAGGCACGAGTCATTCTATCGGAAAGCGAGCATCTCTTGGGCCTGATTAACGAAATTTTGGACCATGCGAAGATAGAAGCTGGAAAAATTGTATTAGAACATAAGGTTGTTGATGTTCACCAACTAATAAAGGCTGTTGAGAGAAGTACTTATATGCAAGCTCAAAGCAAAGGTTTGGAGCTTAGGACCTCCATAGACGTTGGAGTTCCGCCATATGTGATGGCTGACCCCATGCGATTGCGACAGGTCTTGCTGAACCTGGTTGGGAACGCCGTCAAATTCACCCATAAAGGGTCCGTAACAGTATCGGTCAAGCTGATTGAAATAAAACAAGACGTGGCAGACCTTAGTTTTTTGGTCATTGATACGGGAATCGGTATTCCAAAGGAAAAACAGAAAGATATATTTGACAGCTTCACCCAGGTAGATAAAACAACGACCCGAAAATACGGGGGCACAGGCCTAGGGACCACCATTTCTCGTCATCTAGTGGAGGTTATGGGCGGCAAGATAGGTCTTGAAAGTGAGCCAGGCCAGGGGAGCACATTTTGGTTTAATTTGTCCTTGGATATCAGTCAGGCACCACCGGAAACGAGTGAGACACTGATTTCGGAAAACCTTGATGCACAAAGCATTTTGCAAGGCACAGGGCATATTCTTGTGGCTGAGGATTATCCAGTCAATCAACGCGTCGTACGCCAGCACCTCGAGGAAGCCGGCTATGAAGTTACGACAGTCGAGGACGGGGAACAGGCTGTGAGAGCTTGTGAAGACCAAAAATATGATCTCATTCTGATGGACATTCAAATGCCAAATATGGATGGATACGAGGCGACTCGCCTCATCCGATCCGGCAGTTCGTTGTGTGCAAAAGTGCCAATACTGGCTCTTACCGCCAATGCCGACTCACAGACACAACAGGCCTGCAAAGAGGCAACAATGGATGACGTGTTGACAAAACCAATTAGACGGAAGATACTCCTTGCCGGCGTGAATCGTTGGATTGGTTCCACAGCTGAGACGGCATCCAAACCGAATGATTCTCATCAAAATGGAAACTCAAAGGGCACTTCCAAGGACATTATGCCTATTGACTACTATGTGGCTTTGGAAGAATTTGGAGATATGGACGTCGTTAAGGAACTTGTGGCTCAGTTCATCGATAAGGTAGAAACGCAGATTCAAGACATGAAGGAGGCTCTGACCGAGCAAGACATCGAGGGCTTGAGGCGCAACGCCCATGCTATTAAAGGTGGAGCCGCCACTCTGGAGGCCAAGCCGCTTGCCGGAGTCGCCAGCCAAATGGAAACTCTATGCAAGTCAAATGACTTACAGGCAGTCCCATCTGCTTTGGACAACGTAGTAACAGAGTTTGACCGCCTGAGAACATATGTAGAAAACTATGCTCCATCATGATCATTAAGGAAGACGCAGGTTAGATTTGTCAAGAACGATCATAATGCCCATGAAAGTAAGAAACTGGCGTGGTAGGGATTGTCTTCTCCATAGTTTCGTAGCCCAAACTGGCAACAGAATTGAGATTGGGAGGTGAACCATGAATAAAAAGAGAGTATTGTACGCAGAAGACGACTTAGCAAACCGTAAACTGCTTGCAGTGAAATTGGAAAAGGCTGGTTTTGAGTGTGACACCGTGGAAAACGGTAGCTTGGCTCTGCAGTTGTATGGCGAAAACACGTATGACGTTGTCGTTCTTGATCAGTATATGCCGGAAATGGATGGTGAGGAGGTTGCAGCTGAAATTCGTAGCACTTCAACCGATATCCCACTCATTGCAATTACGAGTGATGATACGTTAAGAACTCACTTGCTTGAGACGGGCTTCAATGAAGTAATCGTCAAACCGCTTCGTGGCGATGATGCCATTGATATTATCAAATCGTATTTTTAGTTTCACCACATTTCCTGTTGACTGTTCCGTTTGAAACGCTTTGTAATTTGGCGAAACACAAAAGTTTCACGTTCTGCAATGATTTTGCACTTTTTGAAAGCCCGAAGTTTTTAGGTCTCCAAAGGGCATTATAACTCCCACGTGTCAAGTGGCAAAGAGGACGGGCACTCCCATCATACGCGTGCCTGTTGACATTCTAGTGGTTTTCATGTGTGGGCAAACCGTTTGACATGAAGATGTTACTCTTCATGGCGAACCTCCAAGTCTGGCCGGGGGGCCTGCCTACCTAAAATCAGAGGAATGGTTGGACCAGTTTAAAAACACGTCAATCCACAGTTAAGAAGGCTCTCCGGCCTTTTCCTTGGCCCATTCCCTTTACAACCATCCTTGTAGCTTGACAAATCCCTAGGCGTTTGGTAACAAATATTTAGTTAAGCTCGTTGCACAACTTCTAATCACAACCAGGACGGTCTAATGGATGTCACTGTAAGTGAGGATACCCTCAAGCGGACGACTAGGTGTAAGCGCAACTTCGCTTGTTTATCCGGCAAACCAGAGGATCTGTGCGAAGTCGATTATCGCCAGGGAAAGTTCCTCCTTTGGATGAAAACCAGGAAACATCCGTTCTGTGATTACTGTATAGAATATGCGTCTTCCAGCGTTTCTTGTGTCTGTCCCACGAGGTTGGAACTGTACAAGCGTTATGGCATTTGAGCTTCGTTACAGAGTCATATTGCACTCAAGACCTTGAATTTCAAAATACCTGACGAAATTCTCAAGCAGACCACGAAATGTCAGCACGACTTCGCCTGTTTGAACAGTAACTCCTATCCTGTTTGCGGCGTTCTAAACCAGTGGTCACGGAGTTTCCTTGAAACCCCCTGTCTTGAAAAAGAACCTTGCTCCTATTGTTATCCGTATACTTCAACCGAGGGTTTTTGTGCATGTCCCACGAGGGGCGAACTGTACCGGCGCTATAAGATCTAGCCTGCCGAGCGTGTCCACCCGAATAAACCCCATCTATATGCTCTCAGGCCGTCTATCTCTGTCTTACCAGTGCTAGACCCATCACAGGGGCTTTCTGTGTCCATATCTTGTGGTCTTCACCATTCGCCTTGGAGTACCGATCTCTGCTAGTGCGCCACGAGCGCACTTTTCATATATGTAAAGTGTGCGTAA
>CAZCWQ010000041.1:4390-24394 GCA_964502365.1 uncultured Desulfobacterales bacterium | reverse complement strand
TTGTGCCTGGCTTTGCCATCTTGATTGTGGTGCTGTCCTTCAATCTGTTTGGTGAAGGTCTGCGAGACGCGCTGAATCCCAGGCTGAGAGAAAGAAGTTAGTTTTGTTAAGTGAACTATTTTTGTGGCATTTGGTGAGTATCCACGAGTTAGCTCCTGTTTGCACATTAGTGAAGCCAATATAACAAATGGAATCAATCCAACTAGTGAAACAGATCTATAGATACTAGATATGACGAGTAGTAATGACATCCTCCTCTCCATCCAAGACTTGAAGGTCTATTTCGGTGGCGATGGCAGGGTTGCCCGGGCGGTGGATGGGGTGGGTTGTGAGGTGGGCCGTGGAGAGACGGTCTGTCTTGTGGGAGAGTCCGGTTGTGGAAAGACAGTGTCAGCCTTGACTATTCTTGGGCTCATCCCCCAGCCACCCGGCAAGATTATGGGCGGCAAAGTAATTTTCAGTGGAAAGAATCTTTTGGATATGACGGACGGCGAGATGCAGAAGGTCCGGGGAAACAACATAGCCATGGTCTTTCAGGAACCGATGACTTCTCTTAATCCGGTGCTTACCATTGGGGATCAGATTTCAGAAACTATTATAGCACACGAAGACTTGAATGCTCAAGACGTGCGCAAAAGATGTATTCAACTGCTTAGCGATGTTGGTATCGGAGAACCCGAAGAGCGGCTCAACGACTATCCCCACCAGCTCAGCGGGGGTCAGCGGCAACGGGTCATGATTGCTATGGCCTTGGCATGTGACCCAGAGTTGGTCATCGCAGACGAGCCCACCACGGCACTAGACGTCACTATTCAGGCGCAGATTCTAAATCTTTTTGCTGAGCTTCAAAAAAAGCGGCAAATGTCTCTTCTTTATATCACCCACGATCTCGGTGTGGTGGCCAAGATCGCTGATCGTATATATGTAATGTATGCGGGTATTATTGTGGAGCAGGGCAGCTGCTCTGATATCTTCCACAAACCGTGCCATCCGTATACCCGAGGGCTTTTGGCCTCTCTGCCGGATCGTTCAAAACGGGGTGCCAAGCTTCAAAGCATCCCGGGCACGGTGCCGGACCCGGCATACAAGCCTTCGGGTTGTCCATTTCATCCAAGGTGTGAATTGGCTGAACTGTCTTGTCGGGCTGCCTTGCCGGAGATGTGTGACTGGGGCGGGGTGCACCAGAGCCGATGCCCGGTCTTGTACAAAATGGCACGATAGAGGCGGGAATTTCATCGGGCTTGACAATCATGTGTCCAGGTGTTACGGGTCAAACTCTGACTTGTGGCATATTTCCCGGAACAACCATTTTTGCTCTTTCCTGTTCTCGTGGTTGTCTCTGCAAACATAGTGGATGCAACATTGCTTTTACCCGGCGGCAAAGCTACGTTATATAAAATCGCTTGGATACGGGCACGTCGTCAAAGGCTGGCTGTAAAAGTTTACCCTTAGAGAGAACAGTAATGCCACACACTAGTTCTAAGTTTTTTCACACAGCATGGTCAGTTTGTGCCGCTCACATCATAATCTCTTTAAATATCAACTAAATTAGACACAACTCCTTGAATCTTTCATCTGGCACAGGCCTTGCTCAACGTAATGCGGTAGTCAACAAATGAAGTCTAGAATTAGCAGTTTTGTATACAAAAGGAGGGAAAATGATGAAAACGAGATTTAGAGGAGGGCTTTGGGTCTTGGCCCTGTTGTTGGGAGTGGCGCTGCTCGCCTCTCCGATCGTGTATGCGCAAGCTCCGGCTGAACATGGAACTGGAGATCAGTTGGTGAAGATTGGTGTGAACAATGTAGAGGAGAAGATAGACTGCCTGATAAGTTTTGTTCAGGATCCGGAATACATGTCTGCAGAAGATATAGTCACGGTGCCAGACAATTTCAAGTTTGACTCGGGTCTGATGGCCCAGATTGAGACTGAAGTGGGCCCTGAAGGCTACATTATCACCCAGGCAGAAGAGGCTGCTCCCACAGTTAATGCCATAATTAGGAGTGCCTTAGAGGCAATCCAACAATCGGTCAGCCTTGCAGACCAGCGGATTGTTCAAGCCCTCCTGGATAACCTTGAGAATGTGCCGGATGACTATTGCGATCTGACAGATCTGGAGGCCTATGAAGAACCAGGCCGTGAGGTCGATATTGGTGGCAAAGGCATAGACAATGGTGGCAGCGGAGATCATCAACCAGACCCCTATCCCGAGCCTGAGGGAGATTGGATATATTACGGCAAGAAATACAATGTACCCGATGATGTGTATGAAATAGGTAATGGGGTCCTGTCTCTTACTGAGCCATTCCACATCGACGAAGATAGCTATCCTCCAGCGATTGCCCCTCTGTTGCTCTTTACAGGAGACGGCTGGGGCGGCGACGTTTCTATCCCCGGCGATGTGTTTGAATCTCCATCTGTTTCAAGTGCAGAGTCTGGCTCTTTTTACAGGTACGCTTATAATACCCAAGAGAACGCCACGACCGGCCCTTTTTCTGCCACGCTTTATATGAATGAGAATAGTGAAGAAAGTGATTGGATCGCGTTTAGTTATGGAGATGTGGATTTGCCCGAAGGTTATGAGGCATTTGTGGGTCTTCTTCCTGGAAACGGCAGCGAGAGCCATCCCGGACCGGGTGAGCCGCGCAATACGGACGATGGGTGGCTTGACCTGTCGGATGAGGCCGGTGTGAGTTACCCTCCTGATGACGGCAAGTATTGGTGGCTTTGTGAGGTATTTGACTACAGCGATTTCGATTTGGCAGACAGTTTTCTTGTCTTCCGACCAGATGGGCAGAACAAGTATACTGTAACTTTTGGTACGCGTGACATGGTTGTTGATTCCCTTGGCCTGGACGGGAATCCCACAATCCTGGACAAGGCGATAGATAATCTCAAGGATTCTAATCTCCTTGCCACCGTCGATGACGGTTACTTCGAGCCGGGTGAATTTGAATTCGGTGGCAGCTGGCTGGATTATGGAGATGATGCCGGGTATGAGTATTGGGATGGTGAATACGAGTATGGATTACAGACCGTGGGCGGAGATCCATATTGGTCGAGCAATGATTACGGAGGTTACTACTATTCGTCCGAGGCAAAGTGTTTTACAAACGATGAAACCTTGAACAGGATCAACAGCAATGGTTTGCTGGCCTATGCAGTGCAGGTTGAAGAGGATATAGTAAACAAGAAGATCCTTGAGACACAATCTGTGAGGTCTGTAGCTGATTCTGTCAAGGATGCTACTGCAACTGCTGGTATCCGGGCGCGTGACGCATGGTTTGTTCAGAATGCAGATGCCATGTCCGGCCGGGTCACGAAAGATCATGATGGAAACTGGGTTAGGGCACAGCAGTATGTTTTGCGGTCTGGTGATAACAAGACTATCCAGTTGCTCAATGTGTGCCTCAGGGGTGAAAACGCTGGAGACCTTGCAGGACTTTCCACCATGAGCTTTACTACAAACTTGGAAGACTCTTACGATGGTGACTTGTGGAGACTCCCATGGGGTGATTGGCTGAACACTAAGCCTGACAAAGAACCGTCTCAGGAAGGTGACGGAATAATGAAATGGGTGGAATACCCCATGTACCTGGGACCTGACACACTAACCCCTGGACTGGCTAATATGTCTGTTGAGTTCAAGAATAATGGAGATGAGTCTTTAGGGGAATATAGACAGTTTGGCGGGGATCCTTGGGATGAAACAGGAGTTGGTACTATCGCAAGCTTGCCCCCACGCTACCAGCAGATTACCAATGACAAGCTGACAATAGCGAACCTGACTGATTCTTCGGGTGAATATAATAACGACTATGTGGCCGGCACTGTGGAATATGACGTCGAGCCGTGGTCTGAAGGGGGATTTTCTTATGTGTCTTTGACTGGAGATAGCAATCGTTTTGATGTAGCGTTTTATGAGGCGGAGGATGGAGACAGGGGTTTAGAGACCGAGTGTGCTGTTGAGTACCAAGGGAGTATTGACGATATCTGGGATGCATTGAGGGCGGACGAGCGTGGGCTGCCCTGGAGTGATTGGGGCCCTGAGATTGAGGGAAACCTGGAGATCTTGATTTCCAATGCCGAAGGAACAAACTTCTTCAGCAACCCGATCGATGTGGTCTATATTCCTATGTCCCATATGCTATGGAAAGGCATGGAGATGCCCGATTAATACTATGAACAAGCATCAGACATAGATTTTTTGAAAACCTGTAATCAGGGGCATAGTCAGAAATGGCTATGCCCTTTTTTGTGACGGCTCTTGCCAACAAATATCCCCAAAAGACGTATCTTAATGGATTCAACTATATAGCCCAATAAGGCGCCAAAAATTCCTGTTGACGCACAGAGAATTTTGTCCTATACGAGAGCCTATTATCAAGAGGCCTGCTCACTTGAATAAGGAATAATAAGGGAGAAGCAAAATGAGACTACCCAAGTTGTTCAAGGTTTGTTCGCTGTTAGCTATTGTTCTGGTGGTTTTGTTCCTGGGGTTTGCTACTAAACCTTTGGGGGCTGCTGAAGAACCAACTCCAAAGGAGGTCCTGGCCGAGGAGTTGCCGCCTGGAGAGGAAGTCGCAGGCGAGACATTTATGGATCGAGTGCTTTTTATTGCAGATTTTAGTGCCTTTTTCACAGAATCAGACCTGAGTGGGGCTGGCTCCCTTGAAGGGGCTAGTGTTAACGGTCTTCTTGCACCGGCATACATGTTAGACGATACAACATATTTTATCTTTATGTATGACGGGCGTTACTATAAGAAACGGGAGATGTATTCCGACGATGTAGGCACCAGGCAGCGCTCTGAATTTCAGCAACATACCATCCAACCCATGCTTCGAAAGGACTTTGGAGAAAGAGTCCGCTATTCCATTACCCCGTCTGCATTTTGGACCTGGACATATAACAAAGACGCTGAAACGGCTGGCTGGAGCGACGGCCTGTATAATTACCGAGATGTCGGCGGCGGGTTGGAGTTTGATATGAGGGAGGCCTTTAGCGAAGACGGCAAGTTGAGTTTGGGGGCGCAGTATTACAGGAGGGAGTATCCCAACTTTGCTTCTCTTCTTTCCATAACCGGGTTGGACACCGCTGCTGGTATAGCTACGGAAAGATGGGAGAAGGATTATCACGGCATTCTTGGCACGGCAGGATACAGTTGTGTCAAGCCGCTGGGCTTTTCGTGGGAGACAGAATACTCCTTGCTTTATAAAACTCTTGATGACAAAAAGGTCGTGGATTCAAATGGTGTCTTGACCGCTGAAGAGCAAGAGGATTATGTGCACAGCCTGGATCTCAATTTCTGGCATACCCTTGATATTGATGGTGGGTTGAAACTGGGTCTTGATCTGAACGGCACTATGTATAGGAGCAACCAGAACTTCTGGGATGAGAGGATTGCGGGATTGTTTTCTTCTCAAAAGTTCACCAAAGACTATTATGACTACAATTCTTACCGAATTAGTCCGAATATATCCTATACCTTTGCGTTGATTCCACTGACGCCCAGCTTATCCTATGCATACCAAAGGACCGAATACACTGACAGAAAGGCAAAGTACAGTAATGGTGACTACGCGAATGATGAGCAGTATGACACACAAGACGAGATAGAGCTTAGTCTAAGGTACGACCTTACGGATAATTGGAGCATCAAGGCTCAGTGGCAGACGATTGTTGCTCGCTCCAACAGCGAAGATGAGAGAGTTTATCGGTACGATTACCAAATAGACAATTACTCTATCGGGGTGATGTATAAGTATTAGAAAAAATCCTGGCGGTTTTACTATTCGATTCTCCGGGTTTTTTCTTTTGCACAAGGCCCGGAGATTTTTTCATTTGGTCATGGTTCAAGTGTCACCAAGTTCCTCTCAATCAGTTCTACGTATTTCCTGTTCCCTAGCTCCTTGAAGATAATCAGCGCCTCGGAATATTTCCTTTTTGCTTCATCAAGCTGGTGCAGATGGTTTTGATAAATTAGTCCCATATTGTTCAGCGTTATAGCCACTCCCAACTCGTTATTGGTTTTCCTGTCCCACTCAAGCAAGTCTTCATATATCTTGATGGCGTCCTTGAAGTTGTGTTCTTTCAGGTAGGTGCCGGCAATATTACTCAATGCCTTTGATACCTCCACCTGCATGTGAAGTTCCTTTGAGATCTCCAAAGCCTCATCAAGCATCTCACGGGCTTTGACATGGTTGCCAAGCGAGAAGTAAATGGTTGCCATCTCATTCAGATTGTATACCACACCTGGCCTAAACCCTGCTTTCTTCGCTAATGACAACGATTCTGCCAGTTTTGACATTGCATCATCAAGTTTCCCTTCAGAATGCAAAATACACCCTCGCTTGTAAAGAATTTCAGATCTCCTAACTTGATGGCGATGAACGGATGAACACGAGATGATGAGAAGGAGCGAAATCAGAAGTAGAACGACTATTCTGGAGCCATTTAAGAAAAGAATGTTGCAATTCATAATCCTCAATCTCCAAATTCTTCAATTGGTTATCGCCTTAGGTGACTGTCAACATACCGAGCCAGAATCTCGGCAGCGGCGTGAGGCGGACGGACCAGCAGATAGTGGTCGATAATAGCGTGGGCCAGTTCATGGGCCAACATCCCATCATGAAGATCCTTCACATTGATGTACACAGTGTTATTGCTATATCTGTACCACGCGCGGATGCGACAAGGTCTTTTATAGATGCTGAAGAACGCATCGTGCAGTTGACTCTTATCATGATAAATATTAACGGTTACCTTGTCCATTCTTTTCCGCATGTCCAGTATCTCTTGCACTCTTTGAAACAAAACGTCAACCTTTGTAGTAATTCTGTCCACGAGATCATCAGAGCCAGGAGAAGAAAATAGCCGTTTTAGGCGTGAGTGTTTTGAGTTGTATTTCATCCTACGGTTGAAGTTCTTCAAATCTTCGATAGATTGGTATCGGATTGTGGTATATCTGGTTTCAATACCTTGCCATGCAATGTCTTCCGCTGCTTCTCCTCCGGTGACACCGCACAAGTGAAAGAAGAAAAGACTGAGCTGAACAAAGATAAAAAGCTTCCTTTTAGAAAGATAATGAAATGACATGAAGTAGTAATGGCCCGGCAGTTTAGGACTAAAAGGTAATTTACTCAGTGCCCTTCTTGTCATAGGGTGAGTAATGGCTTTCAGACCTTGAAGCTGCTTTCAATCTTTTGATGCAGTTTGTTCAATTCATCAATTAAGGTTTTCGGGGCATTTTGTGTGGAGGCAGACTTGCGTACATGTTCCACCTCAGTTCGGATGTCAGTGACCTTGTCTTGTAAACTTGCGATCATGTTGTTAAGGCAATCGGCCATATCGGTTATCTGGTCCTTTTCCCTAAGTGTTACCCTTCTGGTAAAATCTCCTGCGCCTACTTCCTTGAGCTCTTTTTCAAAACGGAACATGGGTCCGGCTATTTTATGAGAAACAAACAATGTAACTATTATGGTGGCAAGAGTTATAAGTCCAAGAGTAATAAGATTAGTATATAGAACAGAGGGGAGAATGGCCAGGCCGGTATTCCTTACGACAAGTCTTGATTGTTCAAAGGAAGAAGTTAATGTTTTTTGAGAAAAAAGAAAGAGCAGGCCAGTAGAAATAATCACTCCAATCAACAAAATGATGCAGAATTTCAAGATAAACCTAAACTGGAATTGTTTCTTAACGAAATAGCTTTTCCTTTTGTATAATTGCCTATCTTGATACATGGTATTCTCCTCTCAAAGAAGCTGCTCATTAACTTTGATGTTTGCTTTCTTTCTTAGTTCGCTGATCCACTCTTCGAGCATTTGACTCTTTTTTTCTTCCTGAAGTGTTTTACTAATTTCTTCCTGAAGTTCTTCCAAAGGGGAAAGAGTCTTATCTGATTGTTTCATCTCTTTGTACCGGCGCTCAATCTCTTCCTGGGACACATAGGTTCTTTCTTGAATCTCTTTGGATTTCAACTCTATCAAATCTCTGATGAGCGTAGATTCCCAGTAACGTTCGATTGCTCTTATAAAACTATCTCTTGTGTCCAGGCGTAGCTTCTTGGCCTCCTGTATAAGCAGTTCTTTCCTTATGAGTTCTTCCAAAAATTCCTTTTTTGCTTCATTTGTCAATTTGAAATCTTTCTCCAACTCCAACTCTGCTGCCAATTGATGTTGAAATCGATCAACGGTCAGGTTGTAATCGTTTATCCTGGCCAGTATGTTGTGTTCTTCGGCCTTTTCTTGGGAGCAACAACAAAGGGTCATGGACAAAAGGAATAGAACGGCTGAAAAACAGTTTGCTTTCATATTATGTCCACCTTTCTTTGAGGATATGGTCCGCAGGCAAATACTGTTGTCGCTTTTGTAATCTCGGCTAAAATCGAATACAATGTGTGGCCCGAGCTTGTCAAACGGAAATGGGGTTGTATTTTTTGTTACAGGGTTTGTTGGTGAAGCACTTTGTTTTGTGTTGATCAGGGCGAAAAAGCATTATAACATATTGATATTTAAGTCAAAAGGATATCTTCCATGCAGTATGATTAGCATAACGTCGGGATTTTCCTGTAGGCGATCAATTATGCCCTTGATATTGATCCGGTTTATATTTAATTTGGAGTCTAGCACTCATGGCCTGTGGTAGAAGGAGATATAGTAAACATGCTTGATGTCCATTCCTGCAAAGTCCTACTCAGGGTCGAAGGGCTGAAAAAATATTTCCCGGTCCGTAGGGGCTTTTTCCAAAGAGTCATTGGCTGGGTCAAGGCCGTTGACGATGTATCCTTTGAGATTGAACAGGGAAAGACCCTTGGCTTGGTAGGTGAAAGCGGGTGTGGGAAATCGACCATTGCAGCAGCTATTCTGAAGCTCCTTGAGCCGGATGAAGGAAAAATCATGTATGAAGGCCAAGATATCAGTGGATTCTCCAGGTATGAAATGAAGCCGTTACGAAGGAAAATGCAAATAATCTTTCAGGACCCCTTTGGTTCGTTGAACCCCCGCATGAGCATTGGGTCATCTATTGAAGAAGGTCTGAAGGCCTCTGGTCTAAAAGAGCGTTTCAGGCGCACCAAGCGTGTGGATGCGTTGCTGGAAATGGTGGGAATCGCTTCAGACGCAGCCTGTCGTTACCCCCATGAATTTAGCGGCGGACAGCGCCAGCGCATCGGCATAGCACGGGCCCTGAGCGTGGAGCCGTCGTTGATTGTATGTGATGAGCCGATTTCAGCCCTTGACGTTTCGATTCAAGCCCAGATTATTAATCTTCTAAAAGAACTCCAGGTCAAACTGGGGCTAAGCTATCTGTTCATTTCCCACGACCTCAACGTTGTCGGCTACATTAGTGATACGGTTGCAGTAATGTACCTGGGGCAGATCATGGAGTATGCTCCAGCAGAAGAGCTATATGAAAATCCTATGCATCCTTACACATTTGCACTCCTTTCAGCAGCACCTGCTGCGGATCCCGATGACAGGCAAGAATGGACACCCCTGTCCGGTGATGTACCCAGCCCTCTCAACCCGCCAGCAGGGTGCAGGTTTCAGGGCAGATGTCCTTTAGTCGAGGACAGATGTCGAAAAGGGGAGCTCGATCTTCGCGAAATAAGGCAGGACCATCTGGTGCGCTGTTGGCAACCCGGTGACAACTGAAGCCGTGGGTATGATTTTAGCTTAGGGTAAGTCGCTGAAAAGAGCAGCCCGGGAGGCTCGGAACGAAAGAAAAGCCAGCCGTATCCTGAGGCATTTCACACACCCAAAGTGTTACAGCCGTTCAACGATATTGCTGAGTTTAGGACACACGTCGCGCTCAATATTATCGAGAGAGGCTTTAAGTGAGGAGACGGCCGGCGGGATGTAGGTCTCGAAGTCTGACTTGCCTTTTACGCGGCTTAAGAAGGAAAAGGCCCCGAGTACTTGCAAGTTACGATTTATGGCGCAATATGCGTAAGCACGTAGAAAATTGTCAGGGTCCACTGATACGAAACCAGAAAGCCTCTTAAGGTAGTAGGCAAGCAAAGTCTCCCGGACACCCTGGGGAAGCTCCACATATGGGTCAATGAGCAATGATGCCAGGTCATACTGCAAGGGCCCAAGCCTTCCTCCCTGAAAGTCGATGACATAGTATTTTGAGTGTCTCACGAGAATATTACGTGATTGAAAATCGCGGTGGAGAAATCCAATATAACCGGATGCAAGAGCCATTTCTGCCAATAGCTCAAACTCTTCTTTAAGGTCTACGAACGCTGTTTCAAGACCCATATATTCATTCAGAAAAGCTTTTACGAAGTACTTGGATTCTCTTTCAATGATGAGATCTTGGTCATAGTATGGTGTCTGGTAAGTAAACGCGGGCTTGAAGTCCTTTGCCCCTTCAATTCCCATGAAAATTAGAAGGTCAATAACGGCCTTATAGTAGGGCACAACTTTTGTCGGATCAGCTGTGTGGCGGACGATAGTTTGGAGGTGAAGATCGCCTAGATCTTCCATGGCGACAAGACCTGAAGGGCGATCGTAACAATAAATGCGAGGCACGGCCACGCCCTTGCGGTGGAGGTGCTCGCCAATAGCATAAAAAGCGTCTGCCTCGCACCCGGCGCCTTCGGGCGAGGGGCCGTGATCAACCAGAATCACGGAGGATTCCTTCAGAGACACCCTATGCCATGTGCGGTCAGAGCCGTCCCCTTTGAGCCTGGACCAGACCAACGGGTCCTGCACGGTTTTTCCCAGTGCCTTGCGAGCGATAGCCTCTCTTGCGGCCCCACGATATCCTGCCATGGTGCCTATGTCATGCCAATAATGGTTACTTGTCACAAATGCCCTTACCGTGACACCCGCCTGGATCATCTTGCGATATGCATCGATAATGCTATAGAATGTTCCTTCCGGGATAAAGCTTAGAACATATGGGTCAATGACCTGTATGCCGGTGAAGGCAAGTTGACGGCACCTCGATGCGAAAGGTTCCGCACGGTCGAATCCGGTCACATTGTCATTTGAATCAACCCACACGCTGTTAAACTGTGCGCAGTCATGAAGCACCATAGTTACAGGATATTTATGACTCAGGTGAAAGCCGTAGACCTTTGCAAGGTCAATGTTGGTAAATATGTCCCCATTGATGACCATGAAGGGTTTGTCATCCCAGAAATCTTCAACGTTTTTGACTCCCCCTCCAGTGCCGAGGAGGGTTGGCTCGTGGCGAATCCTAACAGGGATGGTGTAGTCTTGTCTATTGACAAACTGGTAAATCAGTTGAGCCAAGTGGTGAGTATTGATGATCACCGAGTCGCAGCCTGAGTGCTGGAGCCTGCAAATCAGAATATCGATCAATGGACGACCGAGGATGGGAAAAAGGGGCTTGGGTTCCCTTTTGGTCATGGGTAACAAGCGTGTGCCGAGTCCTGCCGCTAAGATCATGGCCTTCATAAATACGGGATCATGCCAGGGTGCTGAGTCTCTGTCAAGGAGATCAGAATGGGGCAGAAGTATCTAAAAAAATTGTGGTTTGTGTGGATTAGTGGTATGAATGGGTTGACGATTTCGTAAAAAATCGGTTGTGCTCAATGTGGTTCACAAAAGGAGACCTTTGCAAAACCCCTTTTCACTTGTTTACACGAACTTTTTGACCCATCTATGGGCTCGCTCACTAAATCGCAAAAACTCGGCCCAAGGGCCTCAAACAGTTCGCGATTTGCCCACTTTGTGGGCACATTCGCTTCGCCCGGATGGGTCCCCAAAAAGTTCATGATGATCGTTCAAAGGGGTTATGCAAAGCCCTCAAAAGACTCTTTACGAGTTCATCAGTGGTCACAAAAAGATCGAACACGTAGCAAAACATCACGCGCGTTTTTGAGGAGGTTTTATGGCCCGCGTTGTTCGTTTGTCTCTATCCAGAAATTTTAGACGGCACTTAGTTTTTTTGTTCTTTGCCTGGGGGTTGGTCACTCTTGTACTCGACTGCGCATGGGCGGAAACGCAAGTAGTGCCGTTGCCTCAGACAGGTACTGGCGTCCTTGAAAGCGACAGGATAGACCGGATAATCCCTTCCAAGGCCAAAGACCTTCTCGTTGTTTTGAAAAATGGTCTTACTGTGCTTATCCGTGAATCGCATGGGTCCAAGGTGGTGTCTTGTCAAGTATTAGTGAAAACCGGATCGATTTATGAGGGTGAAAAGATTGGAGGGGGGTTATCGCATTACCTGGAACATGTGGTGTCTGGCGGGACCACGTCCAAGTATACTGAAGACCAGATCAACGACAAGCTTCAAGCCATGGGTGGTGCCACCAACGCCCATACCAGCTATGACGACATCGTCTACTTTATTGATACGACGCGGCTCCATTATGAAGAGGCCCTTGAGCTTCTTGTGGCGTTTGTGACCGACTGTCAATTTAACGAAACTGAATACCAAAGGGAAAAAGATGTCATCCTTGAGGAATTCAAGTTGGAGGAAAACGATCTTTCCAAACAGCTGTGGCAGTCGTTCATGAAGACAGCGTATCGAAAGCATCCGGTTCGGTATTCCATTCTTGGTGAAAAGGAGGTCTTCGTCAAAATGGACAAAGACGACCTCATGGCCCACTATCGTCGTTGGTACACGCCGGAGAATATGGTGGTTGCAGTGGCGGGAGATATTGACAAGAAGGATGTCCTGAAAGTGATCCTCACATTGGCTGGCAGTCTGAAAAAGGCGGAAAACCCTCTGTATGTCCTCCCGACGGAGCCGCGACAGCTTTCCTCACGCAAGGTGGACAAGACCTCGCCGATAGCAAGGCTGACAAAGGCAATGATGGGCTTTCGAACGGTTACCTTGTCCGATCCTGATCTGTATGCGCTTGATGTGTTGGCTGTCATCATGGGCGATGGCCGCACATCCAGACTTTATGGGAGCGTTCGAGACGAAAAGAATCTCGTTCTTTCCATCAGCGCATGGAGCTGGACACCTTCCTTTGTCGAAGGTCAGTTTTCGATTTCCATGGATCTTTCAGGTGAAAATCTATCGAAGGCCGTGGACGCGGTCTGGGAAGAACTCTTTGACGTTAGAAAAAACGTGGTGAGTGAAGAGGCGTTGACGCGGGCGAAAAACAAGCTTGTAGCAGATCATATCTTTGGACAGGAGCCGGCTGAAAGCCAGGCTAGCCAGTTGGCCTCAGATTGGGTGGCTACAGGGGATCCCTACTTCAGTGAGATGTATGTGTCAAAGATCCAGGAGGTCACCCTTGAGGACGTGAGACAAGTTGCGGAAAAATATTTTAAAAGGGATCAGATGACACTTGCTATACTCAGACCTCATTCGGTGTTGTCTGAAAGCGAAGATGCTGAGCCTGTACAGCGTCTTAGGTCAGATACTGAAAAACGGACATTGCCCAACACGATGACGCTTCTGTTGAAGAAAAACATGTCGGCGCCTATCGTGTCATTCAAGTTTCTTATAAAAGGAGGGCTCCGATTTGAATCTGTGGACAAACCCGGCCTTTGTCATTTCATGGCAAGTCTTTTGACCAAAGGCACTGCAAGCCGAAGCAAACTTGAAATTGCCGAGGCCCTGGAAGATTTGGGTGGATCCATAGCGGCCAGCTCTGGCTACAATACGGTAGTCCTATCAGTTTCTGTGTTGAAGAAAGACTTTCACACAGGACTCGATTTGCTCGCCGATGTGGTCCTCCATCCCAGTTTTCCTAAAAGTGAAATAGAAAAGCAGCGGCAGGATACCCTGATGGCCATCAAAAGGCTTGATGAGAGCTGGACCACGGAAATCTCAAGGCTCTTCAAGCGGCATTATTACCGCAAGCACCCTTACCGAAATGATGTGATTGGCAAGGCAGAAGCAGTTAAGAGCTTTTCCCAAAAAGACATTAGAGACTTTTATGAGTCGATAATGATGCCGAACAATGCGGTTTTAGCTGTTTTTGGTGACATAGACCCGGATACGGTGGCTGGCGCGGTTCAAAAAGCCTTTGAAGATTTTAGCCCCGGGATCTTAGAACAGCCCATTATCGAGGTGGAGACCGACAATATTGTAGAAGACGAAGCCTTTGAGATCTATAATGAAAAGACATCGGCTGCCATTCTTGTAGGCTACAACGGGATGACTCTTGGTGACGCAGATTCTCCCACGGTAGATGTGCTGGATGCGATTATTTCAGGCATCGGATATCCGGGCGGTTGGCTCCATGAGGCCCTAAGAGGAGGAGAAAAGAGTCTGGTGTACTATGTCCACGCCTATCCGGCCTTTGGGGTGGACGGCGGGTATTTCGGCATAATGACACAGACTATGGAGAAGAATTATGATGAGGTGCTCAAGACTGTTTCTGAGCAGATGGCCTTGATACAACAAGAGGAGGTGGACCTCAAGACGTTGCAGCGGGCCAAGGATGTTTGTATTACCATGCATGAAATCGGACTTGAGACGATTGCTGATCAGGCCTTAAGCAGCGCTCTTAACGAAATCTTGGGATTGGGATATGACTATGACATGAGGTATCCCTCACTTATTGGGAAAGTAAGCGCTGCAGACGTATTGCGGGTAGCCAAAAGGCTCTTTTCACACCACCTGATTGTGACAACAAGACCACAAGAACAGTCGAAAGTGAACTGAATGGATCAGGCAAAACGCCTCCCTTCGGCTTTGCTCAGGGCCGTGAGCTTGTCGAACGGCAGATGGGCTTTTTGGCAATCTGTTACTTCTGAACCATAAAACAACTCATGTACTTGCGTATCACCTGGCTATAGAAGTCAATGCCTTCCCGGTCGTCTTTTCCGCGGATCCCCTTGAAATTGAAAAATGTCAGGCCGTTTTCATAGTTGATCTGAGAAAGGGCCTCCCTTCTCTCAACTTCGCCTTGTTTATGCATACGATTACCAAGTGTCCGTGTCTTCTTCATACGCTCCTTTTTCACCAACTCCCTTCGGCCGTATCGTCTTAAGACATTCAAAACCACCCAGTACGATTCCAAATAGGTCTTGAGGAAGCTGGCAAAAAAGAGCATTTTTCGCAAACCTGCCGAGGTAACATTGTAGGTGTCCGGAAGGGTGGGGTGAGGCATGAGGATGGCATCATCAATAAATGCCTTAAGCGTTTTCCTGACCATATATTCAGGCGTTTTATCCACATCATAGGCAAATTCGTATTTAAAGAATTCTTGCAAGAAGTTGTAGTCGGAGTGCAGAGCCGATGCAGAGAATTGAAATGAATCATATGAGAGAATCGCCATCGCAGTGAAGGCGGCCGGCACAAAGTGATGGATACAGTTGTTTTTGTAGTATTCAAGATTAATGCGTTTGTCTTCCGAGGCCACGAATCTTTGATGTTCTAAACGCGCCTCATCCTGTCCGTTGATCTTTTGTTTTTCAACAAATTTGCGATTGCAATAAATTGCCAAGACGTTCTGTACGCCAAGCAGGGTATTATCAAGATTCTCTGACAGGCGTGTATTCTGGAAAATTAAGTAGTGCATATATGTTTCCACGCAAACCATGAGGTCGCTTTGCGTAAAAGTGTGCTTTGGGTAATTCAGGATGGCACTGGCTGTGAGTGCCTGGGCCGTTACTACAGAGACACTGTTAATGGCACTAATAATCCTGTGGGCGAGGTTGCGACCCAAGGCGTGGTATTCGGTCTGCTCCATTTCTTTGAGGGAGCGGCCTGATTGAGAGACCAAAGCCTTTAGAGAGATCGGCTCGTCAAATTGAACATATATCCTGCCGTGTTGCTTTCTCAACAGCTTTCGCGCACGAATCAATTCGCCGAAGCTCTCCTGTTTCTTTTTCCGCCCTTCCAGTTCTTTCAAAATAGCGCTTTCTTCCAAGAGTCGGTCATATCCGACGAAAACAGGCGCAAATATCAAATCTCGGCAGGCCCCAGTCTTATAAGCGTCCATGAGTATTGTAAGCAGCCCTGTCTTTGGTAGAACCATTTTTCCTGTCCGGCTGCGGCCCCCCTCGATAAAGAATTCTATGTTGAAGCCTTGCCGGATTAGCATGTGTACGTATTCTGAAAAAACTCGCGCATAGAGTCTTGCGCCGTGAAAAGATCGTCTGATGAAAAAGGCGCCGCTCTTTCTAAAAAGCGTTCCGACAGGCCAGAAGACCAAGTTGCGTCCTGCTGCAACATGAGGGCAAGGCATGTTATTTGTAATTAGAAGGTACGGAAGGATAAGGTAGTCAAAATGGCTCCTATGACAAGGAACAAAAACAATCGGGGCCTGAGTGGCAGCGCTTTTCACGCGGTTTAAACCCTCCATGTCAAGGGCGATACCGTCAAACATGGTTTTCCACACCCAACCAAAAATCATGGAGAGGACTTGAATGAAGGCGGGGCTGTAATCCGCGGCGATTTCATTTAGACCCGCATCTGCTTTCTTATGCAAATCAGCCAAGTCCTTCTGACCGGTTTGGGCATAACGTCTCATGAAATCCTGAAACCGCTGATTTCTCAGGATCAACTCTTTGAGCTCCTCCCTGGTCTTTAGAACCGGTCCGGTAATGCTCTGGCGGTGACGATTCATTTGATCCAGTAGCCTTTGTCTGAGAATAAACGATAGCTGCTCGGGGCTTCTTTCCCGATTATTCGGCTCTTGGACAAATTCCATCAGATTCAGTGGATCAGAACTTTCCACAAAGGCCTTTTGAGGGGTGCGCAGTATGGCCACCCACCGTCGGAGTCGTCCGGGGTTTTCTTCGCTACCAAAAAGAATATCGATGAGGCCTAAGGGAGTCTGCTGGGGCTTTTTACTGAAAAAGAGCCACTGTGGTACAATGTATATCGGACAAGCCACCTCGTGTTGAAGCCCGATGAGATACTCCAGGGGGTCACGCTTAGATTGTACAAACCTGTGGTAGAACCCCTTGCGATCCACCAAAGACAAAAAGGCTGCACTACCTGCCTCCAGTTCACGCCTAAAAAAGCCTGAGGCATAAGGGTTGGGCAGGGTCTTGTACTGGAGGAAATAATCAAGGTGGGCAAGGGCAATCCGAATTAGGCCGGAGATCCTCTGCCACAGAAATACGGTGTAATCAAAGCCGATTTGTGGAAACGGCAGCCCTTTGTCTTTGTACCAGATGTGATAGAATAAGTACTCAAAGTTACTCTTGTACTTAGATACATAAACCACAATTGCCTTATCTCTTAGAGTTTTTAAGTACGCGGTTTGGGTCAAGTTTATGGAAACATTGGAAAAGAGTGATCTTAGAATCAGGGGTGAGGCCGAAAACAGTCCCCAGTTCTTAGGCAGGTAGCAGGTATAGTAATCATGATGGCCACTGAGAAATGCATCGACGCATTTTCTTATCTTGCGCCGCAAGTGTTTGACAGTGTCCATGAGATTAGCATCAATATTTCAATTTGTTGTGAAACCCGTAAGAGTTTAGCCTTTTTCAAAGGGCTAACGTGTTACTGAACTTCGTGTTTTTTTGGCAAGAAAATTCAACTATCAAGGCTGGAGGTAAGAGGCAAGAGGCGATAGGAAACTGATCTTAAAAACCACTCGCCCCTTGCCTCTCACCCCTTGCCTTCTGATTTACCGGGTTAGGCAGTGAAGGGAAAAATAACACAAATTCTATTGGTGTCAATTTGAAAATAATGTGGTATTGGGGGAATACTATGACAAACATTGGAGATCTTGTCCTGGTTTATTACGAAGATAGCCCGGCCTTCTTTGCTCGTATTGAAGATATCAGTGCCGACTCCAAGCCGGACTGGTACCAGGTCAAGTTGCTCATATTGCAGATCCCTGTTGCAGAAACTGTTTGGATACTAAGGGAAGCGTACATCAACGGTGATACTTTCACAATGAACGACAAAAGGATCAGGTTGGAAAAGGTCAAGGTAGCAAACAAGGAAGAAGGCCGGTTCTATCGCTCTGATAGGAGATCCAAGAAGAGGTCAAGCCATAGGAATGATAAAGTTATATCCCTCCTTGATCGAAAAAAACCGAATTGACCATCTTTTTTGGCTTGATTTGCATAACGGCTTGTGTTAGGGAAAAAAGCGTTTTGGATTCAAACTGGCAAAGAACAAATATAATGGATAAAAGGAGGACAGTGTAACATGAAAACATTGATCGGCGGTGCAGCTGCTGCGGTCCTGGGGATTATAGGCTTAGCAGTGTGGTGGAAACCCTTTTTGCAGCTACTGGCGGGAGCTATACCCTTTGCCCTTCTTTCGGGTGGAGCGTTGGCAATCTATCTGGGATTTGACGAACTTAAAGATACCTGGAAAAGCAAAGAAGACAGCTTTTCGACCTCCTCGGTGAATACGCAAGGCGTTGAAGAGTACAAGAAAGAGGTTGATGAGTTGAAGAAAGAGGTTGATGAGTTGAAAACCAGTAAAGGAGACAAGAAAGCAAAGAAATAAAGGCTTTCAGCATGTTAGATTCAGGAATGTTCCCATGGGAAAGTCCCGTGCTGCCTAAGTACGGGGCTTTTGCTTTCTGCCAGGTTCTTATTTGTCCGCAAGTTTCCTCGCCAAAGACTTCTTGCAAAGTGGTCAGTCATAAAGTAGATACGACCTGCGCACTTCATCAAACTGCCTGATATCTTCCCTCCAACTTTCCTCCAGAACTTGCAGGGGCTCTGAGCCTTCTATGGCGTTTCTGACTTCAGGATCGCCTGTAATTAGATCAAAGGGGAGTTTTTCAAATTCGTATTCGTACGGCGGGGGCCTCCACTCAAACGATTCAGGGTGAAAAGAAACCACAGCCCGAAGCAAGGCCAGCGTAGTTCTATACGGTCTGTAGAGCAAGGGATCAATAACATGGAGTTGAAAACCGTAACACAATGTTCCGCTCCATTTGTTGGATGTGGGCTCAAAGGCAACGGAGCGAAGATGCATGCCAGCAAAGGTTTGGTCGGCGAGCCATCTATTAAAACCGTTCTTACGGAAAAAGGGTGCTCCAAAAACTTCAAAAGGTTGGGTTGTGCCGCGGCCCTCAGAGACATTGGTGCCTTCCCAAAGGACTTGGCCTGGATATACCAGGGCCGAGGCTGGAGTGGGCAGGTTCGGAGAAGGCGGTATCCAAGGCAGATCCGTGTCCTGGAAAAGCATGTCTCTTTTCCATCCGGCCATGGGCACCACGGTCAATTCACATCCTATGCCAAAATGGTCGTTAAACAAAAGGGCCAGTTCCCCAATGGTGAGTCCATGACGCATAGGAATAGGATACATACCTACGAAAGAGGCATATTGGGGTTTTAGACAATTTCCTTCGATAAACTTTCCGCCAAGAGGGTTCGGCCGGTCCAATACCACGACCTGCTTTCCATGGCAGCGAGCGGCTTCCAGGCACAAGGCCATGGTATAGATGAAAGTGTAGACTCGGGTTCCAACGTCCTGAAGATCAATGATGAGAACATCTATGTAGTCAAGCATGGCCTTGGTGGGCATTCTCGTTTTAGCATAAAGACTGAAGACAGGGAGATTGAGAATCGGGTCGGTTAAATTCTCGGAAAGGACCATGTTGTCCTGTTTTTCAGCAAAAAAACCGTGTTGGGGGCTAAACAGTACCCTAAGCTGGCCAGGAAAGTGACTGTCAATCAAAATGCGACCAGGCCGAAATCTTCGGTCAACAGTGGCTGGGTTTGCCAGGAGCCCCAGGCGTTTACCCTGGAGTATCCGTGGAGGTTCAGCAAGGAGTCTCTCAATGCCGGTTTGAATCGGTTTCATGTGCTGGTTTACAAGTATCGGGCTGCAAACTTGGCCTGACAACTGGTAATTTCGTAAGAGTTTAGCCTTTTGAAAAAAGCCTGATTTTGCTCACCCCTGTGAGCAATTTTGGGATTCACGATGATCCTGGCTAAATTGCAAAAACTCGGGCTAACGCCCTCAAACAGTTCGCAATTCTTCACGCCAGGCTCATCATAAATCTTTTTCCAAAATTACTCAATGTCGTTCACAAAACGGCCTTTTTCAAAGCACTGAACCGTTACGTAATCTCCAATATGACGATACTGACAATTTTGCAACGACGATCAATGAAAAATTCTTTTTCGCCTGGGACAATTGTG
>CAZCWQ010000041.1:0-4290 GCA_964502365.1 uncultured Desulfobacterales bacterium | reverse complement strand
GACAATTTTGCAACGACGATCAATGAAAAATTCTTTTTCGCCTGGGACAATTGTGGTAGCAAGTGGCCGTCAAGTTAAATTTGACGGTTTCGTAAAAAGTCAGTTTTGCTCACTCCGTGAGCATTTTGGGCGCACTCAAGATGTTCAGCTAAAATGCTAAAACTCGGGCTAACGCCGTCAAACAGTTAGCATTTTTTCACGCTGAACACCTCGCGTGCTTTTCTCCCAAAATACTCAATGTCGTTCGCAAAAGACTTTTTTGCGAATACATCAAATTTCCAGTGCAATCGAGGTGGTTTTTATGAAAGTCCCTGACTACATTGCGGAACTTAGGCCTTACATTCCCGGCAAACCGATTGAAGAACTAGAACGTGAATACGGTATCAGCGGCTCCATTAAGCTTGCTTCCAATGAGAATCCCATTGGGCCATCGCCGAGGGCCGTTGATGCTATCAGAAAGGTGTTGGCAGATCTCCACCGCTATCCGGATGGCAACAGTCACAATTTAAGGCAACGGCTTGGCAAAAAACTCAATGTTCCGAGCAATAGCATCGTCATTGGAAATGGCTCAAATGAAATCATCGAGCTTCTGGCTCGTACATTTCTTCAAGCAGGTGACGAGGTGATCATGCCTGACCCTTCATTCCTCATGTATGAGATAATGGTGCAAGCCGGCGGGGGAAGGCCTGTTAAGGTTCCCCTGAAAGACATGGTCGTTGATTTGGAAGGCATGGCGGAATGCGTCTCCGAGAACACGCGTATGATTTTTGTAAACAATCCTAACAATCCTACGGGAATGATAGTGTCTAAGGGGGGATTTGAGAATTTTTTGGACAAGACCCCCCCAGAAGTGATTGTTGTAGTGGATGAGGCATACATTGAGTTTGTGCGAGACAAAGTCTGCCCCGTAGGTCTTGATTATCTGGATAGCGAAAAAATAGTGGTAACCCTGCGAACCTTTTCCAAGGCCTATGGCCTGGCAGGCCTTAGGGTAGGGTATGGAGTCATGAAAGAGGATATGGCAGAGTTTATCAACCGGGTAAGGCAACCATTTAACACGAATATGCTGGCACAGGTTGGTGCGCTGGCAGCCTTGGATGACGATGCCTTTTTCCAAGAGACCATTTGTATGGTCCACAAGGAATTGGACTTCTTATACGAAAAGGTAAATGAAATGGGACTCCGATATTTTCCCTCGCAGACGAATTTTTTTCTTATTGATGTTCAGCAGGATGCCAAGGCAGTCTTTGAAAGTATGCTTCGAAAAGGTGTGATTATCCGAGCTATGACAGCTTATGGCTATCCAACTTACATTCGCATTAATGTGGGTCTGCCTGAAGAAAACCAGCGTTTTATCCAGGCGCTTAAAGAAGTCCTTTAGGGATTGGATTGATGAATCGTCTCTTGATAACAATAGATGGGCCCTCTGGTGCAGGCAAAACCACAGTGAGTCGCAAGGTGGCGCAACGTCTCGGCTACACTTATGTTGACACGGGAGCCCTATACCGAGCCTTAGCCCTTGCCGCTCTTTCCCAAAAGTGTGTAATAGATAATGACAATGTGGTGGAACATATCTGCGAGGAGCTTAGCCTGCGATTTGAAAACAGCCACAATGGACCGAAACTGTACATGAATGAAGTTGACATCACGGATCAGATACGGACCCAGGAAATCAGCATGTTGGCATCTGCTTTGTCGGCAAGGCTCGTCGTAAGGGAGTACCTCCTGGGTGTTCAGCGGGAAATGGGAAAAGATGGAGGTGTTGTCTTTGAGGGACGTGACATGGGAACAGTGGTGTTTCCTGAGGCTGACATCAAGTTCTTCCTTGATGCTGACCTCAATGTTCGTGCCTTGAGACGTTACGAAGAATTGACGGCAATGGGAACAAAGATCACTTTGAGCGAGGTTACAGAAGCTATGAGGAAAAGGGACGAGCATGACTCCGACCGGGCTTTGGCGCCCTTGAAGCCTGCCCACGATGCAATCAGAATCGATTCGAGCTCGCTGGGGATCGGAGAGGTGGTCGAGCTAATACTGCGTCATGTTTCGGTTTTGGAAAATGAGCATTGAAATAAATGGTTGTGTTTTGCAAAAATGCCTGCTATACAAGTAAATTTCATGGACTGGCGTAAGGGACCAGTGCTGGTGAACAAACAGTAAAGGGGGCAAATGTTTAATGGAAGCCGTGGACAACAACACTGAAATCAAACAACAAGACCACGAACAAGAATCGGAGGCAGAAAGCTCGGTTCAAGGTATTGAAACTGACGTGCCGGAAGCCCATGAGGCAAGAGAAGACGAATCGGAAAAGCCAGCCCAAGGTGGAGAGGGCAGACACGAGGCCCTCATGGAAATGTATGAAGAAAGCATTAAACGGGTGCAGGAAGGCGAAGTTGTTCAGGGCAAAATCATCCAGGTCACCAGAGAATTTGTCTTGGTCGATATTGGGTACAAGTCGGAAGGACAAGTCCCAATCGAGGAATTCAAAGCTCCAGACGGGACCGTTGATGCCACTGTGGGCGATACCATTGACGTGATGGTCGATCACTGGGAGGACGAAGAGGGTGGTGTACGCCTATCCAAAGAGAAGGCCTCCAGAACCAAGGTTTGGGATGACATTAAAAAGGCGTATGAGAATGATGAGTTGATTAGTGGAGTCATAACTAGTCGGATCAAGGGTGGGCTTACGGTTGATATCGGTTTGCCCGCCTTTTTGCCCGGCTCTCAGGTGGACCTTCGACCGGTTCGCAACCTTGACCAAATGGTCGGCAAGACCTTCGACTTTAAGGTTCTGAAATATAACAGGAAGCGGAGTAACATCGTATTGTCAAGAAGGGTTGTTCTTGAAAAGGAGCGTGAATCCAAGCGCGCGGAAACCCTTGCCACTATCCATGAAGGCAAGGTTTTGGAGGGCGTGGTAAAGAATATTACTGAGTATGGAGTTTTCGTTGATTTGGGAGGCATTGACGGTCTTCTCCACATTACAGATATGTCCTGGGGACGGGTGAATTATCCATCCGAGATGTTCTCGGTAGGAGACAAGATCACGGTAAAAGTGCTAAACCTTGATCTGGAGCGGGAACGCGTTTCCTTAGGGTTGAAACAGCTTGTACCTGATCCTTGGACTACAGTTGAAGATAAGTATCCGATAGGTTCTCATGTTGTGGGCAAAGTGGTGAGTCTTACGGATTATGGGGCCTTTGTGGAGCTTGAAAAGGGTGTTGAGGGCCTGATCCACGTTTCGGAAATGTCGTGGACAAGAAAAATTCGTCATCCTTCCAAAGTAGTGTCGATTGGTGAAACAGTTGAGGCTGTTGTCCTAAACATGTCGGCTGAGAACAGGAGAATCTCCCTGGGTATGAAACAGGTGGTGCCAAATCCCTGGGATGTGATTGCCGAGAAGTATCCTGTGGGGACCACCATTGAAGGAAAGATTAAGAATATTACCGATTTTGGTTTGTTTATCGGGATTGATGAGGGTATCGATGGCTTGGTACATATCTCCGACATATCGTGGACCAAACGGCTCAAGCACCCCGCGGAAGTCTACAAGAAGGGAGACGAAGTTCAGGCTATCGTACTTAATATTGACCAAGAAAACGAACGCTTTTCTTTAGGGATCAAGCAGCTACAGCGAGATCCTTGGGAGGCGGTTCCTGAACGTTATAAGTCTGGAACTAAGATTACCGGTACGGTTACGAATGTTACGGAGTTTGGGGTCTTTGTTGAGCTGGAGGAAGGTATTGAAGGTCTTGTCCACGTTTCAGAAGTAACCAAGGAGAAGCTTAAGACCCCCCTGGGACGGTTTCAGGTTGGGGAAATAGTCTCTGCCAAAGTGCTCAATATCAATCCCAAGGAGCGACGCATCGGCCTATCGATAAAGCAGCTTGAGACTGAAGAAGAGCATGAGTTGGTGGCCGATTACTTGCACGGTTACAATGGACCCACATCGAGTCTAGGCGATCTGTTGAAGAAAAACTTCGAGGACAAGGCGGCTGCCGATCAGAGTCCTGCTCAGGGGGCACCTGATAAGACCACAGAGGAAGAGACTCCTGCCGAGCTTACAGGAGGAGGGGATATTCCTGACGGCCCATCGGAGACTGTCCAAGAGACTGAACGAGAGACCGAGGAACAAAGGGAAGAAGAGGAAAAAGAACAAGTTGTGCCTCCGGATACGGAAAGCGTGACAGATGAACCTGTAGCAGAGCCTGAGGAGGAGGCAAAAGAGGCAGCGAGTGTTGACCAGGAAGAAACGACTTTGGGTGAAGCGGACGAGACAACCCAGTCGGC
>CAZCWQ010000040.1:11512-24928 GCA_964502365.1 uncultured Desulfobacterales bacterium | reverse complement strand
TGATGGCCTCAGAGATAAAGAAGAGGGTCCGGGAGATCACCCAGGAAAAAGAGACGCTCAAGACCATTCTCCGGGGCATGTCAGACGGCGTCATGGTAGTGGACGCACTAGGCAAGATCATTTTGATTAACAGAGCCTTGGAAGATTTGCTTCAGAGGTCGTCCGATGTCAGCGGGAAGCCCCCAGTAGAAGTTATTCGAAATGCTGAGCTCCAGAACGGGTTTTCTGAAGTATTGGACAAAGGCGAGACCTTTAGCCTGGAACTTTCTGTTGCCACTCCTGAAGCCGACAAGGTTCTTGACGTTACTATTGCTCGCCTTGTTCTTCAGGACGGTATTGGCGGCGCTGTAGCTGTCTTTCACGATATCACGGATTTGAAACGCGTGGAACAAATGCGACAAGATTTTGTTGCCAATGTGTCGCATGAACTGCGAACACCCTTAACGTCCATAAAAGGCTATGCAGAGACCCTGTGTGATGAGGGTATTAAAGACGTACCCAAAGCACAGTCTTTTGCTGAGATTATCCTCAAGCATGCGAACCGGCTTTCAACACTGGTGCAGGACCTTCTTTCCCTGACGCAGCTTGAATCCCAGAGCAGTCCCATTCTAAAGAATGAGATAGATCTTCGGAAGGTCCTTGATGCGGCTGTCTTGGTGGTCAAGCCCCGTGCGGAGAGAAAAAGCCTCAACATCCAGACAGAATCTGTGCCTGAAGAGACTATGGTATGGGCCAACTGGGATCAAATGGCACAGGCTCTTATCAACCTCTTAGACAATGCGGTCAAATATACCCAGGAAGGAGGTTCCATTACAGTCTCTGTGGCGTATGCAGGGGATGAAGTGCACATTACAGTTGCAGACACAGGTATTGGTATACCCAGGGAGCACTTAAACCGCATATTTGAGCGGTTCTATCGTGTGGACAAGAATCGCTCCAGAGAGTTGGGGGGCACTGGCCTGGGGCTTTCCATCGTAAAGCACATCATTCAGAGCCACGGTGGAAGTGTTTGGGTGCAAAGCGAACTTGAAGGAGGATCTGCATTTAGTTTTTCCCTCCCAAAAAACCCGAATGACCATTCTTGAAGAAATTGCCGCCTTCCTGACCGGCGTGCTTCCCGCTCGCCCCGCCCAGAAGGACGGAGAGGCTTCACTGTCCTTTAAGGGGTTATCCCTACAACGCGAAGCCGCAATAGCAGAGCTTTTTACGATTTCATCAGGACGGGGAAGGAGGGACAATGACATTAAGGTACGCTGGCATGACCTCGAGACGGAACGGTGTGGTTGTCATGAAGTCTCCGTCTGCATACAATTCCATGGGACCTAAGGATTGCACATGCACAGATCCTGTTCGATAAACAGTAACCTCTTTGTTGTTTACATGAGCCCCCTTGTAAACCGATGGGAAGACAGACAGAATTTTCCACCTCGGCATGGGCTCCACAACACAGATATCCAGAGAAGAGTCGTCCGGCACGGCCCCAGGCGCAATGAGAATGCCCCGGCCGTATGACCGGATGTTGCCAAAGGCTACCAGCAAAATTTTCCCGAAATATCTCGTTCCATTAAATCTTAATTCAACGGTCTTCGGCTTATACGAAACAAACTTCAGCATACCGCCCAGAAGATGCAAGAGAAAAGCGTTTGATCTCTCTTTCCTTCTTTTGCTGGCAAATGCAGCTATCTCAGCATCAAACCCGAGACATCCAGTGCCCGCAAAAAACTTATCGCCATTGACTCTGACAAGATCTATTTTCTTGGTTCGTCTCTCTTTGATAATCTCACAGGCAAGGTTGATGTCCTTGCTTGTTCCCATGTTGACCGCAAAATCGTTGGCAGTCCCCAAAGGCATGATCCCCAAGACAGTCATGGTGCCGGCTATCCCGTTGATTACTTCATTGACAGTCCCATCACCGCCACAGGCAATGACAGTTTCATGTCCCCGACCGGCCAATTCGCTGGAGATCCGCGTAATCTGGCCAGGATATTGGCTGGTGACCACATCACACACGACCCCGGCCTTGCGAAGTGTCTGTGCTACTGCACGATATTTCTTGCGACACTTGCCACCGCCCGCAATCGGATTTACAAGAAGTGTTGCGCGTGATTCTTTTTTCAAGTGACAATTTTCTTAATCTTGTCGGCCTTGTCTTTGAATTGCTTGGCCTGCTTTATGCCAGGAACCTGTCCAACAAATTTGTCTGTAACCTTCTTTTGAAGTGAGTCCACCAGGTTGTCTTCAAGAGGCTTGCTGTCTGATCTCGAGTCCTCACCGGCCTCAATCTCTTTTTTCTTTTCTGGTTCCTGGTTTCCTTTAATCTCCTTTTTCACATCTCGAATTTCCTTAACTGTCTGGCCAAGGCCCTTGCCGATACTGGGAAGCCGCTTTGCCCCGAAGATGAGCAGAATGATCAGCGCAATAATGAGGATCTCTGGTACGCCTAATCCAAACATGGGTATGTCCTCCTGCGTGTAAGCTGTGGGTAAACTGAAACCGACAATATGTTAGTAGCATACCGCATAAACATCTCTTAGGTCAACGTTAGGTCACCTCAAGGCCATTGGGATCAACGCTTGCAGCGAGCAGTCGGGCGTCTTGCCTCTGGGACAATATGTCAGTCCACACTAATCTTAACTCTTCAATATCCTTTTTTTCACCCAAGGCCCAAATGCATCCTCCGCCGCCGGAACCGGTGAATCTTGCCCCGCAATCATGAGACAGGGCGCTGTTTACCAGTGCTTCGCCCATTTCGTCAAAGACTTCACGGGTGAGTCTTCTTCTGATTTCGACTTCCTTGTTCATGGCATACACGGCGGAAGCCCAGTCCTTAACGCTCAAGGCTTTAACAAATGCCTTTGTGCTGGTTACAATCTCGGCCCAAAGATGCCTTTGCCTGCCAGATACAAATTGTCCGACCCACTTTGTATTTATATTGCTTGATTCATGAGTGACACCGCAATAGGAAACCAGGAGGCGGCTTTCCAGCTCCCCGTAATCTTTCTTTGTTAACACTTCAAGCCCCTTAAAGGGGGGCTCCGCGGGTTCTGAGGGCCAATACCATGCATGGATACCGCCGTACACCGCGGCAAGCTGGTCTTGAAATCCGCATGGCACGCCTGCAACAGACTCCTCAAGGGCGTGGGCCAAGAGCACGGTTTTTTCCTGGCTTACTCGACCGTCCAAGATCATTGAGAGTGCGCCTATCAGAGCGACAGCCGCCGTGGAAGAACCTCCAAGGGCACTCCTTGGCGGAGACTCGGACACGATGTCAATATGTATCCCCTGTGCCCGAAAATAGGCCGCCACAGCAAAAATCAAACCCAAAGGAGAATTGAACGGAGCCGTGTCTGCAGGATGGACCTCAGTTCGAAAACCGCTTGAAGAAACCTTCACGAGGCCAGATTTGTAGGGAAGAAGCTGGACTCGGGTTTTCATCTTCAGTGCAATATTGAAAGTACAGGGGGACAGGTGGCGCAGGGGATAGTAAAAAGTCTTGATGTCAAGTGTACCCCCGCAATCAACCCTACAGGCGGCAGAAGCCTGTATGGAGCCGGATTCTAGTAAGTCTTTCAAATCTTTCATAATCATTGCCCTTACTGCGTGAATCTCCTAGCATCTCCTTATGTTGCGACTCTGTGTACATTTTTTCAAGTTATACTATTTTTGCCACCGGCGTCTCTTCAAGAAATCGTGTGAAATATGATACGCTGTTTTAAAGAAGGTCAATGCGGTTAACAACTTTTTTGAAACCATGGTCTCGATGTGTTGCCTGACATACAAAAGTGTTACTGAAAATACGGAGTTTGCCCTAGATCTCGGAACGTGTATATGGGTTATAGGGATTGCCGTCAAGGTAAAAGGGCAAACTTATACTGGGCCGAAACCGCTGGTCTTTTTTGGTTATTTATAGTATGAAACAGATCATCAAATGAGAAATTGCCTGTACGTTGACTGAAGAAACCAGTGAGGCAAAGCCGTGATACGAGCTGTGGCATGGGTGCAGATTCTGTTTATCTTGTCATGTGTGGGTTATTCTACCTATTGTCTATTCCAGGGTGACTTTGAGAAGGGGCTTCTGCCTTATCCTGTGTTGATCCTTTATTATCTTATATTCTCGCGGAGAAAGATAAGAAAGACACCTCCGTCAGAGGGGCAAAAGCCGACAGCTTCACTTTGACCTAAGGCATGAAGCAGAGGCCTACGCATACTCATATCATCTGAAAGAGGATTGAAAAGCTTGCGGATGATGGCATAAGGTGCAAGGCATCAGGCTGAAAGCACGTGCCTTGCACCTCTTTTTGGCTCAACAACATTTTGTCGAGGGCTATAGACTGTGTGCACAAGCAGTGGTGGCCTCTTGCAAAGGGCAAACAGAAACCGATGATCCGCAAAGCGACTGTCCATGACGTGGATGCCATACACCGACTCCTGAAAAAACATGCTGAGCGCGGGGGGCTTCTACCGAGGGCGCTAAGCGACCTCTATGACGCTCTGAGGGACTTTAGCATCTTTCAGGACGAAACTGGTGATTCCCTGATCGGTGTATGCGCGTTTCATGTCTGTTGGGAGGATTTGGCAGAGATCCGCTCTCTGGCTGTCCGGCAGAGTTATCAGAGGCGAGGGATAGGCTCGGCCTTGGTGACCGCAGCCATGGCTGAGGGCCGCGACCTTGGGATCAAGCGAGTCTTCACGCTCACGTATCGACCTGATTTTTTTGCCAAACTTGGTTTTCAGACTATAGACAAGGCGTCATTGCCTCAGAAAATATGGGCGGATTGTGTCAGGTGTGTGAAGTTTCCAGACTGCGATGAGATTGCCATGCTCAGGTCTCTTGAGGATTAAGCCTTATTATACTGGACTTTTTTGCCGATACGGTCATATATGTCACGGTGATGTGGAGCGGCCTGTATTGGCATGGGACTTGCTTTAACCACATCGAAAAAACGCTCGAGTATTTCGCAAGAGGTTTTTTGCCAGCAGCATTGAGCAAATGACAGTTTTGGCGCATGAACCGTGTACCATAAAAAAGCTTGACACCGGTCATTAAGCTTTGGTAAATACGCCAAAATTTGTGGACTGCTTTTGATGGCTACATTAAGCTGCATATAGGGGTTAGAGTCTTGGCAAGTAAGAAAGTCACCTTTCTCATAGTTCCGGATAACACCTCCAACGTTAAGCAGGTCAAGTTGTCAAGGGCCTTCATCGGATTGATGACTTGTTTCATCCTCATTGGCCTAGCCGGCTTCAGCCTTATCCTACGCGATTATTTTGTATTGAAAGGAACCGCACCCTCCAGGCAGGCCCTGACGCGACAGGTAACAAATCAGCGAGCTCAAATTCAAACATTTGCCGTAAAGCTTCGTGCCCTGAATTCAGAAATGATGGCCTTGCACGACTTTGAGAAGAAGATAAGGGTCATTGCCAACGTGGAGAGACCTGCTGACCAAGATGCAGTGTTTGGAATCGGTGGTGAGATGGTGAGAGATCTGGAAGATATGCCTCCGCTCAACGAGAGTCATACAGAGATTATTCGGGCAATGCATGCCCAGTTGGAGCAGCTGGGTGAGGAATCAGTCATCCAGAAACAGGCCTTTGAGGAGCTTCAAAGCTCCTTGCAGAATCAAAGGTCATTGCTTGCATGCACCCCGGCTATCCGGCCGACGACAGGATGGTTGTCGTCTGGGTTCGGGTATCGTACATCACCGTTCACCGGCTTAAGAGAATTTCACAGGGGAGTTGATATTGCCACGCGGCAAGGTACGCCGGTTATCGCCCCTGCTGACGGCGTAGTCACATTTGTAGGCAAGAAAGGTGGCCTTGGCAAAATGGTCTGTATAGATCACGGATATGGCAAGATCACGCGATATGGTCACTTGAAAACATTCCTTGTCCAAAAGGGCACCAATGTCAAGCGTGGGGACAAGATCGGTTTGGTGGGAAATACTGGTCGCAGCACGGCACCACACCTTCATTATGAGGTTTACCTGAACGGCATTCCTGTGAATCCTGTAAAGTACATCCTCAACTGATCCTTCCAAGCAATTTTTGCCTTCGAAACACGGTTGTTAGCCTTTGATTTGTCTGCTATACTTTTCTTCCCAGTTATCACCAAGAAGGGTTGCGGGAAAACATTGTAATATGTTAACGAAGTGACCCCTCTACCCAAACTCCGTCCGTTGCCGAAGATACACCACCATTGCGGTGGAACCGGCTGGGCCGACCACTTGAAAGATATGTTAGGAGACTTCTTAAAGAAGGTATTCGGTAGCAAGAACGAGCGTGAGCTCAACAGACTGCGGCCAATCGTTGAGCAGATCAATGCCCTGGAACCAGAAATGAAGCAGCTCGGCGATGATCAGTTGAGGGGTAAGACACGCACCTTCCGGGAACGGATCGATCAGGGTTCGACCCTGGATGAGCTTCTTCCAGAGGCCTTCGCCGTGGTGCGGGAGGCATCGTTGCGTACCCTGTCTATGCGACATTTCGATGTGCAAATGATTGGCGGTATGGTGCTCCACCAGGGCAAGATCGCCGAGATGAAAACCGGTGAAGGAAAGACCCTGGCAGCCACTCTTCCAGCCTATCTGAATGCCCTAACGGGCCGTGGTGTCCACGTGATAACGGTTAATGATTATCTGGCTCGTAGGGACACAGAATGGATGGGGGTCATCTACCGCTTCTTGGGCCTGACAGTGGGGACTATTGTCCACGGACTGGATGATGCGCAGCGCCAAGAGGCCTATAATGCTGACATTACCTATGGGACGAACAACGAGTTCGGCTTTGATTACCTGCGAGACAACATGAAGTTCTCTGCGGAGTCTATGGTTCAGAGGGACCCCCATTATGCCATTGTGGACGAGGTGGACAGCATTCTGATTGATGAGGCACGCACACCTTTGATTATTTCCGGCCCGATTGAACAGACCACAGATCAGCTTTACGATGAAATGAAGCCTAACGTCATCAAGCTAAAGAGACACCAGGATCGCCTGATACATAAGATCCTTGATGAGGCCTTGGACAGACTTGAGCAAGAAGGTGAAGGCGAAGCCACCCTTGAGCTTTTGCTGAAAGTGAAGCGGGGAGATCCCAAGAATCCTAGATTTTTGGATTTGATTTCCAAGCAGCCCGGGCTGAAGAAAAGACTGGAAAGACTTGAAGGCCAACTTTCCACGCAAAAGCTCCTGCCTGAAATCGATCAGCCACTTTTTTGCGTTATAGAGGAGAGTAATAACATCGTAGAGCTTACCGATAAGGGGCTGCAACTCATCTATGGGGGGCGCGCTGACGACTATATTGTGCCTGACCTGGATGAAGAATTACAAAAGATCGATGACAACGATGCTCTCACCAACATGGAAAAAAGGATTCAGCGGCAAAAGGCGGAGGCCGTTCATAGAGAGGCTTCAGAGCGATTCCACGCAACGCGCCAACTGATTAAGGCTTACTGGTTGTTTAACAAAGACGTCCAATACGTTGTCAAAGACGGGCAAGTAATCATCGTGGACGAGTTCACGGGGCGCATGATGCCGGGCCGGCGCTGGAGTGATGGATTACATCAGGCTGTTGAGGCCAAAGAGGGAGTGAAGGTAGCCGAGGAAAATCAGACTTTGGCCACGGTTACCTTTCAGAATTACTTTAGGATGTACGAGAAATTGGCCGGCATGACTGGTACGGCCGACACTGAGGCTGCGGAATTCAAGAAGATTTATGACCTGGACGTCATTGTCATTCCTACCAATGAACCGATGATCAGGAATGACTATCCGGACGTTATCTACAAGACAGAGGCTGAAAAATTCCGGGCTGTTGTGGAAGAAATCAAGGGACTCCACAAGAAAGGGCAGCCCGCACTAGTCGGTACGATCTCCATTGAAAAGTCCGAAAAGTTGAGCCACATGCTTTCCAAGGCCAAGATCAAACATGAGGTCCTAAACGCCAAGAATCACGAAAGGGAGGCCGAAATCGTGGCCAAAGCCGGGCAAGAGGGACGTGTCACCATCTCCACAAACATGGCGGGCCGTGGTACGGACATTGTCTTGGGAGAAGGGGTGAAGGATATAGGAGGGCTTCATATCATAGGCACGGAACGCCACGAGAGCCGGCGGGTGGACAACCAGTTGCGGGGCCGGTCCGGGCGTCAGGGCGACGAAGGCTCTTCAAGATTTTACCTTTCCTTGGAGGATGACTTGCTGCGCATATTCGGAGGGGAGAGGATGTCCTCGATCATGGGTCGTCTCGGCATGGAAGAAGGCGAACCAATCGAACACAGGATGATCAGCAAAGCCATAGAAAATGCTCAGCGTAAGGTGGAAGGTCACAACTTCGACATACGCAAACATTTGCTCGAATATGACGATGTGATGAACAAGCAGCGAGAGGTGATCTACAAACAGCGTCGTGAGGCGTTGAGCGGGGAAAGCCTCAGACCGACTATTGAAGAGATGATACGGGAGTTGTGTGAAAAGATTGCTGACGGATTTGCTGACGAAGAGACCTTGCCGGAAGAATGGGACGTGAAGGGTCTCAGGCAGGCTGTGTTCAGCCAGTTTGGCTTCAGGCTAAAGACGGACCGAAATACCATGGTCGGACTCACACAAGATAGGCTTGCTGAGCTGATTCTTGAATCAGCTATGAAGAGATACGAAGAAAAGGAGAAAAATTTTGGTGCAGAGGAGCTTAGGGGCGTAGAACGTATGGTTGTGCTACAGGTAGTCGACAATCTCTGGAAGGAGCACCTCCTGTCCATGGACCATCTTAAGGAAGGCATTGGCCTTCGAGGATATGGACAACAAGACCCCCTGGTCGTCTACAAGCGGGAAGGCTTTGACATGTTCACGGATATGATCGAACGGATCAAGGAGGAGACGGTCAGATACCTGTCTCGTATCCAGATTGCTCGGCCTGAAGAAATTGCCGCAAAGGAAAGAGCCAGACAGGAAAAAATTACCTATTCGCACGGCGATGAAAATGCCAGCACCCCAGTTCGCCGAACCAAGAAGAAGGTGGGTCGCAATCAGCCCTGTCCGTGCGGGAGCGGGAAGAAGTATAAGAAGTGTTGTGGAAAATAGTGTGTGATGAGAATAGAAGTGCCGGGATTTGTGGCGGGCGCCACTGCAACAGGTATTAAAAAGAATGGCAAGAAGGACCTTGCTATTATCTTTTCTCAAGTCCCTGCCTGTGTTGCCGGCGTATTTACAACCAATAAGGTACAAGCAGCGCCGGTGCGCCTTGATAAAGAGCGGATCATGTCCGGTAGTGCCCAGGCTATTGTGGCCAATAGCGGCAATGCCAATGCCTGTACAGGGGCCCGCGGCATCGAAGACGCCAAGGCCATGGCTCGTGCCACTGCTAAGGCACTTGGAATAGGAGAAGAACTGGTCCTCGTGGCCTCGACAGGCGTAATCGGTCAGCCCCTGAATCTTACTCCCATTGAAACAGCCCTTCCAATACTAGCCGGGCAACTCAGCCCCACAGGGCTTTTTGAGGTGGCTGAGGGGATCATGACAACAGATACAATCCCTAAAGTTGTTTCAAGGCAAGGGCTTGTTGGTGACAAGAGCTTTACCGTAGGCGCTGTGGCTAAGGGTGCAGGCATGATTCAGCCGGACATGGCTACTATGCTCTGTTTTGTGTGTACGGATATTGGGGCTACACCACAGGCCTTGGGGGCGGCGCTTAGGATGGCGGTGGCCGGATCGTTTAATGCCATCACAGTGGATGGGGACACCAGCACCAACGACACGGTCCTAGTGCTGGCTAATGGACTTTCAGGGCTTGATTTTGCAGAAGCCTCTGGCGGCGAGTCTTTTCAAAAGGTCTTGAACGAGGTTCTGTCTATCCTTGCCCTTCAGATTGTCCGGGACGGAGAGGGGGCTACCAAATTGGTGGGCGTTAAGGTGAAGGGGGCATCAAGTGGGGGTGATGCCCGACAGGTGGCCTACACGGTTGCCAATTCTCCTTTGGTGAAAACTGCCCTTTTCGGAGAAGACGCGAACTGGGGCAGGATTATGGCAGCCGTTGGCAGAGCTGGTGTGCCGGTCAACCCTGAAACGATTGACATTTTTTTTGACACCATACCAGCAGTCAAGAACGGGCAAGGTTGTGGCCAGGATAGTCAAGCAATGGTTGAAGAGATCTTCAAGGCGGATTGTTTCACCATCACTATTGATCTGAAGCTTGGAAGCTCCTCGGCAACTGTACATACGTGTGATCTATCGACCGATTACGTGAAGATCAATGCTGATTACCGTTCGTAGCACACCCTTTGCTCATAAGGACTTTTTAAAGACGTGGTATCATTTTGGTCTTATGAAAGAAATACGCTGAAACGACTATGTTTTCAAAGACCTAAACTGTTACGACACCTTTGCAGAACCTCTCCGAATATTATAGGGAGCTCTCTGTCAAAAGACGTGAAATGTTGCCCGTTTCGAAGCGCTTTGTTATAAATTGATTTCCATCATATCTCGAGCCAGTAAGAGGGGACCCTGATAGGTTTTTAGGCACTGTGCGGAGAGATCGACTGAGTCACATTCAGGGTAAAAGTGGGTTAGCACCAGCTTTTTCACGCGGGCGAGGGTGGCGATCTGACCGGCGAGAGACGGCGTAAGGTGCCCAGGCACCTTCATCTCATCGGGCAGCGCAGATTCACAAATCAAGACATCCGCCTTCTCAGATAGGGTAACAAGGTTTTCGCACACATCTGTGTCACCTGAATAGACAATAGATACACCCCTGGATGTGGTGATGCGGTATGCAAGGCTTTGGTCGGTATGAGTCACGGGGAGACTGTCTACATCAAAACTGCCGCAGTCAAGGTGGTCACCCCCCTTGTTGTCGAGCTCTACAATGTTCATGATCCCTGGCGCCAGTTCGATCCATTGGCCGTAGGCCAATCTGAGCTTTTCATAAAAACCTGAAAATCCCTTGGCCGCCACAATGGTAAAGGGCAGGCGTCGCCTGTAGCTTTCCGGGTACTTTGTCGCGAACAAAAAGGGTACCAGCTCGCCG
Organism: uncultured Desulfobacterales bacterium; assembly: GCA_964502365.1. Lineage (GTDB taxonomy): Bacteria > Desulfobacterota > Desulfobacteria > Desulfobacterales. Next base: position 13,912 of record CAZCWQ010000040.1, on the reverse strand, counting down.
GAATGATCTGGATGAAGGTGGCTCAAGAAAACGTATGTTATCTTATCTATAGTGACCCCTGCCTCGAGAAGCCGCCGCATTGTTCCTGGACCGGAATCAAAGAGGAGCATGGTGGTGTTGTCTATCTGAACCAATACCGAACAGCTGCTCCGCTTTAATGACGGAACACAGGTTCCAGAGCCGAGTATTGTTATCTTCATGGCCTCCCTCGGGCAGTTGCAATGACTTTGTAGACGACGGCACCAGCCAAGTAGGCGATGTCCTCTGTGGGAAGATATGAAGCAACGGATGCATCAAAATACACGTTTCCTTCAGGAGGAAACTCCTCGTCTCCTTCCCATAGAGAAAGAATCACCGGGATGCGGGGAAGTGCAAGAACCTTTAAGGCCTTGTCCCCGGGCATGGCAACCATCTCGCCAATGAGCCCGGCCACCCTTTGGAGCTCCTCGGGTGTTTGCCCGAAGGATTTTACCAGGGGTGAGATGGCGCGTTTCACAAAGGACGGGTAGTAAAAAGGCCCAGACGGCACCTCTCGAAAGGTAATCCAGTTGTCTTCGATGGGCGTGCCGGTGGCAGTGATCAAGTAGTGGAGCAAGACCACTTGATCCGGAATTTTGAGGGTATCGGCGTCTTTGGCAAAGGAGATTTTCTTCTCGAATACTGTGAGATCATATGTACGCCCCAGATACGGGATGGGTACGCGCTTCTTTCGGCTAGAGTCTATTTTTGGTGAAAGTCCTGCTTTGATACAGCATTCATCTATATCAAGTCTTGCCAAAGTTTCCACGGCCAGCGCCCGTGCCGTCTTATAATCATCCTGTGTCGGCATGTCTCTGTCATTCCCCTCTCAATCTTCCCCCCCCGTGCACATCTTTTCGTACAATTTCCTTTAGTGCTCCGAGGATCTCAGGATAGTGAAACACAAAACCGTGTCTTAGCAACTTTGCCGGCATGGCTTTTTGCCCTTCCAGAAGAACAGACCCGAATTCTCCAAGCACGAGTCGCAGCATGAACGCTGGGGTCCTTAGAAAAGACGGCCTAGACAGGACCTTCCCCAAGGCCTCGGCTAGGTCCTTATTCCGGCAAGGATTCGGCGAGCAAAAGTTAATTGGGCCATGGATGTTCTCGTTTTCAAAAAGGAACAAGAATGCGTTCAGCAGGTCTTCCATATGAATCCAGGGGAACCACTGATTTCCACTTCCGAGTGGACCTCCCACAAATTTTTTGAACGCAGGGATCATTTGTCCAAGGGCTCCCCCGGTTTTGCCCAGGATGATGCCGAATCGAGTGATAACCACACGAACCCCCGTGTCTGCTGCCTTTGTTGCTTCGTTTTCCCAATCTGCACAGAGCTTGGCCAGAAAATCATCGCCAGACCTGTCCTCCTCTGTCAGCTCCTCGTCACCACGAAAGCCATAATATCCCACTGCTGATGTGCTGCAAAGAGTCATGTCTTTCTTTTCGGGCAAGGCCTCCACTAGGTTCCGTGTGGTCAGAACCCTGCTGTCATAGATCAGCTTCTTGGTCTTCTTGTTCCATCGTGTAAAGATAGAGGCCCCGGCTAGATTGATTATAACATCCTGGCGGGCCAGCTCTTTCTGCCACGCCCCTTTGACCGTGGTGTCGGCAGAGACATATTTCAGTTCTCGCAGCGTATAGTCCCTGGGCTGGGGGCCAAGGCTTACAACGGTGATCGAGTGTCCTCTTTCCAGCAAACGTTCGGAAAGCTGAGTACCCACAAACCCGACGCCGCCTGTGATAAGGATCCTCATGGTACCTCGCAGAACATCATTGAAATTTTTTTATCTTTGCGCTAAACGCATCTTTCGTCAAGACAAACATGATTAACTCATAAAGAGTCATCAAATGGACGGCACAGCAAAAAACTCCAGATGCAAGGCGCGCGAATCTTGAGGAATGAGACATAGTTATCGTATGTCGCAGTGACGATCAGCCTTCGGTGAAGCTTCGGCCCGACAAAGAAGATGAAGCGCAACGCCGCCCTTCGGGTTTGCTCAGGGCCGTGAGCTTGTCGAACGGCAGATGGACTTTTTGCAAAGCCGTCAAAGATCATTGGCAATTGTGTTGTAAAATAATGACCAAAAAGCAAACTCACCGTTTTTTCTATTACTGGTTTCCGGTCCTGTTTTATTGCCTTCTCATTTTCATCCAATCTTCACTGCCCACACCGAAGGAGACACCGGAAGTGCCCCACTTAGATAAACTCCTTCATTTTGCCGGCTATGCCTTGCTGGGCGCACTGTTCTTCAGAGGTTTCAGGAACTCAAAGTTCAAGAATCACTTAGAGTTGATAAGGGCGGCAAGCATTGTTTTGACGGGAATATACGGGGCAACGGATGAGTTGCATCAACACTATGTTCCATACAGGTCGGCCGAGAT
>CAZCWQ010000040.1:5544-11412 GCA_964502365.1 uncultured Desulfobacterales bacterium | reverse complement strand
TCACATGTAAGTGGTGCGAATCTTGACGAATAAGTTATGAGTACAGCTGAAAGAATAGGCGTCTACGTATGTGAATGTGGTCCTAACATAAAAGACGTCATGCATCTTGATGAGATTGTGAACTTCGTCCAAGGGTTTGAAAATGTGGCTTTGGCCAAAGCTTTTGGGCTCTTGTGTTCTGAAGAAGGAAAAGGGCTGATTGGAAAAGACATCAAAGAACATAATCTGACCAGGGTAGTAATCGCGGCCTGTTCGCCCAAGGAACATGAGAATACTTTTAGGGAGGTTTTGAGAAAGGCTGGTCTAAACCCCTATTTCTTGCAGATTGCCAACATTAGAGAACAATGTGCCTGGGTGGTCAAGGATAATCGCCTTGCTACAGAAAAGGCAAAGGCGATGATCGCCGCCGCGATTAGCAGGGTTATTCATCATGAGCCTTTGGAGATTAAGGAGATAGAGTGCCAGGGGGACGCACTCGTGGTGGGGGCTGGAATCGCCGGCATAGGCGCCGCCCTGACTCTGGCACAAAAAAACAGAAAGGTTTATCTGGTCGAGAGGTTGCCCTGTGTCGGAGGAAAAGTAGCTCGATACGAAGATGTGTTCCCAAATCTGGAGTGCGCCTCTTGCGTGCTTGATCCAATAATAGATGAAGTCTTGCATAATGAGCAGATAGAAATATTTACATTTAGCGAGGTCCAAGAGGTACTGGGCTTTTATGGTAATTTCACAGTCAGGGTCAACAGGAAAGCAAGGTTCGTTGATACCTTGAGCTGCATTGGCTGTGGCGCGTGTTTTGAAGTTTGTCCCATGAAGGTAAAAAATGAATACAATGAGGGACTTGATGAACGAAGGGCGATCTACATCCCTTATGCTGGTGCCCTGCCGAACGTGGCAGTCATTGACAAAGAGCAATGTTTGCACTGGCAGGCAGAAAAGTGCAAAGCATGCGAGGAGGCCTGTCCTTTTGGTTCGGTCAACTTTGAGGAAACCGACACTGTTGAAGAACTGAGAGTTGGCGCAATCGTGTTGGCTACCGGATTTGACATATTTGATCCAAAGCGGGCGCCCCAGTATGGGTATGAAAAGATAGAAGATGTTCATACCAGCTTAGAATTTGAGAGACTCGTAAATTCGACTGGCCCAACAGAAGGAAAGATTCTGTTGAAAAATGGTAAACCTCCAGAAAAGATCGCGCTTGTTCACTGTGTAGGCTCCAGAACCACAAAGTTCAATGAACACTGCTCTGCCGTGTGCTGTATGTACTCGCTGAAATTTGCTCATCAGGTAAAGCAGAAACTGCCTGCTGCTTCAATCACCGAATTCCATTCCGACCTTTGCCTGCCGGGAAAAGACTCACAGAAGTTTTTTCACAAGATCTCAGGCGAGGACGGAATAGAACTCATTCACATGAAGAAACCTGATTCAATAGAGATTGTTCAAGAAGGTGGGAAGATATCGATCAGGTACACGGATATACACGGAATGTCCGATGCCGTTGATTTCGATATGGTTGTTTTGGCACCGGCAATGGAAGGGGCGCATGATGCCAAGGCCGTAGCCGAGGTTTTTGACATATTACAAGGCGAAGCCGGCTTTTTTGTCGAGGAACACACAAAGGTCGCCCCTGTATCAACTATAAAGGAAGGAATATTTATTGCGGGCTGTGCCCAAGGCCCAAAAGATATTCAAGGCTCAGTAGCACAGGGTCAGGCAGCAGCAGGCAGGATATTGTCACGCCTTGTCCCCGGACAGAAGCTGACGCTTGAGGGTGCAGTTGGTGAAGTCGATACATACCTTTGCTCTGGGTGCAAGATATGTATCGGTCTGTGTTCCTACAAGGCCATAACTTACGATGATACGGAAAAACGTGTTGCGCTCAACGAAATCTTATGCAGAGGATGCGGAATTTGCGCTGCTGCTTGTCCCAGTGGAGCCATTAAGGCCAACCATTTTACGGACAGTGAGATATCTGCAGAGATAAAAGGGTTGCTTCAACATTCTTGCGAATAGGCAAATAAAGATGGACGGCTTTGAACCGAAGATAGTCGGTTTCTTGTGCAACTGGTGTTCCTATGAGGGGGCAGACGCTGCGGGCAGGGCGCGAAAGGAGTATCCGGCAAACATAAGAGTTGTTAGAGTCTTGTGCAGCGGCAGGGTTGACCCCCAATTCGTAATTGAGGCCTTCAAAGAGGGGGCTGACGGGGTCATGATCTTGGGGTGCCACCCTGGTGACTGCCATTATAAGGAAGGCAATTTTCAGGCACTCCGGAGATACACCTTACTTAAAAGAATGCTGGCAGAATTTGGCATACAAGATGACAGACTCAGGCTTGATTGGATCTCAGCCGGTGATCGAGACAAGTTCGTTGAGGTTGTTTCGGAAATGGTTGAAAAGATAAGGGGCCTTGGGCCGTTACTTAGTCGAGGGAAAATTGGAAACTCCGCTTTTTTTCAGACATCTGGAGTATTGTAAGAGTTTAGCCTTTTCAAAAAAACTCCAAAATTGCTCAATGTCGTTCGCAAAAGACTTTTTACGATTTTATCAAGTTTGATCTAGCGTATGACAGAAAAACCAAAAATTGCCCTATATTGGTGTTCGAGTTGCGGTGGTTGCGAGGAATCGGTCATCGACTTGGCAGAGGACATCCTTGAAGTTGCCACAGCAGTGGATATCGTTTTTTGGCCGGTAGCCTTGGATTTCAGGTATGAGGATGTTGCAGCCATAGATGACGGAGGGATTTCGGCGACCTTGATAAATGGCTCCATCAGGATGGATGAACAGGAGCATATGGCCAGGTTATTGAGGAAGAAATCTAGGTTGCTCATAGCGCATGGAAGCTGCGCACATCTTGGTGGTGTGGTGGGACTGGGTAATTTTTATGGACATGAAGATGTTTTGAGCAGATCATACCAAGAAGTCTCCACCGTAAGAAACCCTCGCGGGGTACTGCCCCAGAGTGAGACCGCAGAATTTGGAAGGCAAATCAAGCTGTCAAGTTTTCAGGACAGTGTAAGGGCCTTAGACCAGGTGGTAGAAGTCGACTATTACATCCCAGGTTGTCCTCCAACGCCAGAGCTGATGAAAGAAGCGATCATGGCGGTCCTGGAGGGGAGGCTTCCTTCAAAGGGGAGCGTACTGGCCGACAACAAGGCCCTATGCGATACGTGCCCTCGAAGAGACGCCAGGCCCGACAAACTGCGGATAAGAGAGTTCAAGAGACTTTATGAAACACAGTGGGACCCTGAAAAGTGCTTCTTGGAGGAGGGGATAATCTGTCTGGGCCCGGCTACGAGGGGGGGTTGCGGTGCAAGGTGTATCAATGCAAATATGCCGTGTCGCGGTTGCTTCGGGCCTAATGAGAATGTCAAGGACCAGGGGGCAAAATCCTTGGCCTTCCTGGCTTCCATTTTCGATTCACAGGACGAAGAGGAGTTGAAAAAGATTGCAGATTCAATCCCAGATCCTGCCGGGCTGTTTTACAGATATAGCTTGGCCACTTCCATGTTGAAAGGCAAGATATCCGGACGGAGCTGATGAGTAGGCGAATTACAATTGAGCCCATAACAAGATTGGAGGGACACGGAAAGATCGATATCTTTCTTGACGACAAAGGCAATGCAGAGCATACCTATTTTCAAGTACCGGAGTTTAGGGGATTTGAGAAGTTTTGCGAAGGAAGGGCGGCGGAAGAGATGCCCGCCCTTACGCAGAAGATTTGTGGGGTGTGTCCTACTGCCCACCATACTGCGGCAAGCAAGGCACTGGATGATCTTTTTGGGGTGAAGCCGCCTCCTGCGGCAAGAAAGATCAGAGAGCTCATGTACAATGCATTTATGTTTGAGGACCATCTACTGCATTTCTATTTTCTGGGCGGCCCCGATTTTATAGTTGGTCCGGGTGCTCCCAGTGCCAAGAGGAATATCCTTGGCGTAATAGACACCGTGGGTGTGGAAATCGGGAAAAAGGTGATCGACATAAGAAAGCGGGCACGGGGAGTAAATGCAACGATTAGTGGAAGCGCCCTGTATCCTGTGTGTGGTCTTCCGGGCGGAATTTCAAGGCCGTTGACCGAGAAGGATAGAGCTGAGATACTGGTTGTGACAAAAGATGCAGTAGAGTTTGCCCAATTTACATTGGACATATTTCATGATGTGGTTCTGGACGATAAAGAGTACATGAGCTTGCTGACTAGTGAGGCCTTCTGCCATAGGACATACTATATGGGCCTGGTAGATGATAATGGTAAGGTAAATTTCTATGATGGACAGCTCCGGGTTGTTGATCCCAAGGGCAAAGAGTTCGTCCGATTTGAGGCAAGAGACTACTTGAAGCATTTGGAGGAACGGGTTGAGCCGTGGAGCTATCAGAAGCTGCTCTATTTGAAAAGCGTCGGCTGGAAGGGATTCACAGATGGACAGGATAGTGGAATCTATAGGGTTGCCCCTCTTGCCCGCCTGAATGCCTCTGAGGGAATGGCGACACCTCTGGCTCAGGCGGAGTACGAGAAGATGTTCAATACCCTGGGAAACAAACCGGTTCACAACACCTTGGCTTACCATTGGGCCAGACTCATTGAGGTCTTATATGCAGCAGAAAGGATGGATGAGCTTGCCAGAGATAAGGAACTCACAAGTCCCAAGGTAAGGAATCTTCCCAGTCAAACCCCCACAGAAGGCGTTGGTGTGTGTGAGGCCCCGAGAGGTACACTCTTTCATCATTATAAGACCGATGAAAATGCAATCATAAAGGAGTTAAACCTGTTGGTTGCTACCCAGAACAATGCTGCGGCCATTTCCATGTCCGTTGAAAAGGCTGCCCGAGCCCTCATAACTGGTGGAAACACGTCCGGTGGCAAATTGAATATGGTAGAGATGGCATTTCGAGCCTATGATCCGTGCCTTGCGTGTGCTACGCACTAGCTTTGAAGGTAAAATGCTGACACATGTCTATAATTGTGATAAGGATATGTATTAAAGAACTGATTAAAGCCTCTTCCGCTCCAGGATCAGCGGAGCCTGTGCTTTGTTGGTGCTTTGCAGGCAAGGGGTAGGGCGGTCAACCGTATTGATCAAAGGAAGGAGAAGTGATTATGGCCGTAGAGGTTTTGGACACGCTCGGAATGAAGTGCCCTCAGCCGGTTCTCAGGATTGCCGTGAAGGCCCCAGACATGAAACCTGGTGATATTTTGGAGATATTGGGAGACTGTCCGACCTTTGAGAAAGATGTTCGAACCTGGTGTGAACGGCTGGGGAAGGTCTTCCTTTCGATTCAGGATGAAGGGCATAACAAGATGAGGATCCAGATACAGTTTTAGAATCAGATTTGCCCTTTGGCAACGAACACCCTATCGCGGTAATACCGCAGCTCGGCTATCGACTCCCTAATGTCCGTTAATGCCAGATGGGATTTCTGCTTTCTGAATGAGGGGAGGGCAGGGTACCATCTTTTGACCAGTTCCTTGATTGAACTCACATCGATGTTGCGATAGTGAAGAAATTCATCAAGACAGGGCATATACTTGACCAGAAACCGGCGATCCTGCCAGACTGAATTCCCGCATAGTGGACAACGCCCTTTCCGACAATAGGAGGACACAAACTCCAGCGTCATCTGTTCCGCCGTCTGACAGTCGTACTCAGAAGTCTTAATTCTACCCAAAAGGCCGGACGCCTTATGGTGTATCCGGGACCACTGATCCATGGCCAAAAGTATCTCTTCAGGGTGCTTTATTACTATATCAGGGCCTTCGGCTACCAAGTCAAGATTGCCGTCGGTAATCACACAAGCAATTTCAAGGATGACATCCTTTTCCGGGTCCAGGCCGGTCATTTCCAAGTCAATCCAAATCAAATGATTGTTCAATGTAT
>CAZCWQ010000040.1:0-5444 GCA_964502365.1 uncultured Desulfobacterales bacterium | reverse complement strand
GGGTCCAGGCCGGTCATTTCCAAGTCAATCCAAATCAAATGATTGTTCAATGTATATGTCCTCGCCTCGCTTTCTTTTTCAGACTTTGGAATCCTCGCTTCAAGGGCTGGGGTCCTTCCTCAAGGCAGTGGTTCGCACGTTAGAGGTAGCCGCTCAAATGGTCGGCTGGAGATCCAACCTGTAATAGAGTTTTTCAAAATCAAAGCCTTCGTCTACCAGCTTGATACCGTGATCTATCTTTTTTCTGTCCAGCAAACCGAGTCTGCCAACAATGGCCTCCACGTTTCTTGCCACTGTGTAAGTATCATCCTGCGCGACAACCACGGGCACACCCTTTGCTTCAGCCCTGGTTGTGATGATTTTGTTGGGGTAAAGGTTTCCAGAGAGGATGAGACATTGTACACCGTTTTCTATAGCAACAAGCTGAATGTCTGTTCGATCCCCTCCAACAATAATCCCTGGCGCTGGGCTCTTGAGCAAGTATGTGATGAACTTGTCCACCTGCATGCCGCCTACCAGGAAGTTTTCCACCAGACCGTCCAGCTTGTCCTTGCAGCAAACCACGTCAGCCCCCAAGTGATCCACGAGATCTCTGACCCCAGCAGACCCCAGTAGAGTATCTCTGGGAAAGGGCCCAAAGACATCCATTCCCTTGCGTTGGAGAAAAGGTGAAACAAATTCCTTGATTTCCTCCAAGTGTACAGTGCCCACCTTGTTGAAGACGACCCCCATCGTAGGCTGGCCAATGACCCTCTTGAGTTCCAGGAGAAAGTCGATACAAAAATCACTCTCATACATCTCCACAAATAGGGGATAAGCCTTCAATAATTTGATGAGTTGTGAGCCTGACAAGCCAAAGGAACTGCCCTCGCTGAAATTGTTGTCACAGCTAACCAGCACCAAGTCCTTTTGTTCTGATATCTTTTCAAAGGCCGCTTCTATCCTTCTGTGCAGTCCTGTGACATCATTCTTGTAATTCTGTCTGATCAGTTCTTTAGTAATGACAACAGGGCAAGTCTGCTCAAGCGGATCCTGAAGCTCAAATAGGCTATGTATGAGCTGGGCGCCTTTGTCAATGACCGTGTCGTTTACCTTCAATGGACGGTGCCCTATCGGCTTGAAATAGCCCACTTTGAAACCATCTCGTCTGATCCGGTCCATCAATCCTATAGTTATCAGGCCCTTGCCGACGTATCTTTCAATGGAGGTAACATACAGAACAACCATCACAGCCCCCTTTCCTCAAAATATAATAATACCGTTTCTCAGAAATTACTTGGAATTTGGCCCCATATTTTCATCTACAGCGCCAGCCGCGGTCTCACCCCGCAATATTCCCGAGGTTAACGTGATACCAACCCACTTTCTTACTTATAGAAGAATGTCACAATAATTTCAAGACTCCTGGGGCGCTGGCCACAGGTAGTGAAACGTTTAAGAGTAGCATGGCATGGTTTCAGGTTTTGGCTTGATTCTTGGAGGGCTCATATATTATGTTTTCGTTAATATTCAAGATGCTGTTGGGAAGGACTTTTTAATGCCAGACAAATCTTTGATGACAGGGATTCATCCAGCAGACGTAGAAAGGATCGTCAGGGTGGAGCACCCTGATCCTCATAGCGTACTCGGAGCACACGCCTTTGAGGTGAAAGGGAAAAAGGGGGTTATAGTACGGGCCTTCCATCCCGAGGCGATCAAGGCCGAAGTACTGGTCAAGGGAAGGAAGCCTATAGCTATGGAGAAATGCCATCCGGGTGGACTTTTCGCTACCTTTATTCCCCGGCGACGACTCCCGTTGCGTTACAGGGTTAGTTTCACCTTTGCCAACGGAGACCACTGGGAGAGCGATGCTCCTTATCGATTCTTGCCTACTCTGGGAGACGTGGACCTTTATTTGGCAGGAGAAGGGAGCCATCACCGCCTTTACGAGAAGCTTGGGGCTCATCCATGCCGCATTGATGGCGTGACCGGGGTATCATTTGCCGTCTGGGCGCCCAGTGCAAAAAGAGTGAGCGTAGTCGGTGATTTCAACGCCTGGGACGGGAGGCTTTTTCCCATGAGGCAGATGGGCGCCTCTGGAATTTGGGAGCTTTTTATCCCTGGCCTAAAAGCAGGCACATTGTACAAGTATGAGATCAAGACTGCAAACGGCGATCTGAGAATCAAGACCGACCCGTACGCCTTCGCCTTGGAGCTCAGGCCTGCAACAGCCTCCATTGTGTGGGATATGCAATCCTATAAATGGGGCGACGATATGTGGATGGCCGGTCGCACCAAGCACAACCTGCGGGACGAACCCATGGCCATATACGAAGTCCATCTTGGCTCATGGATGCGCATGTCCGAAGAAAAAAATAGGTGGCTCACCTATCGAGAGCTGGCTTCCAGGCTAGCCAATCATGTTAAGAAGTTCGGGTTTACCCACGTGGAACTCTTGCCTGTTGCCGAACATCCCCTTGACGCGTCTTGGGGTTATCAGGTGACAGGATATTATGCTCCCACCAGCCGATTCGGGAGCCCCGATGATTTCAAATATTTCGTGGACACGTGTCACCAGCAGGGCATTGGGGTTATTGTGGACTGGGTGCCCGCCCATTTCCCAAAAGACGACTGGAGCCTGCGGCTCTTTGATGGCACGGCCCTCTATGAGCACCAGGATCCCCGCGAGGGAGAGCATGCCGAGTGGGGGACCCTGATATTTAACTTTGGTCGATACGAAGTACGTAATTTTCTCATTGCCAACGCCCTATTCTGGTTGGATAAGTATCATGTTGACGGCCTCAGGGTCGATGCCGTAGCCTCCATGCTCTATCTTGACTATGGGAAAAAAGACGGTCAGTGGATACCCAATCGCTACGGGGGGAATGAAAACCTCGAAGCTATAGAATTCTTCCGGAAACTCAATGAGGCCCTATACGGGCTCTTTCCCGGTTGCTTCACGGTTGCCGAAGAGTCAACCGCTTGGTCAGGAGTCACCTCGCCGGCGTATCTAGGTGGCCTTGGCTTTGGTTTCAAGTGGGACATGGGATGGATGCACGATACCTTGCTCTATTTTGGCAAGGAACCGATTCACCGGCGATACCACCACAACAACCTCACTTTTTCTATGATGTATGCCTATAGTGAAAATTTTGTCCTCCCATTTTCCCATGATGAGGTGGTCTACGGCAAGGGGTCCCTTCTCAAAAAAATGCCGGGTGATGAATGGCAAAAGTTTGCCAACCTGAGACTTCTACTGTGCTACATGTACACACACCCTGGCAAGAAGCTCCTCTTTATGGGCACCGAACTCGCTCAGTCGGATGAGTGGTATCACGAAAAGGGCCTTGATTGGCATCTTCAGTCAGACCCAATGCGTCAGGGATTTCAGCGACTTATGGTAGATCTCGGAAGATTGTATCTTAAACATCCCGCTTTGTGGGAACTTGATCTTATTCCAGAGGGTTTCTCGTGGGTCGACTGCAACGATTCGAAGTCTGGTGTGCTCTCCTATGTTCGTTTTGGGAAGAAGTGCCATCTGGTCTGCGTACTGAACCTCACCCCTGTGCCGAGAAACGGTTATAGAATCGGCGTACCAGGCAAGCATGGTTACCGTGAACGGATCAACAGTGACTCCGCTTATTATGGGGGAAGCAACCTCGGCAATAAGGACTACGTCAATGTGGAAAAGATCCCCTTTCACGGCTTCGCCCAATCGATTTGCCTGACTCTGCCGCCCTTGGCTTGCTTGATCCTGCGACCAGGGCAAAGAAGGAGAAAATCTGTAACCTGATCCCTTATCCCTTTCATATACGACGATGGTTAGAATCATGTCTCGTCTACACTGACCGACGGGTCCTTTCCCTTCTATTTCTTGGCTTTTCCAGCGGGTTGCCCCTGGCGCTCACCTTTGGAACACTCAGTCTCTGGTTGGCAGAAGTGGGGGTGAGCAAGACCACCATCGGCCTCTTCGCTCTCATGGGCACTCCGTACACCTTTAAGTTCCTGTGGTCCCCCTTGGTGGACCGCATGCCTGTTCCTTATTTGACTCGCCTGTTGGGACGTAGGCGCGGGTGGGCGATTATTACCCAACTGGCACTCATTGCCACTATTGCCGGCCTGGGCGCCACGGACCCGGCGGTCCACCCAGGGCTGACCGCCGTCTTTGCCATCGTGGTGGCGTTCTGGTCTGCCACTCAAGACATCGTCATCGATGCTTACCGGGTGGAGATTCTGGAGGAACGCCAGTTCGGTGCCGGGGCTGCCACGATCGTGCTCGGATACCGCATTGGTATGCTGGTTTCCGGGGCAGGGGCCCTGTACATGGCGACCTATGTGGGCTGGTTTGCCACCTACGTGGCCATGGCTGCCTTCATGGCCGTTGGGATCGTCACTGTTTTGGTGAACCCGGAGCCAATGGTGCGGAAGAGCAGGCAATCCTTGGAGCAGGAAAGACGAATTGAGGCCTATCTTCAGGCACGCCCGCACTTGAAGGGGAAGAAAGCAAAGGCCCTTGCTTGGATATATGGAGCGGTGATTAGCCCTTTCGCTGAGTTCATGGCCAGGCGCGGGTGGCTAGTGGTCCTGCTGTTTATCTTGCTGTACAAGTTCGGCGATGCCCTAGCCGGGGTCATGGGGAACCCCTTTTACGTGGAACTCGGTTTCACGAAGATACAGATAGCTAATATTAGCAAGGTATTTGGCTTGGCTGCCACAATAATCGGAGGCGTGATCGGCGGTGTTATCGTCGATCGCATAGGTATCCTGAAGAGCCTGCTTGTGTGCGGTATTCTTCAGATGCTGTCCAATCTGATGTTTGCAGTGTTGGCCATGGTGGGCAACGACCCCTTCGTGCTCAGTCTCACCATCGCTGTGGAAAACCTCAGCGGGGGTATGGGCACTGCGGCGTTTGTGGCCTATCTGTCCAGTCTGTGCAATATTGCCTACACTGCTACCCAGTATGCCCTGCTCACATCCTTCATGGCCTTTGGCCGCACACTCCTTTCCTCATCAGGGGGGTGGTTGGCTGACAACATGGACTGGATAAGCTTCTTTATTGTGACCACTGGGGCAGCCATCCCTGGACTGCTCTTGTTGCTGTGGATTGCGAGGCGTTTTTCCGGGTTCTCCCCGACAAGGTCATAGGTTCCCGCTGATATAATACCTCAGCGTCTTTTTCCAAAATTGCTCAGTGAGAACTTTGCATAACCTCGTATCGCTCTTTGATATGAGGTTTTTGACCCATCTACGGGCTTGGTCACTAAATCGCAAGAACTCTCCGCCTGCGGGGTTCCGCCTACGGCGGATCAAACAGCTTGCGATTTGCCCACTAGAGTGGGCCGTTCGCTTCGCCCGGATGGGTGCCCCAAAAACCTCATAATTGTTGCTTTCCGAGGTTCTGCAAAGCTCTCTCAATGTCGTTCACAAAACGGGTCTTTTTCAAACACGTAATGTGTTACACTCAT
>CAZCWQ010000039.1:0-25274 GCA_964502365.1 uncultured Desulfobacterales bacterium | reverse complement strand
AAGGGAATCAAGCGTTGTCTGCCCCTGAAAAACTGTTCGTGGAAGTGGCGGTTGCCCTGCCCATTTACAAAACGTTTACATATGAAGTGCCAGCACCCCTTCGTCCCCTTGCTGCGGCAGGAAAGCGGGTCCTGGTCCCCTTCAGGACCCGCCAAGTCACGGGCTACATCCTTGACCTCCTTAACACCACGGATCAGGAGGGTATCAAGGAGGTCTTGGATATCCTGGATGACCTACCGCTTTTTCCAACCTCTATGATCCCGTTCTTTCGTTGGATAAGCAGCTATTATCTCTATCCCGTCGGCCAAGTCATCAAAGGTGCGCTGCCCGGTGGCCTGAACGTCAAGCATGTTCAAGCCGTAAGCATTACAGATAAAGGACGTTCGGCGCTCTCGGAGCAGTCTTTGACAAGCATTGATCGCGCAGTACTCGGAGCCCTTGAGGGCCAAAGTGCTGTGGTACTGGGCACACTTTCCAGAAACATAAAAAAGGAGATTTCTGCGAGCATACTCAGGAGGCTCGAGCGAGCCGGTTGGGTCATCAGGGAGCACGAGCTCAAGCCTGGCAGGGTCCGACCAAAGAAGCAACTGTATGTGACACCAGTGGCAGGCAGACCTTCGCCCTCCTCACTTTCCGAGGTCAGGCAAAGGCTCCTGGCAATTGTTGAAGGCCGCGGCGAAACGTCTTTAAGGACATTAAAGATCGAGATCCCGTCAGCCGGGATCATAGTCAAAAAGATGGCCGCAGAAGGGTTTTTGGGCCTGGTAGAACGCAGTGTGTATAGGGATCCGTTTGGCGAGCTGATAGAGGCAGAATGCCATGCGCCGATCCTAACGCAGGAGCAGAGTTCAGTAGTGGCCAGGGTGTTGGAAATGCTCGACAGAGGGTTTCAAACATATCTTCTTTACGGCATTACCGGAAGCGGGAAGACCGAGGTTTATATGCATGCTGTTGCCGCGGCCTTGGACAGGGGCCACCAAGCCTTGGTGCTTGTTCCGGAGATTGCTCTGGTCTCACAAACAGAACGGCTCTTTCGTGCCCGCTTCGGAGACTGCATTGCGCTTCTTCACAGCGCGTTAAGCGATGGGGAACGCCTTGATCAGTGGATGCGGATCGTTGGCAATGAAGCAATGGTTGCCATCGGTGCCCGTTCGGCAATCTTCGCCCCCTTTGAGCGGCTTGGTTTGATCATTGTGGATGAAGAACACGACGACTCGTATAAGCAGGAAAACAAGTTGCGGTACCATGCACGGGATCTAGCAGTGGTCCGAGCCAAGCTTCAAGGTGCTGTGGCACTGCTCGGATCTGCGACACCATCCGTACAATCGTACCACAATGTCAGGGCAAGAAAATTTCGGGGTCTTAATCTCCGGAAACGTATCGAAAACCGCGTGTTGCCGGAAGTCACTATTGTCGATCTACGCGAGCCAAAGGGAAGACGACGCTCCAAACCTTTTCTGACCGAAGAACTGAACCAAGCCATTGCCGAAACCCTGGGGCGGGGGGAGCAGGTTCTCCTTTTCCTGAACCGTCGTGGTTTTGCGAACTGCCCTATCTGTACGTACTGCGGTGAACCAGTGCGCTGCAAAAATTGTGATGTTACCATGACGCTTCATCAGGGAGCCAATACCTTCAGATGCCATTACTGCGGCTTCAGTTGCCCCGAAACACTCGGGTGCCGGTCCTGTGGCAACCACAAGGTCAAACTCCTTGGTATCGGCACGGAAAGGCTGGAGGCCAAGGTAAAGGCAAGTTTTCCGGTAGCCAGGGTGGCTAGAATGGACCGGGACACCACAGCCCGAAAAGGAGCTCTGGTCAAAATCCTGCAAGGGCTCAGGCAAGGGGCCATAGACATACTTATTGGGACCCAGATGGTTGCCAAGGGTCATCACTACCCGAGGATCACCTTGGTCGGGATCATATGTGCAGATTTATCCCTAAACTTTCCGGATTTTCGGGCAGGAGAGCGAACATTTCAGCTTTTGGCTCAAGTGGCGGGCCGAGCAGGTAGAGGCCAGAGTCCCGGCCGGGTGATCCTGCAAACCTTTAATCCCCGGCATTTCTGCATTCTCACCGCAGGGGATCAGGATTATCCAGCCTTTTACGAACACGAGATCCGCTTCAGGAGGGACCTCTGGTATCCCCCATATTCACGTCTTATACAGATCCTTGTGGCAGGAAAGGACAGAGAAAAAACGGCCCGGTACGCTCAGCAGTTGGGGGGAATCTGTAGGTCCCTGCAATCTGGAAACAAGACTTATCAAAAGGAGATCAAACTCCTGGGACCTGTTGCCGCCCCTCTGCCCAGGCTAAAGAAACAATACCGATGGCAGCTTCTGCTCAAGGGACAAAAAGCAGGATCATTACATACACTGACTGAGGCCCTTATCAAGCAGGCTGAACGGGAACTCCGCCAGGGCAATATAAAGGTGGTCGTTGATATTGACCCGGTAGATATGTTGTAAGTCAACGGGCTGTTGCCTAAACAAAAATCCCTATATTCCCGCCCTCAGGTCCAAATCTGGTCTAAAACCTTTTGGCTCGCTCCGTGAGCTCACAAAAGGCTTTAGACTGAGTCCAGTCATATAATCTAGTAAATATGCATTGAAATATGGAACGAATCTTGCAATTTGCAAGTGTCCATACGTGAAGTCTCGATGGAGAGGCTCAATTTTTCAGGCCAAAAATAGGCTTGCTATGAACCGCTGTTCAGCCTCATTGAAACTCAACGCTGGCTTTGTTATGCAAAGTGGTAAAGGGCTATGACCACTGCTGTTGAGAAACAAAAGAAACCTTACTGTCATCCCGCCTTTTACGGGTTAAGCGACGAGGATCTCATTTCTGTTTACAACACCACCAGTGTCAGAAAGCTAAACACGGGTGACATCCTGGTCAAGGAGGGGGATACTGATCAGACGCTATATTTGATCGTTGAAGGTTCTGCACAGATTCTAAAAAGCGTAAACGGGGCCTCAAGACGGATATCTGTGTTTTGTCAGGGCGATTCGATTCCGGCAGCTTCTTCTTATAAAAATGGGACCAGAACCACCTCAGCCGTGGCACTGCAACCACTAAGTGTCTTTTTGTTGGACGAGGCCAGCTTTAATACCTTTTCCCCCAAAATCCAGTTAGCTGTTTATAGGAATCTGCACAACCGGTCGGCACGACGAATAAATGATCTGACCACCAGGCAGGCAAATCTGTCCGCCAGGAACGAATACTTGACTTCTCACGTGGCCCGTTTCCTCCAGACCAGGACTGATCATTATGCAAACTCTGAGATGATCCAAGGCTTCTTGAAAGGGATTCCCCGTTTGCCCATGTACGCCAATAGGCTCGCTGTACTGTTGGCCGACGAAAACGTTTCCACGCGGGATGTGGCCGAACTGGCCAAGTTAGATCCCTCCCTGGTGAGTGTGGTCCTCAAGATGGTCAATTCAGCATACTATAGTTTTCAGCGCAAGATTTCAGACTTCGAACACGCAGTCTTGCTGCTCGGTTTCAACCAGGTCTACCAGTTGGTTATGGATGTTGGCATCCGAAGTACCATGCCAAAGACTCCCGAATTTAAGGGCCTACTGTTTCACTCCATGATGATATCCTTTCTGGGTTTTGAGATAGCTCAGTTTAGCCAAGCAAGGAAAGCGGTTACGATCAGTACCATAGGGCTGCTCCACGACATCGGCCACAGCGTTATTCTTCTGTTAAAAAAACGTCACCCTAAAATGGAGCTTCTCATCAACATGCTCGACCACTCCAAAATCGGATCGCTTCTCCTAAAGCAATGGAACATCCCTGATGTAGTCTGTCTGAGTCTTGAATATCAATGCTATCCCGAGTGGTTGCCTCCGGCAAAAATTCCGGAAGAATACAGGCACTATGTCACCGTTCTGCACATCGCCCACCTATGCTGTCAATATATGGAAGGCAAGAAGGAAAGTCAGCTGCCCACCGCCTTTCTTGGCGAGTATATAAAGGTAATCAATTGTTCGGAGAGGTCCGTAGCCGAACTTGTTGAAAAAAGAATTCTCCCGTCTTTGCACAAAAAACTCAAGACGTTTCCTGAAAATGTCCGTCAGTTTTTGATAAAAGCGGAATATAACATAGACCGGGCTTGAAACTTCCGAAACACTTCAGCACTTTGAAAAAGGCCACTTTGCAAACGACATTGAGCAAAGTCTAGCTCTTTTGTAACACTTTAGCCTTATGAAAATCTACTAAATCACCACGAAGGATACTGACACCTTTTCTGAGTGACTGCCGGTAGGCTCGAAGCGAAGGAAAAGGTATCAGTACCCGGAGGTTTTTTATACATCCAAAGCGTTACGCTCTTTTCAAAAGGCTAGATTCTTACAAACTTCTCAAGAATGTAACCCAAGAAGCCGATGTAAAAATGGAAGTGTCGAACCTGTTGATAACCGCGCAGGTTGGAATTCTTGGAGGGAGACCATGATCGAACACAACAGGGGAACCTTGGTTCTCAAAGCCGTCCCAAACGGAAAAGTGGAAGAAGAAGTCGGGGCCTTTCTCACAAAGGTTTTCAAAAACGTTTCAAGGGAAAAAGTGATTAGCCTGGTGAAAAAGGCGCCTGTTGTTCTGAGCAAGAATATGTCGGCAAAAGCGGCAGAGATGGTAGCTTCAAACCTTGAGAAGCTCGGAGCGACAGTTGACTTTGTCCCAAAGCGCAAGGTGGCACAAGGTTCTATCGAGACAGATGGAAGTGCACCTTCCCCAAAATCAATTTCTTACCAAACCCCCACGCCAGTTGCCGACGGGGCTGCTTCCCCCTCCGAGAGATCAGAACCCCAAGACAATTGGATCGCGAAAATCAAATCTTCAGTAAATGGGAGCTTTGCAGACGCCAACAAGGAACTATGGCTGATCTTGTCCTTGTTGATCATTGCGGCGATCATGAATTATTTGGTCACCGCCCAGCGCATGGTCCTAGGTTTTTATACCCTGCCTACCCTCTTTTCCGCGTATTTCTACGGCCGGCGTCATGCCACTTTAACGGCCTTTGCCAGTGTATTTATGGTTGGACTCCTCGTCCATTACAACCCCGACTTATTGGCTGAAACCCGAGCAACCCGGTTCGTTGAAGATCGCTGGTACGACCTGACGGCCTGGGCCGGCATTCTGATAATTACCGCCTATGCCATGGGAACACTCCACGAACAACATGAAGCAAGAATAAGAGAGCTTCGGCAGACCTACCATGGCCTCTTGCTCATTTTGCGCCAGTTTGTCTCCAAGGACAAATACACCGAAAATCACTGTTACCGCGTCTCCATCTATTCAGCCAAAATAGCCGCCTACCTTGGCCTCAGCAAACAGGAGATCGAAGACGTACGTGACGCCTCGCTGCTTCATGACATAGGTAAGTTGGACATTAGCCGTCAACTCCTTCACAAGGCCTCTGCCCTGACGCAGGAAGAGTATGAAGGGGTAAAAAAACACGTGGATAAAAGCGTCCAAATACTGGAGCCGGTGGGAGGACCCCTGCGTCGGATTATTCCTATAATCCTAGCCCACCACGACAAATTCGACGGCTCCGGATACCACCCGGTCTCTGGAGATGAGATCCCCATGGGGGCGCGTGTTATCGCAGTGGCTGATGTGTATGACGCTTTGACCAGCGATCGCCCTTATCGCAAGGCCATGTCTGCCTTTGATGCCAAACAGATTATCGTCAAAGGTTCTGGCACAGAGTTTGACCCCGAAGTTGTCAATGCGTTTGTGAATGCCTTCCGTCAAGGAGATATGGAAGTTCCAGAGGTGATCATATAAGTCCGGTTTGAGCCTGAAGCGGTAGTTGGGGAAAAGGGGGCGTTTTTCAAAGGTCTTATCCGGTCCGCTGCGCCTTATAGTCAAGAGCTGCCCGAATGAAGGAAACAAAGAGAGGGTGAGGCTCCATGGGTCTTGATTTAAATTCAGGATGGAACTGACATCCGAGAAACCATGGGTGGTCTGCCACTTCCACAATTTCAATAAGCTGTCCATCCGGAGAAGAGCCGCTCAAGACAAGGCCTGACTCCCGAAGCCTTTCGGCAAATTCATTATTGAATTCATACCTGTGACGGTGTCTTTCTGAAATCTCCTTCTTATCATATGCTCTATAGGCTACCGTGCCTTCTTTGATCAGACACGGATAGGCCCCTAAGCGCATTGTTCCACCCTTGTCAGATGTCACATCCCTTTTTTGTACTGTTTGGGATTTGTAGTCAAACCACTCTGTCATCAAATAGATGACAGGATAGGCGGTGCTCTCGTCAAATTCCGTACTGTGTGCTCCATCCATCTTCGCCACATGGCAGGCATATTCTACCACAGCCATTTGCATGCCAAGGCAGATACCGAAAAATGGAATCTTCTCTTTTCGAGCAAGCTGGATCGCCATTATCTTGCCTTCAATTCCACGTGCACCAAAACCGCCCGGCACAAGAATCCCATCCGCCTTTTCGAGGCGTTTGCGACAACTGGACTCTTTAAGGCTTTCCGAGTCCACAAAATCGAGGCTCACCTTACAATCATTGCCAATGCCCCCATGGAAAAGGGCTTCGTTCAGACTTTTATAAGACTCACGCAGATGTATGTATTTGCCCACTATGGCAATTGTTGCTGAATCCTTCGGGTTTTTGACCCTTTCCACAAGACGCTTCCAGTGCCGAAGCTTGGGGGCCCGGGTCCAGATATTGAGCAGCTCCACGATCTTGTCATCCAATCGCTCCTGGTGAAACAAGAGCGGAACCTCATAGATCGTCTCAACATCCTTTGCCGTAACGACCTGATCCACATCGACATTGCAGAATAAGGCTATTTTTGCTTTAATGTCGTTTGACAAGAAACGGTCGGTACGACAAAGTAATATGTCGGGCTGGATACCGATGCTTTGAAGCTCTTTGACACTGTGCTGAGTCGGTTTGGTTTTTAGCTCACCAGCCGTCCGTATGTAGGGAACCAGTGTCAAATGGACGTAAAGTACGTTGTCTTTTCCCACGTCTGACTTGAACTGTCTGATGGCCTCCTGAAAAGGGAGACTTTCAATATCACCTATGGTGCCGCCTACCTCAACGATCACCACATCCACATCCTTGGCCACGGACATAATACTTCGCTTGATTTCATCCGTGATGTGTGGAATAACCTGAACCGTACCACCCAGATAATCTCCCCGACGCTCCTTAGTGATGACTGAGTAATAGATCTTGCCTGATGTGAAGTTATTGTTGCATCCAAGTCTAGCGTGTGTGAACCGCTCGTAATGGCCCAGATCCAAATCAGTCTCTGCCCCATCATCGGTCACAAAGACCTCTCCATGTTGAAACGGGTTCATAGTGCCGGGATCCACATTGATATAAGGGTCCAGCTTCTGAAGCGTTATGGTTAGGCCTCGACTCTCAAGGAGCGCACCGATGGCCGCAGAAGCAAGCCCCTTGCCCAAAGACGATAAGACACCCCCTGTTATAAAGATAAACTTGGTGGGAAAAGGCATGTTATAAAGATCCTCCTGTCCGATCCTTGACGGCTTTGCCGTCTAATTTGGACTTTTTACGAGTTCACCATTCTTGAATCCCGATACAATACGGTCGGAAATTTTTTCGGCAGATATGCCAAATAGCTCTTCAATCTCAAGGAGCTCCAAATACTCGTCCTTCCAAGAAAGGCTCGTCTCTTCAACAAGATGTCGAATGTGACTGTACTTGCCGCCCAAGGCGTCAACCTTCTTCTGCAACTCAATCTGCCTTTTAAATCCAACGTTGAACAGCACGAGGTGGTCTATATGGGGTCCCGATGATATAATCGGTACCAAAAGGATATTCCTTTTGTCTCTCTTGCCCTTGCCGATAAAGACATTTCCGTTCTTTACGACAATCTGCTTGGTCCCCCTCAGCCTGTTGTCTGTCTCAACTCCTGAGACAAGGGCAGCAGAACTCCCTTCTTTCTTTAGGAGCTGGATGGTCGAATCTTCAACAGGCTCTCCCAGAATGTTTAGCCCGCCTATCCCGTAAACGGTAGTCCCCATTATCTCAGCAACAACTTCCTGCAAACGCCTCAATACCAAGACATTACTGGTGGTAAGCTGGCTCTTGTTAAAACCATGGTCCTCGAGTGATTCAAAGATCAGCCCTCCCACCTTTTCCGATATCCTGCTCGTGCCCACTGTGACCGTCTTGGCCTGGTGTTTTATGGCATCTACGGGTCGTGCCATCTCATTGATGATTCTTCCTATACACCCAAGGAAGGTCGTCAGCATGTTGGGTGCTGTGCCCTTGGCCCCAAAGTCAAACTCGAAGTCTTTGATAGGCAGTCTTCCCGACAGGTACTTTAACAAGAGCGTGAGATCTGATGCCGCATGGATTGCCATGGCCGTGGCGTACCGGTTCTGCCTTATTCTTTCCTTGAAGGTCCTGTAAAAACCGGCGGCCTTTTCCCTAAAGTCCTTGTCCAACACTATCTCGTACACGTCAAGACCATTGTCTACCGACGTGTCAATATGCTTGTGAATCTCCTGCCGAAAATTGAACAGGTACCGAGATTCCTCGTTAATGGCCAGTGCAGCATAGTATCCCCACAGGTGACCTGCCAGGGTGTTCAGTATGGGCGCTAGGCGTTCCTCCACCTCAGGCACGTGAATCACTGCATCGGCATACGGATCAAATCTGTGCTCGCCTTCTGTTGCGACCACAATCGGCACTGCCTCATGGGCCTTGAAAATGGCTGTGTCTTTCACGATGTCACTGACCACATGATCACGGTTGCCGGCTGCACATACAAAGATAAGGGGCTCGGAAGAAAGGTCGATGTGTTTCTTGTCTTCAACCACATCTGAGGAAATACTCTTGTAGCAAAGCTCGCTCAGTTTTATTCTAATCTCGTCGGCAGAGATCTTGTTGGGGCCACTGCCCACAATGGCCCAGTCTGTCTTTGTAACTGCAAATTTCTCTGCTGACTGTCGGATCTGCTCCTGCGTTTCCAGCACCCTTTTCATGCTTGCAGGAAGCTTCCAAAGGCGTTCTATCTCTCCTGCAATAAACTCGTCTGATTTGCTTCCGGTCAATTGGGACAGCCTGAGACCCAAGATGCTTCCCGCTACAATCTGAGAATAGTATGCCTTGGTGGAAGCCACTGACATTTCAATGTCTCTGCCGCTACTTGTGTAAAACACACCATCGACCTTGAATGTAATGTCAGAATCACGCCTATTGACAATCGCCAGTGTATGGGCCCCTTTCCCCCTTGCCATGTCAATGGCGCGGTTGGTATCGGTGGTTGTTCCGGACTGAGAGATTGCGACAACAAGGGTGTCCTCCAATGTATCATCGAGCATGAATCCACTGAATTCAGAGGCCTTAAAGGAGGCCACGCGGATATTCGTGTGGTTCAAATAGTCCCTGAGCAATACCGTGCAACCTGAAGCTGCCACCCCTGCCGTGCCCTGGCCTATGAAAAAGATCTTGCGGATTCTGTTTTGTGTGAAGGCTGATTCCAGTCGAGGCGGTATGACGGAATCGTCCAGCAGGATCTGCGGGCACTGCTTGCCGTTTTGTTCAACCAGGGCAGTTCGACCCTGAATAGTCTGTTCAACAGAGCGGGGCGATTCTGAGATCTCTTTCAGGAAATAGTGGGGATAATTTTGCCGATCTATGTCTCTTGACGTAATTTCGGTCTCTTTTATATCTTCTTCGGAAAGTTTGATGGGCGTTCCGTCATAATACATGGCCTTGATACCTTCAAGGCCCCCCTTGGAATCCGAGTCCAGTACAAATACCTGGCCCTGTGTCTTGCCCGATATCCCATCTGCCAGCTTTTCGCCATCCATCCTTACATAACGAGAGGTCTCCTCGACAAACCCGTACACCTCAGAAGCCAATACAAAATGGTCCCGAACAAGACCCACGAATATGGCCTGCCCACTGCCTTTCTGCGCCAGAAAAATCTTTCCCGGCGCAAGATCGCTGTGCATGGCTATGGCATGGGAGCCTTCAAAATCGCTCACG
This sequence comes from uncultured Desulfobacterales bacterium, assembly GCA_964502365.1. GTDB lineage: Bacteria > Desulfobacterota > Desulfobacteria > Desulfobacterales. Next base: position 15,276 of record CAZCWQ010000039.1, on the reverse strand, counting down.
GCAAGCCGAAAAGCCTCCTCAATGTCGTTGTGTGTCTTGAGATGCTTCTCTACCTGGAGCGGGATGATCTTCGTGTCAGTGGTAATCTCGCCGGCGATGCACCTGTTGGTTTGTCTTTCAAAATCCCGCCGCAGGCTCTGGTAGTTGTCAACATCTCCATTAAGACACACATGGATAATGCCACGAGAATCGGTTGGATCATTGTCAACAGGATGGCAATTGGCCTCACTGATCACGCCAACCGATGCCCAGCGGGTGTGGGCTACAATACTGTGATCGATATGCGCAAGCCTGATAATGTGCTGAAACACAAGATCATCGCGGACCTGCTTTCTTAAGTACCCAACATTATCTCCAAGGCTTCCCACCTCGGCCGCTATCTTGTATGTGAATACCACAGAGACGTCAGTAGCATGCTTATTGGTCGTGATGCCGCGGTTGAGCAAGATTTGACCCGCCTGCCTGGCCTTAAATTCATCGAGCAGGGATTCGTCTTCGAGCTTTTGTCGGTACTGTAAAAAGGTGTTTTCATCAAGCACGAAAAGTATGGAAGTCCCGGCAGAGTCTCTTCCTCTGACCTCAAGTCGATCAAGGTTGTTGAAGACAAGGTTGACCTCCTTCAAGATACTAACGGCAACGATGTTCTTCTCCCATTGGTCAAAGCGTCCGAGGGCGGTTATCTTATCAACATTTTCAATGACCTCATCTTTTAACGACCACAGGATATCCCTCAACACAGTCCCGCGGCGAGCAATGACTTCATATTCTTTTGCAGCCAAGCGTCCCTTTTTCTGCGTCAGGAAACTGTCTTCGGTCTCAATCACACCTTCAAGCTTCTTACAAAGGATCGACAGTCTTTCCTGATAGCTCTTGTTAACAAACACTTCACAAAAGACTTCTTGAGTCTTGAGCTTTTCACACAGCCGCTTTATCTCTTGTAAGAGTTCATCCGACTCTTTTTTCTCAAAGTGTTGCCGGGAGTGTTCAGACAGGCTTTTTACCTTCTGTTCAAGGTCTTGAAGGGAGAAACGGTCTTTCTCAGCAGATCGGCCCTTGAAGGCTAGAACACCTGTTATGCCACAGCTAAAGACGTAAGCGTTATAAGGGAAGATTACCACAGAGCCTTCTGGAACGCTTTGCAGGCTCCTGCCGAAGTAAAAGCCGGTTGTTGTTATTGTCTTGAAAAAACCTCTTATTGTCTGAAGAATCACATGTTCTCCTAACCCGGATGCGCCGAGAAAGAATTTAGGAATTGCGAATTTAGGAATTTAGGAATTCGGGAGATCCCGGGACGTCCAAATATTCTCTTTTTCGAGGATGGTCTCAAGTTTGCCAATGTCTTCAGGCGTGTCAACCTCCTTCGAATCATAACGAGTCTCCACAACCTTGATCCGGTAGCCGTGTTCCATGGCCCTTAGTTGTTCGAGCTTCTCAATGGCCTCAAGTCTTCCCTCCGGCAGGGAGGCAAAGCGATCCAGAAAACGTTTGCGAAAGGCATATATCCCAAGATGTTTGAAAATATCGAATGACACTGAACCATCACGGCCAAAGGGGATCGCAGATCGGGAAAAGTAAAGGGCAAAATTCTCATTATTAGACACACACTTCACGTGATTTGCGTCTTTAATCTCTGCCGGATCGGTTATCTTGTAAATCAGGGTACTCATGACAAGCCTGAAATCGTCTATGAGTGGTGATACAAGCTCTGAAAGACACCTGGTATCAAAGGCCGGCTGATCGCCCTGGATGTTGATGACAATATCTTCGTCTCCTAGGTCGAGTTTTCTTGCTGCCTCTGCTGCTCGATCTGATCCGCACCTGTGAGATTTTGCTGTCATAAGCACTCTGCCATTGAAAGCCTCAACGCATCTGCAAATCCGCTCGTCATCGGTGGCAACCACCACGTCAGTCACAATGGTAGCCTGTTGGGCCCTTTCGTAAACCCATTGAATCATAGGTTTGCCGAATATCGGTGCCAAGGGCTTGCCTTCAAACCTTTCCGAATCATACCTGCATGGAATAATCGCCACTATTTTCATTATTCGGCTCAGCCGGTCTGGCCGGGGTTGTTTAAGACCTCTACATAACCTCGTCTAGCTCTTTGGTATGGGGCTTTCCAAGGCAATGTGAAGGTCTTCTTGTACAACCCCTAAAGCACAATGGTGGCTGCCTTGTTGACTGCCGCGACAATGCTCTTGAGACGATCGTCAGTCATCTTCACCGGAATCGGATAGACCAGGAGCCTGCTGAATATCGCCTCTGACCTTGGAAGATCGTCTGGTGAGTATCTTGGGTCTCCCCCCTGCCCCGTCCTCTTGAAGGGCCATCCAGTGCGACACAGAGTCAGTCCTCGGTGGAGGTGCTCCCACTTTGGGTAAAAGTGCCAGGTATTCTCCCTAAAATAGATGGCACCGGCTTTTTCGTCGGATAATACCTCGTTGAACCTCTCGGCCGTTTTACCGTCAGGCAGAAAAAAAGCTAGAAATGTCGCGGTATCTCCCTCGGGGTCCGGGATATTGCGAAAAGTAACCCCTTCCACCTCTTCAAGGGCTCCCCTGATGGCCGCCTTATGTCTCCTCTGCTCAGCAATAATGGTGTCCAGTTTGGCCAGTTGTGCCAGCCCTATGGCCCCTTGAAGCTCGCCCATCCTGTAGTTAAACCCTATGAAGCGGCGACCTTCAAGCCCCCGTTCCAGGTCAGGGTCATGATCGTGGCCATGGTCGTGGTATTCTGAACAGTTGCGATAAAGGCCAGCGTCATCGGTTATGACCATGCCGCCCTCACCTGTGGTAATAGTCTTTACCGGATCAAAAGAAAAAATCCCCATGGCTCCAAAGGTTCCCAGGTGATGACCGTGCAAGGTTCCACCACAGGCCTGGGCGGTATCCTCTATGACGGTAATGCCGTGTCTGTCCGCAACAGCCATAATGTCGTCTATTGGGGCCGGCGCCCCCAGCATATGGACCGGTATAATGGCTCTGGTGCGAGGCGTAATCTTTTTTTCCAGGTCTCCAACATCCATGGTCAGGGTCTCATCCACCTCCGTGAAGACCGGAACCGCCCCACTGTCCAGGATAGCCTCCCACGTAGCCACAAAGGTGAATCCTTGCGTAATGACCTCGTCACCAGCACTAATACCAAGGGCTGCCATGGCCACGCGAAGCGCTGCGGTGCCTGACGATACTGCCTGTGCATAAACCGCACCGCAGTATTGGGCAAATTGTTTTTCAAATTCAGCCACTTTGTAGACCCCTTTTCGCTTTTCAGCAAACTCATAGCGAAAAAGCACCCCACTATCCAGGACATCCATAACTTCATGCTTTTCTTCTTGCCCAAAAACCTCAAAGCCAGGCATATGTCTCCTCCCTACCCTAACCAGGATAAGCCGGAACCCGTTACGCTTAACCAATTAAATCGTCTCAGTGAGTTTTCCGCCACAAAAAACACGGATTTCATTGCTTGGCAACTAAACTGTTATTCACATCTTGACTCACGTAAAACTGCCCCGGGACTAAAACGCTGCTTGGTAAATCTTGACCGCAGCCTCCTTTGTCACTTTTCTCGGATTGTTCTCAATGGGTCGGACCACGGTCATGGCCATCTCGGCCATTTCCTCTATGGCCGACTCCGGTATATTAAGATCTTGGAGCCCCCGAGGGATACCGATGTCTGCCGAAAGGTTTCTTACGACCTCCACGCTCGCCTGTGCAGACGATTTCTGAGTATCTCCCGACACCCCGCCGTTCATCAACGAGGCAACTTGGGCGTATTTTGCGTCTGCACTTTCCAGGTTGTATTCCATCACATAAGGCAAAAGAACGGCATTGGCCAGGCCGTGGGGAACATCAAAAAAAGCTCCAAGGGGATACGCGAGGGCATGGCAGGCTCCGACGCCTGCACTTGCCAGTGCAAGCCCCCCCATGAGACTTCCCAACAACATATTACTTCGGGCCTCTAGGTCGTCTCCACGCTCAACGGCTCGCCTCAAATTCGCCCCAATAAAGCCTATGGCCTTACAGGCCACTAAATCACTCATGGGGTTGGACTGCTGCGATGTAAAGGCCTCGATAGCATGGGTTAGGGCATCGGTGCCGGTAGTGGCAGTCGGATGTGGTGGCAGGCTCATGGTCAACTCAGGATCCAAGAGCGCCACGTCCGGATACATGAACCGACTGTTAATCCCTCCCTTTGCCTTCTTTTTTCGCATAGTAAAAACGGCTGTGAATGTCACCTCACTTCCCGTTCCAGCAGTAGTAGGTATCATAATAGTCGGCAGACCAGGCTTTGGTACGGCCTCAAGCCCGATGTAGTCCTCAGCCCTCCCACTGTTTTCGGCCAGCATCGCGGCCGCCTTAGCCACATCGAGGCTACTGCCGCCGCCAATGCCAACAACCAGGTCACAGCCTTCTTTCTTGGCCACATCAGCTGCTTCATCCGCCAAAGCCGGCTCTGGTTCCGGCGTGACCTTATCGTACCGAACATAGGAAATTCCACCGGCTTCCAGCGGATCGATCATCTTTTGGGCCACACCCATCTGTGCCAGGCCACGGTCAAGAACCAGCAAAACCTTCTTGCCGACAAGTGCCCTAGCCTCATCAGCCAGCCAGCCCACAGCCCCCTGGCCAAAGACAATTTTCTTGGCACCCTGAAAAGTAAATACGGATTCCATCCTCGCCTCTCTAGCTATCCTGAGACCTTTGAATAACTCCTTTGAACGATCATCATGGACTTTTTGGGGCACCCATCCAGGTGAAGCGAACGGCCCACTTGGGCAAATCGCAAGCTGTTTGAGGCCCTTAGGCCGAGTTCTTGCGATTTAGTGAGCTAACCTGTAGATGGGTCAAAAAGTTCATGGAAACAAGTGAAAAGGTGTTTTCCAAAGGTCTCACACCTTAATACTCAAGACACAGCTTGGAAATATCCTCTTCGGGATGGATCGGGTATGAACCATCAAAGCAGGCAAGACAGAAACAGTCTTCATCAACTCCCGTTGCTTCAAGCATGCCGGGTATGCTCAGGTAGCAAAGGCTATCCAGGCCAATGAAATTTTTCACCTCCTCCACCGTGTGTTGACAAGCAATCAACTCCCCCTTGGTTGAAAAGTCAATACCATAGTAGCAGGGATAACGGTGAGGCGGACAACTAACAACCATATGAACTTCCTTGGCCCCTGATTCCCGCAATGTCTTAATGCGCATCTTGCTCGTGGTACCCCGAATAATGGAGTCTTCGACGATGATGACGCGCTTCTCACGCAGGATGTCCTTAACCGGATTGAGTTTCACCTTTACCCCGAAATCCCGCATCGACTGCACAGGCTCAATGAAAGTCCTCCCCACATAGTGGTTACGGATAACCCCCATCTCCAGGAGTATACCCAACTCCTGAGAGAAACCGATAGCCGCATAGCTTCCGGAATCGGGAAAAGGCATGGCAAAGTCGGCCTCAATAGGATATTCCTGAGCAAGCTTCCTGCCCAGCCTCTTTCGTACTCCATATACATTATGGCCAAAAATGTTGCTGTCAGGTCTGGCAAAATAGATAAATTCAAAGATACAGAAGCTGTGTTTGCGTTCAGGAAACGGCTTAATCGATTTCAGGCCCTTTTTGTCAATGATGAGTATCTCCCCCGGCTCTATATCCCTCAGGTACCGTGCGTCTACCAGGTCAAGGGCACATGTTTCAGAGGCTACAACATATCCTCCATTCAGCACTCCCAAACACAGAGGCCGAAACCCATTGGGGTCTCGAATTGCAATGAGCTCGTCTTGGGTCATCAAGACGCACGAATAGGCGCCTTGTATTCGTGAAACTGCCTTGACCAGGGCTTCCTCCATGCCACGGCCCAAGTACCGGGCCAGGAGATGCACGATAACCTCGCTGTCCATGGTGGTCTGAAAAATAGAACCCCCTTTTTCCAGGCTACACCTTAGCTGTCTGGCATTGGTCAGATTCCCGTTGTGGCCGATGGCAAGGGTGTTGCCGGCATGGGTCGCCACAAAGGGTTGTGCATTCTTTGGAACAGAAGATCCGGTTGTGGAGTACCTGACGTGACCTATAGCCATATCGCCTCGAAGCCTGTTCAGCACGGACTCATTGAACACCTCAGAGACAAGTCCCATCCCTTTGTGCTCATGGATCGACTCTCCAGTGGAAGTCACGATGCCGGCACTCTCCTGCCCTCGGTGCTGGAGGGCATAGAGACCAAAATACGTCAACTTTGCGGCATCATCGTGTCCAAACACACCAAAGACACCGCAGCACTCCCTTGGGCCGTTACAATAACTCAACGTTTTGAAAGCCTGCCGTTTCATCCTAATCTTTGTCATCCATTATCTTGCACGTTGCGACACGTTGAAAGACTTCTTTGCACTTATTATCTTGTCATCCAGCATCCGGCATCGCACCACTGACCAGTGACGAATGACTAATGATCTCTATGGAACTCTTGCAGTGACTGCACCCCTAGCCTTTGTGTTTTCATCGTCTTGATGGCCAAAGCCATGGCGCAGGCACCGGCCAAGGTCGTAGCGTAGGGCACACCATACCTGACGACTGTCCGACGGATTATTGCGGAGCCTCCTGCGCTTTCTTTGCCCGATGGCGTGTTGATTACCAGCTGTACCTGCCCGTTCTTGATGTGGTCAGTCACATTGGGACGACCTTCGGCAATCTTTTTCACCAAACGGTTCTCAATCCCCCCGTCTTGCAAGTGACGAGAGGTCCCACTTGTGGCCAAAAAATCAAAGCCCATTTCATACAATTGATGCACCACAGGATAAATGCCGTCCTTATCTCCATCCTTCACACTGACAAACACGGTTCCATGTGTTGGCAGGTGCTGTCCAGCAGCCAGTTGAGACTTGGCAAAGGACCTGCCGAAGTCCGTATCCACTCCCATAACCTCACCGGTGGATTTCATCTCAGGGCCCAGCAGGATGTCTACGTCCGGAAAGCGATTAAAGGGAAACACCGCTTCCTTGACCGAAACGTGACGGGGTGCCACTTCACGAGTAAGTCCCAGATCCGTCAATGTCCGCCCCAGCATGACCTTGGTGGCCAACTTGGCCAAAGAAATACCCGTTGCTTTGCTCACAAAGGGAATGGTCCGCGACGCCCTTGGGTTGACCTCAAGGACAAAAATCTGTTCATCCTGTATGGCAAACTGGATGTTTATCAACCCAACCACATTTAGCTGCCTTGCCAGCGCACCGGTATGCTCCCTGATTTGTTCTAGAAGGAAAGGTGGCACGCCTTGCGCAGGCAGCACGCAGGCGCTGTCTCCGGAATGGATGCCGGCCTCTTCGATGTGTTCCATGATCCCACCTATGATAGTGGTGTGCCCGTCAGAGATGGCATCCACATCAATCTCGATAGCATCTTCAAGGAATTTGTCAATAAGGATCGGGTGATCAGGAGAAGCAAGCTGGGCCTTGCGTGTAAAAGCCTCCAGCGAGGACCTGTCATACACAATTTGCATCGCACGTCCACCAAGGACATAAGAAGGCCGCACGATAACCGGATATCCTATGCTATCTGCGACCCTTACAGCTTCTGCCACACCCATGGCCGTTCCGTTGTCGGGTTGCCTCAACCCCAGCGTTCTCAGGACATTCTTAAAAAGCTCCCGATTCTCGGCTAAGGCAATACTTTCAGGCGATGTGCCGATGATCGGCACCCCAGCCTCTGCCAGGTCAGCTGAGAGATTAAGCGGCGTTTGTCCGCCGAACTGCACGATGACCCCTGAAGGTTTTTCTGTCTCCACAATATTCAGCACGTCTTCTGTTGTAAGTGGCTCAAAGTAGAGCTTGTCGGACGTGTCATAGTCTGTGCTCACCGTTTCCGGGTTGCTGTTGACCATGATGCTTTCAACGCCCTCTTCCTTCAGGGCAAACGATGCCTGTACACAGCAATAATCAAATTCGATCCCTTGTCCGATACGATTTGGTCCACCACCTAGGATCATGACCTTTTGACGGTCGGAAACACGGGCCTCGTCTTCTCGTTCATATGCGGAATAATAATAAGGCGTTCGGGCCTCGAATTCGGCAGCACAGGTGTCCACCAGTTTGTATACTGGTTCTATGCCAAGGTCTTTGCGCAACGCCCGAATCTTGTTGTCATTCTTATTAGTAAGGTAGGCCAACTGAAGATCTGAAAACCCATAGGCTTTGCTCTCCCTTATAAGATCTTCCTGCAACGGATAGCCGGCCCGCGAGATTCTTTCTTCAACAGCAACGATCTGGGCAATTTGGTACAGGAACCACGGGTCTATTCCGGTAAGACCATGGATGGTCGCGACATCCATCCCCGTCTTCATGGCGTAGCGGATATAGAACAGGCGCTCGGAATTCGGGTTGGCAAGTTTGGCCCTAATCTCTTCTGGCGACGGGACAATTCCGCCCTGTTCCGATCGCCCCCTGCCGTCGGCGCCGAGGCCGAATCTGCCTATCTCCAAAGAACGAAACCCTTTTTGGAGAGCTTCCTTGAACGTCCGGCCAATCGCCATGGTCTCTCCCACAGATTTCATGGATGTCGTGAGATAATCTCTGGCTTCCGGAAACTTCTCAAAGGTCCACCGCGGGATCTTAACTACGCAGTAATCAATGGACGGCTCAAAAGAAGCTACGGTTTCTCCTGTGATGTCGTTTGGAAGCTCGTCCAGCGTATAACCAACAGCCAATTTGGCGGCCATCTTGGCGATGGGAAAGCCGGTAGCCTTGGAGGCAAGGGCAGAGCTCCTCGAGACCCTTGGATTCATCTCTATAACTACCATTTCCCCGTCCCTGGGATTGACGGCAAACTGGATATTGGATCCCCCTGTCTCCACGCCGATTTCACGGATCACGGCCATGGACGCATCTCGCATCAACTGATATTCCCGGTCGGTCAGAGTCTGAGCCGGTGCCACCGTAATGCTGTCTCCGGTATGGATGCCCATTGGATCGAGGTTTTCAATAGAGCAGATAATCACTACATTGTCTTTTCGGTCCCGCATTACCTCTAATTCGAATTCCTTCCAGCCGATCACAGATTCTTCCAGCATGATCTGATGGATCAGGCTGGCATCTAGCCCCCAGGCAGCCCAGGTGTCAAGATCCTCCAGATTATATGCAACACCGCCACCGGTGCCTCCCAGTGTAAAACTAGGTCGGACAATGATTGGAAAGCCGATCTTATCTGAAATTTCTCGAGCACTTTCGACGTCTCGGGCAATGCCGCTCTTGGGCACCCGGAGCCCAATACGCTCCATAGCGGCCCGAAAAAGGTCCCGGTCTTCGGCCTTCTTGATAACCTCAACCGAGGCTCCTATCATCTCCACCTTGAACTGTTCCAAGACCCCCATGTCAGCGACCTGGACAGCCGTGTTCAGGCCGGTTTGCCCGCCCAGTGTCGGAAGAACGGCTTGGGGCCTCTCCTTTTCGATAATCATGGCGACCATCTCAGGTGTGATCGGCTCGATATAGGTATGATCCGCCATCTCAGGATCGGTCATGATAGTGGCAGGGTTGCTGTTAATAAGCACTATCTCATAGCCTTCTTCTTTCAAGGCCTTGCAGGCCTGGGTACCTGAGTAGTCAAACTCGCAGGCCTGGCTGATGATAATCGGCCCGGAACCGATTATCAGAATCTTTGATATGTCGATCCTTCTTGGCATTGGTCGCTCTATACAATACTATTCCCATTCAATCGTGCTCGGCGGCTTGGAGCTGATGTCGTAAACAACACGATTAACGCCCCTTACCTCATTGATGATTCGGTTGGATATCGTTCCAAGGAGTGAATGAGGGAGCCTTGCCCAGTCAGCGGTCATGGCATCGGTGCTTGTCACGGCTCGAATAGCCACAATGTGTTCATACGTCCTCTGGTCGCCCATGATACCCACGCTTTTTAGTGGAAGCAGTACTGCAAAGGACTGCCACAGCTTCTTATAAAGGGCATTTGCTCTGATCTCATCAAGAAGAATAGCATCCACCTTGCGCAAGATGGAAAGCCTTGCCTTGGTGACATCGGAGATAATCCGTATGGCCAAACCAGGACCCGGGAACGGTTGTCTCCACACAAGACTTTCGGGGAGCCCAAGCTCTGTTCCAAGCACACGGACTTCATCCTTGAAAAGGTGCTTGAGTGGTTCAATGAGTTTGAGGTGCATCTTCTTGGGCAGCCCCCCTACGTTGTGGTGCGATTTGATCACGGCACTTGGGCCTCCAAAGGCCGATCTCGACTCGATGATGTCAGGATAGAGGGTCCCCTGGGCGAGAAACTCCGTCCCTTGGATGCTGCGAGCCTCCTTTTCAAAGGCAGCTATGAATGTGCGTCCAATAATCTTTCGCTTTTTCTCGGGATCCACAACTCCCTTCAGTTCTTTGAGAAACTCCCTTCTGAGGCTTACAAATCTCAAGTTCATTTTGAAGTGTTCCTTGAAAAGCCCCTTGACCTGTTCTGCCTCACCTTGTCTTAAAAGGCCGTTATCCACAAAGATGCAGATCAGCTGCCTCCCGACAGCTTGGTGCAAGAGAAGGGCGGTGACCGATGAATCCACTCCTCCGCTTAGTCCGAGGATCACCTTCTTGTCTCCCACTGCCGACCTTACTTCCTTGACGGAGTTTCGGATGAAAGCTTTCATCGTCCAGGTCTTCTTGCAGGCACACATTTGGAAGAGGAAGTTTGTCAGCATCCTTTTCCCTTCAGGCGTATGGGCAACTTCTGGATGAAACTGCAAACCGCAAAGCCTTCTTGAGGCATTTTCCATAGCCGCCACCCTGGTGTTCGGTGTCGATGCCGCCACCCTGAAACCTCTGGGCATCCTTCCAACTGTGTCCCCGTGGCTCATCCAGCACCTGGTTTTTTTCTTAACCTTTGCAAAAATGCCTGTCGCCTTATCTATGTGCAGCTCGGCAAACCCGTATTCCCTTTTATCCGCCCGCCGGACCTCACCCCTCAAGGCATCGACCATGTAATGCATGCCATAGCAGATACCCAGGATTGGAATCCCTAGCTTGAAGATGCCCGCGTCCACCCTTGGGCTGTTCCTCTCATAGATGCTCGCCGGGCCTCCAGAGAGGATAATCCCTTCCGGGGCCATTGCCTTGATCTGATCAAGGCCTATCCGGGGAGGTTCAATCCGACAATAGACACGGCACTCACGGACACGTCTGGCAATAAGCTGATTGTACTGGGAACCAAAATCAATGATCAGAATCACGTTAACTTCCTCAGACGTTAAGCTTCTGTCGTTGTAGAGAAAATACGTTCATAAAGATCCCCTTGCCTTTTCCATCAGCTCAATAAAATCGTCAAATAGGTAGCTTGAATCATGGGGGCCGGGAGAGGCCTCTGGATGATATTGCACAGAGAATACAGGAAGGCTCCTATGCCTCATGCCCTCAAGTGTCTTATCGTTTAGGTTGATGTGGGTTATCTCAATCTCCGGATCCTTGATCGAATCGATATCCACACAAAAACCGTGGTTTTGGGCCGTGATTTCCACCTTACCGGTCAAGAGGTTCTTTACAGGATGATTCGATCCGTGGTGACCGAATTTTAGCTTATACGTCTTCCCGCCGAAGGCCATACCCAGCAACTGATGGCCCAGACAGATGCCGAAGATAGGATAGTCTGGGATCAGGCTCTTGACGGCGTCAACCGTATAGGTAATAGGCTCAGGATCTCCCGGGCCATTGGAGATTAGAACGCCGTCAGGCCCAATGGCCCTGATCTCCTCGGCACTGCTATGGGCCGGCATTATGGTCACGTGGCATCCTCTCTTGGCCAGGCTCCGGGCTATGTTGAACTTCATGCCGCAATCGAGTGCAACCACTTTATAGCGGACCTCTTTCTCTTGCGGCCACTCGTACTGCTTGTTGCATGTAACCCGCTTGATCAGGTCTCGACCTACAAGGCCATGGGAGCTTGCGGCTTTCTTCACTACAGAGGAAACATCAAGGTCCTGTGTTGAAATCACTCCCTTCATTGCCCCAGCCAGTCTGATATGTCGCGTCAGAGCGCGGGTGTCGATACCCTCTATGCCAATGATTCGTTGATGGTTCAGATAATCGGCCAGGCTCTCTTGGGACCGCCAATTGCTCGGCAGGGGTTCATATTCCCGAACAACAAATCCTTCAACCTGGATTTTCTCTGATTCAATATCCTCGGAATTGATGCCGTAGTTGCCTATGAGAGGGTAAGTCATGGTGACTATCTGTCCCTTGTAAGAGGGGTCCGTCAAGACTTCCTGGTAGCCTGTCATGCTTGTGTTGAAAACTACCTCGCCAGATACCTCTCCGTCTCCGGCAAAGGTCTTGCCATGAAACACGGTTCCGTCCTCTAAGGCCAATAACGCTTTCATATTTGTTGCCGCCACCTGCGCACCTACACGCGCCTGCGGAGTTCGTGCTTCATCTGCTCATGTACGTCCCTTTTTTGGTTTGTCCTTGTATCATTGAAAAAAAATCTTGCAATGAAAATCTTTGATAGAGACTTTTCCCGGGTTCGCCAAATTTTCTTGACGTGAGAAGTGCTTTAGTGATAATTCCCCGTAAAATTTCAGTCAAATACGTTTGAGGATGTCTTGTCGGTCCTCTCGTCACAAATATCGTCCGAGAATTTAGCCTAACCAGAAGCCCACGTGCGAAGAAATATGTGAAAGGAGGAAGGGTGACATGTCAAAGCTTTTTTTTAGGTGTGTGTCATGGTATCTCGTTTTTGCGATGTTTTTGATAGGCATTGTACCTAAGGTTTACGCAGGGTTTTCCCCATCTGATACACTGGCCCTTTCACAGCTTGACAGGATTTCCGACCTTCAGAGTATTCAAGAGATTCTTGAGACAAAGATGATAAGAATAAGGCTCAAGGAATTCGGGTTGTCCCGCGATGAAATTCAAGCCAGGCTGAGCCGACTCAGTAACCAGCAGATTCATCAGCTCGCCCTCAGACTTGATGAAATCAAGCTCGGCCGTGGCGCATTTGAGGTCTTGGTGGTGATTCTTCTTATTGGAATATTGGTTGGAATTTGGTTTCAGATCACGGGAAGAACAGTTGTTGTTCAGAGCAAGTAGCGCTAGTTTTCCCATCCATTTCTCGATCCAAACTAGTTACTGTGTGGAGAGCAGCATAATATATTATTTGTAATGAGCGGCTGATCACAGTCTGGTTGGGATGTAAAGTATTGATGCTCTGAGTAGTACGTTGCCTTGCCTGACAACTCGATTAGATCAATTCCTTTGGTTCGCACATGCCTGCCCATATTTGCCTTTGTCTCCTTCTTGCTTTTTTCATGTGCAAGGGCTCCAGACATCAGGCAAGTCAAGGCCCATCACCTCATTGAAAATGTTCCCTTCTATCCTCAGGAAAATTACCAGTGCGGGCCTGCCGCACTTGCAGGCGTTTTAAATTATTGGCAGGCAGGCGTTTCCCCTGCGGATATTGCAGCGGAAGTATACAGTAAATCTGCAAGGGGGACCCTTGACATTGACATGATCCTGTATGCACAAAGGAAGAGCGTTAATGCCACGCAGTACACCGGCAACCTGAACGACATAAGGCACAACATTGATTTGGGTTACCCGATGATAGTCTTGGTTGATTATGGTTTCTGGGTTTATCAGCAGAACCATTTCATGGTCGTTGTAGGGTACAACGAAAAAGGAATCTTGGCAAATTCGGGAACAGACCAGCTCAGGTTCATACCCTTCAAAGGTTTTTTGAAGTCTTGGGAAAAAACAGCCTGCTGGACGATGCTGGTGACTCCCAGACATTGACGGTTTCTTAAAAAGTCGGTTTTGTTCGATTCATGAGCAATATGTCAAATTCAAGGCCTAACATATCCCAGCCCGTGCTGTTTGCCTTTTGCTCATTGCTCCTTTTCTGTGGCTGTTCGTTTCCGAGAATTATCGTACTTGAAGACCCACTCACTGCCGAGGAGCACCTGAACCTCGGGACTGCCTATGAGAACAAAGGCGAGTTTGACAATGCAATAAGACAGTACCGAATGGCAGCTAAAAAACTCCCGATTGCTTATCTTTATCTCGGCAATTTGCATTTTCAGAAAAAAGAACTGGACAAGGCAGAAGAATCGTACAAACAGACAATAAGAAAGTCGGCTTGCAATGCTGATGCCTACAATAATCTTGCATGGCTGTATTACATAAAGCGGACGAACTTGAATGAGGCGGAAAGCCTTGCCTTAAGGGCCCTCGAACTCAACCCTTCGAAAAAAGATATCTACACAGATACACTGGACAAGATAAGAGCACTTAAAAAGGTTCTCAGATAAATTGTGTCTCCAACAGACAAATCGTCTCTTTGCTAACCTTGACGAACTCGTAAAAAGTTCAAATTGGACGGCAAAGTAAAAAGCTCCAAATTCAAGGCGCGCAAATTCTGAGGAATGAGGCGTACTTATAGTACGTCGCAGTGACGAAGGATGCAGCGCAACACAGAAGTTGGACTTTTTACGAAGCCGTCAACCTTCGTGCGTGTGCTTTACAAGGTGTCCAAGTTCAGGAAAGATGAGTTCTTTGCAGGCGAGTTTACAGGCCTTGAGGCTTCCCGGCATACAGAAGACAAGGGTTTTGCCAATTAAGCCTGCTGTGGCTCTGGAGAGCAATGCCGCAGAGTCGATCTCTTCATAGCTAAGATATGTAAATAGGCGTCCAAATCCCGTCAGTTCTTTCGTAAACATCGGTCGGACGGCCTCAATGGTTACATCCGCAGGCCCGATACCAGTGCCGCCGGTTACAAGGATTGTATGGGGATTGTACTGTTGAATGACCGTGCGAACAGTGTCAGATATGACAGCCTCATCGTCAGGTGCAACCTGATGGAACACTACCACATGCCCCTTCTTTTCAGCGCGTTTTTTTATCCACTTCCCACTCTTGTCATCGGCAAGACTGCGAGTGCTGGAAACCGTTAGCACGGCAAGCCTCACAGACTTTGGGGTGTGGGCTTTATGTTCCTTAGTGCTCATGGCGGCCCGGCTGGCCCTTCCTTTTCACATTTGGATCAGTTTTCTGTAGTGCTCTAACAGCTTGTTGTCAAGGACAAAACACAGCGCTGACGCTCGAATGCCCTCTGTATTCGGCGCAAGCTTGACACCCCTCGCTGATTCTCATCCCACCACGAGCCATAAGTTCCAGCAGTAGGCGATTTCGAGGTTACGCCGTTCCAAAGATGATTTCATCGACAACTCCCTCAGGTTGGATTTGATGGGTCATGGGTTTCCACTGACGAAGAGCTTGTAATAAGGTTATCACTGCATGCCCCCGTGTATAA
>CAZCWQ010000038.1:16324-25499 GCA_964502365.1 uncultured Desulfobacterales bacterium | reverse complement strand
CCAAAATTCTTGAACTCATGGTTTCCCTCCTGAAGTAAATGGCTTGCCAAGACTTCCATTCGAGAACCAAAGAACTCCCGTTAAGGTTTATTTTTTCTATCACAAAAATAACGCAAACCCAATTTATTGGAGGGATTGCAGATACCTTTATCCTTGGGACAGACGGTTCACATACTACATGTGGGGTTGAAAGCAACAGGCGGGCCGTGAGGACCTGCCCTTGATGTTTGACAATTATAGCTTTTCTACCAAGCACTACCAGCGGTACTGATTAAGCAGCCACCGCCGCCACCTCCACCATCATCGCCAGCGGCTTCAACTTCCTCAGGGTTGATCGCCTTCAGCTCAACAATTATGTTTCCTTCAATCTCGTCACTATCATCGTGTGCGAGTACCAAACTTACACCAGGTGCATAATAGTCAGTCTCCTCACGGAGGTTTCCATCGAAATATCCAATCTGTATACAGTTTGTGTAAGGTCCAAGTCCTGTGCTAAGCTGGGTCACCGTGACTCCAGTTGCTTCTACTATTCCGTACTCATCTTCGTCCTGTTCGAGTTGTTCCCCCACTTGGGGGCTGGCTGGCATCACAAGAATTGCATTGTCCTTTCCATAATAATCGGTTTCGTCATGATATCCGTTGTACTTCTTCAGGCCCCAAACATTTCCTTGAGTATCTTGTGCAACCCAATATAGGATTACATAGTCATCCACCTTTTCACCCTTGAGATACATAGTCAGTTCAACCTTTAAACACTGAACACTGTCCACCGTTTCAATCGCTACTGCTTCGTAATACATTACAAGATCTTGTTTGGCGAGGTCCTCCCCTCGGAAAGTGCCAGTTACAGCGTACGCCATTTTGTCACCAAGTTCTCCTGGACGGTAAGGATTTGTTAAGGTCGCCGAGGTACTATTAAAGACAGCAACAGCGAAAACTGACGAGACTCGGAAATTCGGTTGTTCGGCCAAGCTGTCGCCATGAACGCCCCAGCAGAACATGGTTGAAATTGTCTCGAAAAGCTCGGAGTCTTCCTGTAACGTCCCTCCTGCAAAAGCTGAGAGAGAAATTGAAACTAATGCCAGTATGATGATCAGAACTAGCCATTTCCTGTTCATTGGTCATCCTCGCTTCGATGTTTCACACCCGTTATATGAAAAGCTAACCCCCCAACAGAACATCTATCCCCCTGTCAGGAGAGCACACTTCAAGTGTCTATATATATGAATACTGAGCTTAACTACGGTCAGATAATGGCCAGATAGGTTTGGATTGTCCTCCAAAGACACTCCAATTTGGCTATCTCATACACTATTTAATGTAGAAAGTCAATAGGCAATAGGAGAAGGTAGAAAGTGTATAACAACATACGGTAGGTCAACTCAAAGAGGCAGGAACACTGATACCTTCGCCAAGATCTATATTCTAGAAAATGTTACGATCTCAAAAAGATATCACAGTCAAGTACTTACTATTTGAGGCAACACCGTGTCCTGCTATGGTAAGCAGGAAACCGAACCGGAAAATGGCATCTTTCAGCTTAGGTCGTAAACAACCCAAATAGTGTGGACTATCCATACTATGCCGAGTAGAAAAATGAGTCCCTCCAGAGCTAATACGAAGAGGATTATCCTCGCCAAAATACCCATCTCATGTTCGTAACTTTTTATTAGAAGCAGATGGAATCCTATGCCGCATCCATGGGACTGGAGTCGATCGCCTTTGACACGATGCCGGTAGAGACACGTGGCTTCCCGACCAAGGTAGAGATGTGTACGGTCCTAGAGCATATTGATCGAAGCATTCAGGACGGAAAACCAGTCTACGCACACTGTTGAGGCGGGAGAGAACGCAATGGTACAATAGTAGATTGTATGTTGGGCTGCCGCCGGTGACATGATGGGCATTCGTCTAGAATTGCCATTCAAATCACCCCCCCATCTCATCCATGACATAATCGGAGTGTCCGATCTTAAAACTCTGATCTTCGCAGTCCAAGCGCAACTCAAGGACAGCGTTACAGAGAATCCCTTTAATATCATCGGCACTCAATGTAGCTACTACAATATCACGCATAATTTGTGCTTGGTTTCCCAGAAGATAATATGCACTCTTAATACCTGCTCCAACAAAGATTAAAAAACGGTCATACCCATGTTCTCTGACAACTTCCTCAATTTCGTATCGAAACTCAACATCTCCCATCTATTCACCTCCCTTTCTTCTTGGCGTTATCAATAAATACTGTTCTAGTGCCTCAACAATCAGTTTTCCAAGTGGAATCCCCTGGATTGGTGCTTCAATCTTAAGGTCTCTATAGAAACTCAGCGGGAAATTCCTTACGGGGCGGCTTTGAAACAGACCGAGCGCGGAAGACAGGACAGGGACGATGATAGTTTTCATGTCCGGTGAACGTATGAGGCCGTGGCAATAAAGTCAACGAAATCACTTGGTATGAAGTTTCTGGTAGAAACCCCCGCAATGAGCGTCTACCCCTGATCACTTTGTTTTCGCATAATAGCTGATCCATCTCTTCAATATATTCAAGATTTCAACTCCGCCTTCAGTGCCTTGAATTCGGCCCTGATGACCTGCCTGAGCTCCACTAAAATATGAGCAAGAGCCTCCTGTGGAGTCATGCGACTCATCTCGGATCGTAGTAGCTCCTCCGTGGGCTCCTCAGGCGGCCTGTGCCCCACTTCGACGAATACATCGTTTTTTTGTTCTTCAATTACAGGTCCCGTCTTCTTAAAAAGTTTGACCTCCTTGGACCCAGCCGTGTCGGCTTGTCTGGAAGCTATTTGCTCCTTCAATTTCTTGAACTCTTTTACCTGGGCAACAAGTATTTGTTTCTTTTCTGCCTGGGTTATATCTTTCGACAGGAGCGCTTTTTCCAGGCTGTTATACGCCGAGTTCAACAGTTTCATGGCATCAGGATGGGCATTGCCTTTTCTAGTCTTGATATATGCTGCTACCGAACCAAAGAGCCGAAATAACAACAGAAGAGTCTTATCATCCTTGTACGTATCTTCCAATCTGCCAATCTCCTCAAGAAGCCTGCCCATTACCTCATCATCGATCTCCCAGTCCACCGATAAGACAATGGCTTTCAAACTTCTGAGAGGAGATTCTTCAGGAACACCTTTATCTTCCATAAAGACAGGGGCTTTCCCGCTTTCCCCAAAAAGATCTTCAAGGCGGCTTTCCACCTCACCGGTTACGGTACCATCGTTTTTATTGTCCAACTACTCACCCCTTATTTCAGCTCCCTTTCTATGGAAGCCATGGTCATTGTTATGATCTTTTTCAGGGTCGGTACCACATTTATCCCTACTAGAGCGCTGGCCTCGAAAGAGGGCACCCGTAGCTTAGAGTTAAGGTTTTTTTCGAGTGTTTCAACGGATAAAAGAGGGATACCCTGCTCTGCCAGGTCCCTTTTGTTGTACTGTAATACAAGGGGAATCTTGAAAATACTTTGATTATCGTTCACCAGGTTCTCATGAAGATTTTTGAGCGATAGAAGGTTTTCTTCTTTCATCGCCTGCATGGAGTCTGCGACAAATACGATACCATCCACTCCCTTCAACACCAAATTCCTGGTGGCATTATACTTGACCTGGCCAGGTACGGTGTATAGCTGTACTTTGACACCGTAGCCCTTTATTGTTCCCAAATTAAAGGGAAGGAAATCGAAGAAAAGCGTCCGATCTCCCTGAGTCTTGATGGAGACCATCTCTGTGTTTATACGATGATTGAACTTACGATATATATATAGTAAATTAGTAGTCTTTCCTCCCCTTCCGGGACCATAATAGACTATCTTTACCTGAACCTCCCTTTTTCTCGAATTTATAAACGACAAGAGAAACTATCCCATAAAGCAACGTGTGCTTACCGGTCTCCCTAACCTATGAAGCTTAATGGGAAATCGGATGAAATACAATACCGCCCTGAATGTCAGGATTTCACAATCTTTTCTATCTTTTCGATTGACTCAGCCACTTTCAAACGTAGAAAACCCAAGGCCATCTCACGGCCGAATACAGTGATCAACAAGAAATCCGTCATTATTTTTCCGAAATGTATGCACTCTTTTTCTCCCTTATGAAACAGTAAAGAGAACTCGCCCTCTCCAACGATTTTGGCCATGGCACTGACTGCCCCGAAATTACCCGCGGCTAGGGCCGCCAGAGAGTAAACGTCGGGCTTCATTTCTCCATTATCAAGATCCACGATAATATTGCCCGCCGTATCAATGAGAACAACACTATGAACACCCAAATCAATGAGATTCTGCCTCAAGACCTCCTCTATACCCTTGAGCTGTTCTTTGCCAAAGATATATCCCAACTATCGTTCCTCCATCAATTACTTGCTTTGGTTACGTTTTCCTGTCTTGAACACTTACGCTTCTAAGCTATACCCGGGTTTCAGTACCGTCACGGAGAAGGCTTCAGGTTGCAGAATTTCTCTAAGTCTAAAAGCAGCAAAAAATGTGCCACCCACCGGACAGATGGCAAGCCAGCGTCTCCCGTATTCCCCCAATGACTGCATGAAGCCTAAGTGCGCATGTTACGAAGGCACAGCCACATCGTGTAAACAGGCTGTTGCCCGTTTCATACCAGCGGTCGTTAAGACAAGATGCTTTCTGCTAATAAATCTTGGCGAAGCGGAAGATCAGCGCTTTGAACTGTTTAAGGCCGAAGGGCGAGTTTTCAAATCGCCTGAAGCAAGCCTTAGACCTATCAACAAACGTCTTAGACCAAGCGAAAAGGTATTTGGGCAACAGCCTGTAAAGAGGTGACCCCTCCGGAGGCTTACATAGCCGGTGCATACACCGTGTCTGTGTACAGGAAGTCCTCAGAAGGGTGGAAGGAGCCTACACTAGGCCGGGATAGTAGAGAATTTCTTGATCGACCACGTCGGAATCCAGGGAATTATAGCGAACGACGTTCCGGAGATGAAAGAGACTATCGCTATCAATCCACGTAAATTTGACCGCAACAGCCCCGGCGGCGCAGCGCTTGATTTCCCCCCGGATCTTAATGCTTAGTTCGCTGCTTGTTCCGGTTAGCAGAATCCTCACGTGGCACACGGTTGCCGGTTCCAAATCCGCTGTAATCGGCAACAGACAGCCACCCACACTGAGATTGCTGATTTCCTCGGCGCTGTACAAAACATCGTTGGCCGTTATTTCCACATGAACCTTGAAAGGAATGCGGGTAAACCGCCGTCTTTCGTTCGACATATGTGGACCTCTTTCATCCCGCGTCAATAAGTGCAAATGCAACTCGTTTTTGTATTCTCATAACCTTTTCTTCACCTTTTTCTCTCTGCCAAGTGAGAAACGTGGTGATAAGAACTTCTCTTCCAATAAAAACAGTATAGGATACATGTGCTGTCGTGTCAATGGAATGGGCACCCCAATCGGGGAGATTCATTATTGACACGCAATCGCCTTTTCCCTATACTTTTCTTCGTAAAAAGGAAGTGTGAATATGCTTGCTTCAACAGACATAGACTTGGATGAACTCCGGCTTATCCAGGACTATATTGAGCAAAACTGCGGGATACACCTGATAGATGATAAAATGTACCTTGTTCAGGCTAGGCTAACAACGCTTATGCTGGAAAACGCGTGCAATTCATTTACTGAGCTCTACCATAAGGCTGTTGCGGATAGCACACACGGGCTGCGTGACAAAATTGTTGAAGCCATGACCACCAACGAAACATTCTGGTTCCGTGATGCAGGCCCGTTTTGCATTCTGGATGAAGTACTTCTCAGGGAACTTGCCGCAGAAATACGGTCGGGGAAACGATCGAAAATAAAGATCTGGTCTGCTGCATGCTCAACAGGACAGGAACCGTACTCCATTGCAATGACAGCGCTGGAGTTTGCCCGAAAGGAGCGTGCATTGAAACCTGAGCATTTTGAAATTCTCGCTACTGACATTTCATCAACAGCACTGTATCTTGCGAGGGCCGGAAGATATGATAGCCTTGCCATGTCCCGCGGACTTTCCGAAGATCTTAAAAATCGGTATTTCCAGGAAGACGGCAACGTGTGGGTTATAACGAATGATGTTAAGAAAATGGTCGAGTACAAAAAGTTGAACCTACGGGATAACTTCTCTCCCCTTGGAAAACAGGATATCATATTTATGCGGTATGTCCTTATATACTTTTCGGACGAACTGAAAAAGGACATCCTGCGACGTGTCACCCGGCTCCTGAGACCAAATGGTTATCTATTTGTCGGCGCTTCGGAGTCAATCGTCAGTTTTTATACACGAGAGTATCAGATGCTGCCGCACGCCAGAGGACTGTACTATAAAGTGAAGCAGGAGGGGGAGTAACAGAACACGGAGTGTAATGCCTAATAAGTGTAAACGTACAAGGAAAGGAATCTGCCATGCGAATTATGTCTGTAGATGATTCGAAAGCAACACGGCAGTTTGTTAAGGACGCCATTGAGGTACTTGGATTTGAATTTTTGGAAGCGCCTGATGGTAAGGAAGGGCTTCAGGTCCTAGAACAGGAGAAAGGCAATGTCGATCTGATCCTTCTAGACTGGGTCATGCCGGTTATGGACGGTATGGAAATGCTGGAGGCACTTAAGGCGAACGACCTCTTCAAGGATATTCCTGTCACAATGACAACAACCCAGAGTGAACGGGAGCAGGTTGTTGAGGCCCTCAACAAAGGCGCGAAGAACTATCTTGTGAAGCCGTTTTCGCAGGAAGATCTGATAGGTAAGATCATGGAAGGTCTTGGTATGGAAACATAGTCAGAGAAAACAGGAACTGACCTGCCGCCTGAAGATATGAATCGGGTAACGCATGAGTGTGTTACACCGGGATAGCGAGCGTTATCTGCGCCGGATAGCCCTATTCTCTGACGCCACCCCTCGGACATCTCCTATTTCACGCACCTTACTGGTTATCATGGCGTCAATTTTTTGACACTATGGTATGTGTACATTGCCTCCCACAAAAACTAACTGACGGTTACTATAGGCTAACCCGTTGGTATCATTGTCAATTGTATTATCCATCATCGTTTCTTTGGCATAGGACTTGCAGAACGATACAATCGTCAGTTTTCCGTCAACTTGTTGAAATTCTTGCCAACTTTCCCTCGGGGCATTTGTTGATATGCCGATGGGCCGAAAAAGCCGAACGGACACGAAAATGACTGTTACGGAATCCAGTGAAAGCACAATGGCAGCAAGGAGGTGAAAGCACAAGGATGAGGGCAGAATTGGCTGAAGCAATAAACGAGGCGGTAAGGGTTATCGCCGACAGAGAAGGTGAATAACTTAAACGCTGCGCCGCCAAACGTATTGAGCTTTTGGGAGGCAGGTTTATTGGGGCAGAAGATTTCGATATGGATGATGCCGATCTCTGCGGCTTATTGTGGGTAGCTCCACTTGAAGGGCTGCTGATAGGGGGTACTCTGCTCGGGCAGAGGATGAAAATTGAAGACTTCAAAGTAATTTCCATCAGGTAGATGCCTGATGGCACTTGGCTCCCGGCTGACACGCTAGGAGCCAACAACTAAAAAGGGAGGACGTCGTGTTCTTAAAGCATATGAAAACCGGTGCGAAACTCGGACTATGTTGTGGTGTAATTCTTTCTATTACGGTAATAATACTGTTCATCACCATATTATCGCTTAACACAGTGCGCGACCATTCACTGCGGGTTGAGAATGAAAGTTTGCCTTGTACGATTCTCCTCGACAATATGGCTTTTCAAACCTTAAAGGTTATGGAACGCCTGTTATATGCGTCAATGACATATCGGCAAGAAGGGTTTAACGATGCAGCGGCCGTTGTGGACAGCTTCAAGCTAAATAATGCAAAGCTTAAGGAGGTATACAAGGGTCAAGGGGACACAGAATTACTCAGATCGATTGATGAGTTGGAGGCCGTCTTTGATAAATACCATGAACAGGGCAAAGAAATGGCACATGTTTACTACACGGAAGGGATACAGGAAGGCAAGAAGCTGGTTGCGGACTTTCATAACTCCGCTAGGCTGTTAACAACTAAAATGAAGCAATTACAGCAACGTGAAATAGAGAAGACGAGAACAAGCGTAGATGGCATAATCGCTTCGGCAAAGAGAGTTAAGACAGTTATGTTCACGTTGAGCGTACTTGCGATAGCTTTAGGTCTCCTGATTACTTTGTATATGACCCGAAGCATGACCGCGTCTGCTAACCGTGTCCTGAATGGCTTCAAGGATATTGAACAGGGTGACTTCACCATACGGCTTGAGGCTGCGAGTCAAGATGAAATGGGTGAACTGGCAAAAGGGTTCAACACATTTGCAGAGAAACTTCAGAACGTGATCAGTCAGGTGGCGGAGAATATGGAAGAACTCAGTTCCGCTTCAGGCGAAATGGCTAATGTCTCCACCCAGATGGCTTCATCTGCCCAAGAAATGAGCTCCCAGTCCGATACTGTTGCCGCGACGACCGGACAGATGTCCGCCACCATCAATGCAATGGCCTCTGCAGCTGAAGAAATGAGCGTCAATATTCAAAGTGTTTCATCCACCGCAGAGGAGATGTCAGAGAATATGAATTCAGTGGCGACATCAATTGAGGAGATGTCTACGGCAATTAACAGTGTCGCCAGCAGCGCACAGGAGGGTTCTGATATTGCTGGAAAGGCAAGGGAGATGTCCGATTCAGCCACGGATACCATGAATGTCCTGGGCGAAGCCGCAACGAAGATCGGTGAGGTAACCGACCTGATCAAGCGGATCGCAGAGCAGACAAATCTGCTTGCTCTCAATGCCACAATCGAGGCGGCTTCAGCAGGCGACGCCGGCAAAGGCTTTGCAGTTGTGGCAAATGAGATTAAACAACTTGCAAATCAGAGTGCCCAGGCAGCCGAAGATATCGCTAAGCGAATCGAGGGAGTTCAGGCCAACACGGAACAAGCCGTTAAGGTTATTGGTAGCATATCGGATATCATTAACCAGGTTAATGAATCGTCCATAGTGATCACGAAGTCAGTTGAACAACAAACAATGACGGCAAACGAAATATCCGCCAACGTTCAGCAGGCCAACGCCGGCGTAAACAATATCGCATCCTCCGTGGCTGAAATTGCTAACGGCGCTAACGATGTGGCCAAAAGTGCCGTAGAGGCCGCCAAGGG
>CAZCWQ010000038.1:0-16224 GCA_964502365.1 uncultured Desulfobacterales bacterium | reverse complement strand
CAGGCTTGAGCTCAAGAAGGAAAAAAAGATTCTGGTTGTGGACGATGACAGCCAAAGTGCCAATCGTCACATGCCAAAGGTCTATGAGCAACGGACCACTGACAATACGCGCAAGACGCGTCTCCCGGCCAGGGAAAGATCCATTCTCATCTGTGTGGCCTCTGCGTCTCCGGGGTCCAATCTTTTTACCCCTGTGACAGGTTACATTGCGGCTTCTTGGTCTTTATGTGTTGTCCAAGGATTTCTATTATCTTAGTCCTTGCGTGCGTAGCAGCCATCCGTGCCTTCGCGGAGATGGTCTCACCGACGGAAAAGTCGTACCCCTTTGGCATCACAACATAGCAGAGCGGCGCGGCCCTGTACCAATCAAGGGCAATACGCAAGAGAGCAGGTATACTACTGATGGTGTGAGACGTCTGGAGTTGACTCCCCAGGTCTGCTGCAGGCTCGATCCGCCTGATCTTCACCAACTCTTCGCTGTCATCTAC
The DNA here is from genome assembly GCA_964502365.1 of uncultured Desulfobacterales bacterium. Classification (GTDB taxonomy): domain Bacteria; phylum Desulfobacterota; class Desulfobacteria; order Desulfobacterales. Next base: position 15,736 of record CAZCWQ010000038.1, on the reverse strand, counting down.
CCTGGCATCCACAAAGATCACCAGGTCAGCCTCACCCATCTGGCAAGCGAGTACCACGTCAAGCTGTGGAAGAGCCATAATACTAACATCCGGCAGTTCATACGCCGAAACCACACCCTGAAGGCCTTCTGCGACGTAAGGGCCTAAGCCGTCGTCTCCTCTTAACGTATTACCATAACCGATTACAAGGCACTTCTTTACTCCACCCACTGCATCCATTCCTGTTTCTGCTTTTGTAGCTGTGCCGCACCCAACATAGTGGCCACTTTCTGATCAGAACAGACGGACTCTACTATCAGCTTTAGCTTCTCCTGCTCGGTGCTCCCCGCCATTCCAGCAAGTATGGAGTCTGTAAGAATTGTGTTTGCAATGGTACTTCCAAAAAGCTCGACCAATTTGGGCCTGATAACTTCCTCTCTGAGCGTCTTGGGATCCATATGTCTATCATTCCTTCCTTGTGATGACGTCCAATACTGTACCATCTGACGCCAACAACTCGAGTACCAACGGCATCTGCCCGATTGCATGGGTTGCACAAGAGAGACATGGATCATAACAGCGTATGGCCATCTCCACCATATTCAGGGCCCCTTCCTTAATCTCGCCACCCTTGACAAATGTCTTGGCTACCTCACTGACACTCATATTCATAGCCGGGTTATTGTTAACAGTGGCAACAATAAGGTTTGCCCGGGTAATCCTGCCAACATCATCTGTCCAGTAATGGTGAAATAGGGTGCCCCGGGGGGCCTCAATACAACCAATGCCTACACCCTCTTTGCGCTCCACTTTAATTCGTACATCCCGAGATACGATCTCGTCGTCTAAGAGAAGTTGCTTTGCCCTCTCTGCCGCATAGAGAATTTCGATCAATCGGGCCAGATGATAATACAGTGTGGCTTGCACAGGCTCACCATTCCCCAGTTGCTTGAATTCCTTCAGTTCTGCGTCCGCCAATGGGGTAGAGATACTGTCGGCCACGTTTAGCCTAGCCAGCGGCGCCACCCGATATATCCCTTTGGGCCACCCATCCTTTTTATAAAATGGGAATTTCAGATACGACCAACTCTCCACATGCTCTCCAATATGGTCAAGGTAGTCCCTTGGATCAAACTCGGCTAATGTGTTGCCATCTTCATCGATGATTTTTAATTGTCCATCATAGAGCTCTAAATTTCCGTCCTTTACCAAACCCATATGTTTAGTCTTGATGTGAGCGAATGTAGGTACTATGTCAGCGTATTTCTCAAACACGCCCTTACCTACTGATATGCCTATCTTGGCGAGATCGATGGCTTCATCTATCTCTTTTAACATGATAAACCTATCTTCATGTGAAAGAGGTTTACTCATTCCTCCGGGTATGGCCGTCACCGGATGGATGGCCCTACCCCCTATCCGCTCGATCATTGTCTGTCCGATCTTACGCAACTTAATAGCCTTCTTCCCTAGCTCTGGATCTGCTGCGATTATTCCAATAACATTTCGCTTCGCCGGATCAGCATCTGGTCCTAACACAAAGTCAGGGGCGGCAAGGAAGAAGAAATGAAGGGCGTGGGAATGAATTGTCTGCCCCATATGCATCAGCTCACGTAGCTTCTTTGCAGCCGGCGGGATGTCGATGCCAAGGAGGTCATCACAGGCCTTGGCTGAAGCTAAGTGGTGGCTTACAGGACATATTCCACAGGCCCGCTCGGTGATCACCGGCATCTCCCAGAACATCCTTCCTTCACAAAACTTCTCAAACCCACGGAACTCAATGACATGGAATCGAGATTCAGCTACGTTTCCTTGGTCATCCAAATGGATGGTCACTTTGCCGTGTCCCTCAAGCTTGGTTATCGGCTCAATTGTAATCTTCTTGCCCATCTTAACCCACCTCCTTCTCCTTGATGCCGGCCAAATGTGGATAAATGGAAACCGGGACCGAAAACCGGTAGCTCATCCCAACGATGTCATCCAAAAGCATCAATGCCCCGGCAGGCAGCAGTGAACCAAGAGCATTAATAAGTTTTGCCCCTTGTTCCAGTGCCCCTGGTGTTGGTCCCATGCATCCCCTACAGGGCATATTACCCTTTATGCATCTGGCATCGCACCCCTCATGGGTTGCCAGTCCGGCACAGGCCACGCCCTGCTCCAAGAAGCACCTGTCGGGATCTATGTGCTCCAGTTCACATACCGGTGTAACCGTATCGGTCAAAAACTCCAATTTTGGTACGATCATATCCTTATGATACCGGGGACATTCCTCGCAGAGGTTTCGGGACGGGATGGTTGGCTCCCTTCCTTCTACCAGGGCAACCACTGTATCCTTGATCATTGAAGGCAGCGGTGGACAGCCAGGGATGATATAATCGACCTTGACTACCTGATCTAAGGGTTTTACATATTCCAATAGCTCCGGGATCTCTGGATCGCTGGGGATTTTTCCCTCAACAGTACTCTCGGTGTCAATGTAGGCACGAGCCAGCACATCATTTTTGTAAAAGATATTTCTAAGACCAGGGATACCTCCATAGCAAGCACACGAACCAAGCGCGACAAGGATGTCGCTCTGCTCTCTGAATTTCTTTAAGACCTCCACGTTATCCTCGTTAGCTACAGCTCCCTCCACAAGGGCAACCGTTACCTTTGGCGGCTCCTTTACATCGATAAGTGGGGGGCAGGTCTTTATCTCAATGAGATCGAGCACGTCAAGGAGCTCCTCGTGGAGATCTAAAAACGAGATATGACAACCAGAACAACTCTGAAGCCATGTAGTAGCAACCGATACCTTACCCATTATGCATCACCTCCCATCTTCTTTAGGTCGTCTACAAATTGATTAACCTCCTGGGCAAAAAGCTTGCCTTCATGGGGCGAGATGTCCAAAAAACGGACACGTTCACTATCAAGGTCTCTGGAACGAATTACCTCACGAAAGAGGTTTACCCGTCTGTCCATATAAGTATGGCCCACAATGTTGTGGCAATGCCCATCACGACATCTACCCAATAATATGCCGTCGAACCCAAAGCGAAATCCTTCCAAAATATACTGAGTATCTACTCTGCCTGCGCATTCAACACCAAGGGGGAAAACAGATACTGGATACGAAAATCCGGCCAAACCAGCATTGTCCGCAGCAGGGTAAGCACAGCCATTGCAAAGGAGCATCAGGACCTTCACCGTATCCAGCCGGGGGCACTTTGAGTATATCTCAATTCCATTAATCAAATATTGGTTCGGGTAGGTGATCAGGTCACGGGCACCGGTGGGGCAAGCAGCCACACAATTTCCACACCCCTTACATCTTCGAGGATCTACGACCGATACCCTTTCGAACATATCTAAGCTGCAAGCATTATAGGCACAGGTCTTGACACAAGTGCCACAGGCACCGCAGATTGCCTTATTAACCTCCGAGACGGTTATGGCATGAAAAATCTCCCTCCTGTCAAGGAGAGTGGTGATGGCAGAAACCGCCGCAGTTGCCCCATCCGTCTCGGATTTAAGGGTTATCGCCCCTTCGGGTTTGGGGATCAAGCATATCCCGTCGTCCGTGGTCTTTGCAGACATGGTATGTGGGTTTCGAGACCTAAAATGACCTTTGACGTCAAGGTCGATATGGAGTAAAGGATGCAATTTTTTCGTCCATTTTATATCGTCACCAATGGCAATAATTATTCCACCTACTGTGACATCCTCTTTCTTGCCCTCTCTTTCTACGCAGACCGTATAATCCCCGCACCAACCCGAGAGATCAACAACATCTGTTTCAAGGTAGATGTGGGCATGCGGGCTTGTTTGGATATGGGCTAAGGCCGGTTGTATGTCTGGAATCCATTCGGGACGGGTTCGCAGTTCACTGGCATTGTCAATAAGTATAACCCTATAGTCCTTATCGACAAGCTCATAGGCAGCAATTATCCCACCCGGGGTCGTTCCGATGACCAAGACCGAATGGTGAGGTGATATCTCTGCCGCCTCAAGGGGCTGAGATAACTTCACCTTTTCTAAGGCTACATCGATCATAAACCTTGCCTTCTTGGTTGCGTTGCCCATCTCTTCTTTGTGTGGAAGTGAACACTGCTCCTTAAGATTAGCAAAGCTTATGAAGTTTGGGTTAATACCCATCTTTATCAGCCGGTTAATAAGTACCTCCCCACCCAAGGTATTGACGAAATATTTGGATGAGCAGGCAGCAAAAACAACCCCTTCTAATGACTCTTGCCTGACATGGCTTACAATATCCTCCAGAGCATCCGGGTGGTGGAGGTTATCGTAGATTGAAACTGCGGCCAAGTCTGGATATTCTTTTGCCAAGGAATCAACATCCACCGACTCAAAATCGATGCATTCAGCCCGGCATAAAAACAAACCACATTTTTTCATAGCTCTTCCCCCTTCAATGGTTTTCGCTGTTATTCCTATATTACAGTTGCGCAGCTTAACTAACCTGGCTCGTGTCAGAGTGTTGACAACTCAGGACGTTCCGCGTTCCGTTGTATGCAAAAACTGTTCCATCCGATTCGGTGACAGTCCGTATCTCATTTCCATTTCACTGTTGTTCACCGGCCGTTGCCCTTGAGAGAACTTCCCGGGATACGTCGCCTTCAAACAGTCCGTAGTCTTCCTTCCATATACCAAGATACGTATTGGCGATGGCGTAATCATGAGTCAGCATTGCTAGGCTGCAAGGTTCTTGTTCGCTTGAGGCCTCTGCGGAGCAGAGAGACACCTTCGGCCCTCTTCTGGGGCTGTTGTGAGCCTTTGGTTTGTGGATAATTTTGCCCAGCTTCGGGAGACTATGTTCTCTAAAACCGATAGAGGGATGTGCATCATGTTAGTGCAGCTTTGCCTCAAGCCGACAAGGCTCCGTGATGCAGGATAGGTTATTAAGATGGCGGGTCAAGCATCATGGCGAATAACGCATCGGGAATCTTATCAAGGGGCAATACCCTGTCCACATTACCGGAGGCTTGGACACTGCCGGGCATCCCCCAAACCACACTGGTTTGTTCATCTTGCGCAATAACGAAGGCTCCGGCCCGTTTAAGGATTTCTGCTCCTTTTGTGCCATCCACTCCCATGCCGGTGAGGACTATAGCAATTAAATCTTTGCCGTACACAGTTGCGCCGGATCGAAAGAGGATATCCACTGAAGGTTTGCATCCCTTTTCCGGGGGTCCATTGTTAATGACAGTCCTGACAGTTCGGCGCCTTTTTTCAACCATCATGTGTCTGCCTCCGGGAGCCACATATACATGTTGTTTCTGTACAACATCATTATTCCTGCCTTCCGTCACGGTATAGCAACACTTGGCATTCAGACTTCTGGCAAGAGATTCTGTGAAGGTAGGTGGCATGTGCTGAACTATGAATATAGGCACATCCACTTTTTGACAGAGCCGTGGCAGTATGTTTGCCAGGGCTCTGGGTCCGCCTGTGGACACGCCGATCAGTATTGCTTTAATCCTTGAGGAAACAGGTAACTCCGGAGTGACTTCAGATACCGGCGTTAGGGCGATACGCCCCTTTTCCAGACCTGAAGAAATGCGTTTTGATGCGAAGTAACCAATCTTCACCACAAGCTGGCGGCGAAGAATCTCAATGTTCTCCTTGCGGTTTCTGCCTTCAGGCTTTGTAATGAAATCAAACGCGCCCCTCGCCAAGGCTTCGACTGTGATGTCGGCTCCCTTCTGCGTAAAGGAGCTGACCATGATCACCCCGATTGGCTTGGATGCGCTATTAGACGCATTGATTTTCTGAATGGCCTTCAGAGTATCCAGTCCATCCATATCCGGCATCACAACATCAAGAGTGACGAGATCGGGACGATTTGATTGGATGAACTCAATCGCCTTTACTCCGTTCCAGACAGAACCGATCACTTCGACATCATTCTCGCCCGCCAGACTTTCTTCGATAGCGCTGCGGAAGACTCGGGAGTCATCAACGATGAGGAGTTTTGTCTTCACTTCAGAGTCTCTCGCCAGTGTGTCTTCAGGTTACCGATCACATTCAACAAGTTGCTGGAGTTTATGATAACCAGCAGTGCATCTTCCAGTTTGCACACCCCCTCGCCTAGATCCAATGCTCTGCGTTCTTGCTCAACACTTTCCGGAAGCCCCTCATCTTCTCTGCGGCGATCCTCAATCTGCTCCTCCTCCACTGTTACTATATCGCCAATACTATCTACCAGGATGCCGAAAGGTTCTCCCGCCTCAGACTTAAACAGGACTACCCGGCTGGCCTCATCCACCTTTTTGCTCTCAAATCCTAAAATCAGCCTTAAATCGAGGATCAGATAGATTTGTCCCCGGATGTTGACGTAGCCCTTTACCTCTTCAGGAGCATGGAAGATTGGGGTAAAACCGACTTCTGGGTTGACCTCTTTCACGTCCAGAATGTCCATCCCGTAGCGTCGTCCTGATATCCAGAATGTACAGAACTGTCGTTTTTGCATCTCAAGTGTTTCTTCTTTCATAGCGACTTGCATCCGAATGCCTCCTCTTAACTAAGAACGTGTTTCGTGTTTAGATTTTGTCTCCAAACCGAGGAGTTCTGCTACAGACGTTACAAAACCTTCCCTCTCAATCCTGACTTCATAGCGATCGAAACCACATTTTTTCGCCCTTTTACGGTCTTTGTCGGAATCCAGGGCAGTCAGCGTCATGGCACGGATTTCCTGCTGATGCCCACCTTCACGGACACGTGTTAGAAATTCCCAGCCATCCATCACTGGCATATCAAGATCAGATACGATCAGAGCAAATTCGGTTTCGTTCATGCCATCCAGGTCGATCTGTCCATTCTCCGCGGTAATGATCTGATAGCCATCCGCCTCCAGATACCCCCTCACCAGACGCCTAAAAAATGGAGCATATTCGGGCAGAAGGTTTTGCAGACTCGTGAGGAAGAACGGTCGTACCTGACACACCTATCCACTGTCGGCAAACCACTCAGGCTCAATCATCTCTGTCAGACGATATATATCTATAAACAAGGTCATGGAATCGCGTATAATAGCCGTACCTAGCAAACCGTCTCCCCTGTAGCTTTCAACATTCAATTCAGCAGGGGTTTCTTCAATATCAACTAAGCTGGAAGCCAGAAGTGCAACCGGATGTTTGATGTGTTTGGGAAGGATAAGGAACATCTCTTCCCGTTCGACAACCGGCGAAACACTCAGGGCATGGTCCGGGCGAAGTACCCGCGTGGATATTCCGTCAACCGTGATAAATTCCTTTTCGCCCACCTGTTCGATATCGGACATTGAAATCTGTTCGATGTGTCGAATCAGCGGCAGGGACATGGCAAATTGCTCTTTTTCGCCATACCTGAAAAGAAGTACGGTCTGCAAATCCTCATCCTTTGTTTCCTTGTCACTCTCTTCTTCGGCGTTACCGAAAAGGCTATCCACCATTAACCCAGCGTGTCTAGCGATGCCCTCAACATCCAGAATCAATGCGCTTTTGCCATCGCCCATGATGGTGGCACCGGAATATATGCCCAGGGATTTCACTGCCGAATGCATAGGCTTGACAACGATCTCCTCCGTTCCCAGTACCTGATCGATAATCAGACCAAAACGGCCTGTACCGGCCTTGACTACTGCAAAGTTGAGGGCTTGCCTGAATCCGGCAGCATTTCCTTCCTCCCCCCCGGCATTGGCATAATCCTGCCAGGCCTTTTCCTGTCTTTTACGGTATGTTTCGGCAATTTCACCTTTGACTTCTCTGGTGAACGGCGTGGGCCTTACCAGGACCTCCGACAGGCGTACCATGGGCAAAAGATGATCTCGGAGGCGGTAAACCTCCTGATTATCGGCACACTCTATCTTTGTCTTTATGTCTTCATCGTACACACATACCAATTCCACAACGCTGATCTGTGGAATCGAGTATCGGTTTTCCCCTACCGTCACGATGAGACAGGGGATGATGGCAAGGGTGAGCGGCAGCCTCAGATGAATCGTAGTACCTTTTCCTACAGTAGATTCAAGATCAAAGGATCCGCCCAGTTTCTCGATCTCCGTCTTGACCACGTCCATACCCACGCCCCGTCCGGAAATATCGCTCGCTTCATCGGTCGTGGTAAAACCGGGCAGAAGAATGAGGTAAAGGATTTCTTTTTCGCTCATCTGGTCTAATTCAGCCTCAGTTTTCAGTCTCTTGTCCAAAACCTTTTTACGTATGACTTCGAGGTCGATCCCCTGGCCGTCGTCTGTGATATCAATGTTAACCCGCCCCGCTTCATGATAGGCTGCCAGCGTTATCTGGCCCGATTTCGGTTTCCCGGCCCGCACCCTCTCTTCCGGCGTTTCAATACCGTGACCACAACAGTTGCGAATGATGTGGGTCATGGGGTCCGCCAGGGATTCCAGGATAGTCCTGTCCAATTCGGCTTCGCTGCCACTGATGGAAATCTCGATCTGTTTGCCAAGCTTCTTTGCGAGTTCACGGACAATACGGGGAAGCTTTCTGAATATCTTACTAACCGGCTGCATCCGGGTACGAATGATAGTCTCCTGGAGTTCGGACGTTACCATATCCAATCGCTTGGAAATGGAACGGGAAACGGGGTCTGAATCGTCCACGGAAAGCAGGTGCTGATTGCGCACCTGGACAAGTTCTCCAGCCTGTACCATGAGCTTATCAAGCATATCTACGTGAATACGTATGGTGCTGCTAAAATCAACACCTGACCTATCCAGGACAGATGTTTCTACCACATGGTCTGCTGCGGATCCGGCGGTCCGTTCTTCCGGCTCGACAGCGCTACTTACTTCTTCTTTGACGTTTGGAGATAGTCCCTGGTCAAGCAGTCTGGACAGACGATCATGTACACTTGTTATATCCACCTCGTTACAATGTTCCATGTCATCCAGCATACCTGCAATAAGATCCACCCCTGCCAGAAGTGCATCAACATATTCGGATTCCGGTCGGATCTCCCCGGCCCGCATCCTGGAAAGCATTGTTTCCATAACATGGGCAAGGCTGGTCATATTACCCTGGCCAATAAAACCGGCTGCGCCCTTAACCGAGTGAATGGCGCGAAACACTCTATCCACAACTGTCCGATCGGGATTATTCTTGTGTTTCTCCAGATTCAGAAGATCATCCTCGACAGCATCGAGATGTTCCCTTGCTTCTGCCACAAAACTCTCCATGATCTCCTGGTCATTACACAGCTGGTCGTCAATCGTGTTTTTGTCATCCCCCATATCTTGGACTCCTTTCCAAACAACCTTTCTTCAAAATTTGTTCTGGATCCGCCTGAGGCGATGAGTCAAGATTCATCCTTGAGCCTCACGGCCTCAAGGATCAAAGCCGTCAAATCCGCTTTAATCCCCCTCGGAATTTCTCTATCAGGAAGCTTTCGAAAACTGATTGTAGCATCTTCTATCTGAATCATTTTGATCGCCGCCTCCACCCCTTTAAGGCCGGCGCAAACAGCATGATACAGTTCACCCCCTTTAAAGTAGAAAAACCCTTTTGGACTATTGGGCGATTCCACTTCACAAAGGCATGTTTTCTGTTCCAGTTGAATCATTGTCAAAAAGCTGGCAATTGAGATCCCGGATAAAGACCCGTCCAGAAGACCTCGCTTCAAAGCTGACATGATGGCCTGGGCAAGCTCTTCTGCTGTAAACGGCTTCTCGATGAATTGTATGATGTCTGGTTGTAGTGTTTCTATTATTTTCGGTGTTCCATGGGCCGACATGATGATACATGGAATATTGGGGTGATGTTCGTTCGTATAGGCCAGAAGACGAAGACCGTCGATCTTGGGCATTTCAAGATCTGTTACCAGTAATGAGATGGTCTTATTTTTTAAAATTTCTATGGCTTCTAGGCCGTCGTTGGCGGTTATAAAATCGAATTTATCCTCGTATCTTTTAAAAGAGTCCTGCAGGTAATTTATGAGCATTACACTATCGTCAACAATGAGAACTGTGTCCACTCTCTCATCTCCCTTTCAATACAGTGCTACACATCGGCGTATGTCCTTTTGACATACCTCTGGCAGAAGTGGAGTACTGCTTCTCGATGGCCTCTGCCTCTTCCTTGGAACTTTTCAATGATCTGTGTGTCTTGTGATGCTCTTCAATTTCTTTACTCACTGCTCTGCTGGGTTCCGCCATCCAGGTACCCGCTTCCTTTCTGGTGATTTGGTTTCATCCCCGGTTCTCATGGCCTCGGTGACCAAGGCCGAAAGGTGTGTTTCTATTACCCTCGGAATCTTTTTCTTCGGGGGTTTCCTAAATTTTATTGTCACATTGTTCTTTTGAAGTAATTTTAAAACCGCCTCTTCTCCTTTGAGGTTGCCGTAAAAGGCATTATACAGAATACCCTGATCAAAAAATAAATATCCTTTAGCGCTATCAGGTGAAGTAATTTCACATAGGCATGTTAAGTACTCCATTTCAATCAGATTTAAAAAACCGACAACTGATACCCCATTCAAAGTCCCTCTAACTATCTCCTGGTCACCCAAAACTGACATGATAGCGTGGGCTAGTTCTGCCATTTCAAACGGCTTTTCGATGTAATGTGAGGTCTCTAGTCGGAGTCGTTTCTTCAAAAACGGTGTTCCATACCCCGTCATGATGATGCAGGGAGTATTAGGGTAATTTTTGGCCATGTAGGCCAACAGAACAAGACCATTGACTATGGGCACTGGAATCTCTGTTACCACCACGGAGAAATGCCCTATTTGCAGGGCTTTTATGGCGGCTAACCCGTCTTTTGCAGTAATGATCTGGAACTTATGCCGGTATTTTTTTAAAGATTCCTTAATAATTGTCAAAAGCTGCGCATCATCATCTACAATTAGAATTTTATCCATTTCTTCATGTTCCCGAACTTAGGGACTTTGCCTCAGCCCATCATCCCAGTATTCTCTGGCCTGGAACCACTAGTAAAGCCCCTGTTCCGGGGGCTCAGTACCTGAACTATTACACCGCCAACAGCCTATTCCAGGCAAATCGCGACAGGGCGGGTCAGTACTTCTGCATTCTCCCAAGCAGCATGATGAGCGTAGCAAACCGAGTTCACTTTTCCGCACTACGTCTCAGTGATTGCATTTCCGAGTTCTTTCTGCAACATGAGATTGTCCAGTAAAATACTGGCATAGTTGGCTAGGATGGATATTGAATCACCAATATCTTCATCCCCAACCTCCGTTACCAAGACCCCCTGTGCACGTTCCCGTCCTTTAAGGCATAAGACAACCCAATTCTCCAGCAGGTTAGGACCCAGATGAAGTTTTTCAGGGTAATCCTTGTAACTTACAACTCTGCCCGATTCTATGCACTCCTTAATGGGCTTTTCCCTGACAACGGGGAATCTTATGGAGTCAATCCCCTGCAATCCACCGCTTTCCGATGCCCCTACTAATTCCTGTGAAGACCCATCTATAAGAAATGCCGCGGCTTTGCGCGCCTCCAGCTCACCGACAACCGCTTCGACTACAATGCGGCAAAGGTGGACAGGATCGATGACCTTCATCAGATCCAGTTCAACATGATAAAGGGAGGACAACTGCGCGTTCTGTTTGAACAAGATCTCAGTCATCTCATTTAGCTCTTTTCTTTGCTCTTCAACCTTGTGATGGAGTTTAGAGATGTTGAAGATCATGGCTGCAAATTGACCGACAAACTGGTATACTTCTAATTCCGCCAATTCTTCCGGATCCAGAGCCAGAAATCCAATGGCATCAGGTTGTGCCTTAATTGGAAAGAGAGTGGGCCTTTGAAAGTCCGGCCACAGCTCTTTCACCTGAGCAGAGCTGGATGACCAGACCACTAACTGCTCACGAATGACTCGCTTTAGTACCCCTGATGATTCAATTTGCAAGACGCGGCGATTATCTGCCTCCACAAGTTTGCCATCCCGCGCTATTTCCACAACCTTCTCACCATCCTCTACAAACCAGATAGCATTCCGTTGTGCGTTCGTTCTCTGATCTATCTGCTTGGAGAAAAGTACGGCCAGTGACTCCCAGTTAGAAAGGCGGACGGAGGAGTAGACCAGATGTTTGAGTACCGCCAGTTGGTCATAACTTTGCTTGTATAGTCTCAATAGTTCTTGAGAATCCAGGGAATCTGTTTTCTGTTTATTAGGTTGTTCTTCAAATTCCGGAACAGTATTTCCAGAAATTCCATTTAGTTTTTTGAGGATTGAGGAAACATCCACCTCAGCGCTGTCATGCGCGGCAGCCTTGTCTATCAGGGTCGTCAGGACATCCACCCCCTCATACATGACAGCAATAATTGGGGCCGTAATGTTGAAAGTCCCTTTTCGAACATCCCGAAAGACCTCCTCCATCTTGCCGGCAATCTCGCTGACTTCCTTTAAGCTGACAAAAGAGGCAGATCCTTTCAAAGTATGTACAGTACGCAAGATCTCATTGATTAACTCCTCCTCCTGGGGGTCTTCCTGCAATTGGATCAGTTTTAGATTTAATTGATCCAAATGCTCCGGGGCTTCCTTCAGGAAGTCCTGCAACATGTTAGCCAGTAGCTGGTCATCCAGATCCTGAATGTTGCTTTCATCAGACATGGGAACTCTCCTTGTTTACATTGTTGGTTCTTGGGTCCGAAGACATCTAATTCCGTCTGGTTCTTATTTAACAATCAAGAATCAGGAAGACGGTACAATCTTCTCGAGAAAACCAAGTAATTGAATAGGTTTAAAGGGTTTGACGATGTATGCCGTCGCCCCAAGTGCCACAGCCTTGTCCTTGTCGTCGTCTTGTCCTTCTGTGGTCAACATGATAATGGGAATGGAAGCATAGGCATCATCCGCTCTCATTTTTTGCAAAAACTCAAGCCCATTCATCCGGGGCATATTGATATCCAAGATAATAGCATCAAATTTCTCTTTTGCCGTAAGTTCCAATGCCTCCTGGCCATCCCCGGCTGAACTCACCTGAAAGCCCTTCGCTTTGAGCGTAAATGCCACCAGCTTGCGAACGCTGGGTGAATCATCGACGATTAACATCCTCTTTTTCACTGTGCCTCGTACCTCCTTTTTGGATTTCAAATATTGGATCCTGGAGTAACGGAGTGGTGGAGTAATGGGGAAAAGAGAATACCCAATGCTCCAATGAATTCAACCTCTCCCATCATGAATAGCTCTGAGCATGTGGCCCCCTTAATAGAAATCAAATTATCTTGGACACTACGGTTGTTATTCATGTGTTTAGGATCTTCATTACCAGGCTATAATCTCCTTTTTTGAGGCCTGATTTGATCTGGCTCATTGCAGAAATGACACACGAATCCTTAAACGTAACAGCAGGTGAACAGAACTGGACATCATTTAGCCTCAATCCGACCTTCAAATTATCAATCAGAACTTGATTTGTACTCGGTATGATCACACTGATTATATTTCCTCTTTGGAAACTGATATCAAGCCTATTGCTCTTTCCCTCTTCAGGTTTGTCACTCAGAGAAATTACAATGGATGAGATGTCCACGAACTCTTCCTCGGGTATCTCATCTTCCTTAGCATCTATTGTCCCTTCTGGCTTTGGAAGACTCTTGTCTATTCCCCTTTTTTTGAGAATGTCCTGAAGAAAAGAACGTATTTTTTCCAACTCTCGTGAAGGAAATTGACCGCTTGATAACCATTGCTCATATTGCTCAATGGCACTATCTAAAGAAGACCGCGTAATATGGCACCTTAGAATATTTTTAGCAGCAACAAGTCGCAATGAGTCTCTTTTTATCAATTCATTAAATTCGCTTAATGCCTTTTCAAACTGACCGAACACGAGTAAAGCTACCGCTACTTTAAGGGCTCGTGAATCGGCTCCCTCCTCTTCTGAAGAAGGGAACAACTCCTTAATAAGATCCTGCTCCTTTGTTGACATTTGAGCCGATGCCGCTGCTTCTTCAGACTTGCGGGCATCATTTTCCAGGTCCTTAATTTTCTTTGACACACCAGTCATAAGCTCTTGTTTGTTTTCAACCTGGTCGCTTTGCCGGATCAGTTCTGCCATCTCTTGGCATTTCTTCTTTGCCTGCACAAGTAAGCCATGGGACCGATAGACCTCTATTTCCCGCAAGAGAGTCTGAATATGTTTTTCTATATGCATCTCCATTTATCAAAAAAACCTTTTTCTTTGTTAACACGATGAGTTTCCAAAAAGCATGTCGTTTGTTGCATTTCAATGAGTTACAAGAAATTACTTACCAATGCCTCTGCCCAAAAAACTGCCGTTATCAACAATGAGCACCTCATCCACTGCGTTCATCCTTCCGTCTCATGGCCTCTACAATCAGGGTCATAAGTTCTGTGTTTATATGCCTGGCAATCTTCTTCCTGGGAAGATTTACGAAGCGGATTTCTGCCTTATCCATGCTAATGATCTTCAAGGCCGCCTCTTCTCCTTGAAGGTCACCGTACACGGCCTGATGTGGAATGCCTTCTTGAAAATAAAAAAGCCCCTTTTCCTTACCTGGCGACTGAACCTCAAAGAGGCATGTTTTCTCTTCCATTTGAATCATCTGCAAAAAACTGGCAACTGATATCCCCTTCAAACTGCCGTCTGGGACATCTTGTTTCAGGGCCTCAAGTATGGCCTGCGTAAATTCTTCTAGCTGAAATGGCTTTTGAAAGAAACGGAAGAGGTTATCGTCTGAGAGACTTTTTTCTAATTCCGGTGTTGCGTGGCCCGTCATGACGATGCAGCGAATATGGGGGTGCTTGTTATTAATGTAGCTCAAAAGAGCCATGCCATCGACCTTGGGCATTACAATATCTGTCACCAGCAAGGAGATGTACTTCTGCTTCAAGATTTTAATAGCTTCTTCACCATTGTCGGCACATATGACCTCGAATTTATCTTTGTATTTTTCCAGGCGGCCGTGGAGAAACCTTTGAAGCTTCAGGTCGTCTTCTGCAATTAGAACCTTATCCATGTCCTACTGCTCACTACCCTAGACCGGGTTTTAGAGGGCCGCAATTCTTTGAATACGGCTTCTGAGTCATTCCGGCAACAGCAACTTATTCCCGGCAAGTCACGCCAGGGCGGGCCAAAATGATGCATTACACGATACCCTTATCGTCCCTCAGCCTTTTGCCTTGTCCCTTGACCCCTCAACCCAATATTCAACTATTGCAGTATTTCCCTCCGGGGCTGAGGCTTCATGGGCTGCGGCCACTTGTGAGGAGCGCGAACTAACGTACCAACAATTCGTCCATGTGGCTTCGTCCCCGTCGTGGGAAACGCAAGAAACATGCCAGGCTGACCGATTGATCGTTAATCGCACGTGGGAGGAAGGAGCAGGAGTATTTCTTTGAGATGTCTGTTCTTTTTAGACTAAGAGCAGATATTTGGAGCGGCACAATTATCGCGGGCAAGTCGCCACAGTGAATTCTGTGCCGCTGTTGGGGCTGTCAGGCAATATCAGTTGACTCAGAACATATTTTCAGGGTTCATGTTTCCTTCTTGTTACATCGGTTATGGGGAACACGTGGGATAATCTGTGGTGACATCCGATCCGAAAAAAGCTAAGCTGGCAAAGCTTCGTATTTCATCATGTCAAACAATTGAACATGCCTGTTTATGACTGGTTGTCATCGCCCATTTCAGGGTTCGACTCCCGCCATCTGATGAGGCGAATCCACTATGCGATCCACTATACGTTTCGACCCAAAATTACCCTCTACTAGACGAAATAACGTATAGTAGACCTAAATGGACGAATGGTCTAACATCTGATTATCATTTAATT
>CAZCWQ010000037.1:21501-25643 GCA_964502365.1 uncultured Desulfobacterales bacterium | reverse complement strand
GGGTTGCCCCGACGCACTTCAGCGCTGTCCACCACGTCATCATGAAGCAGAGTAGCAGCGTGTAGATACTCAAACACGACCGACAGGGTCCTGTCATAGCCTCCCTGGTAGCCACACAGCCGTGCTGAGAGGACCATGACAAGAGGACGGATCCTCTTGCCGCCGCTAAACATGATATATTCTGCCACATGAGAAACAAAGGGTAGATAGGGCTTGAGGTTTTCTCCAACGGCCTTCTCAATGGCTGCTAGGTCGTGTTCAACGTCTTCCAGTATCCTTTCCTTCAGCCCTTTCATACCATGTCTCCTACTAGATCATACTCTTCGGCTTCTGTGATCTTCACCTTCACGAAGGCACCCTGTCCCACCACACCCTGATTGATGTGAATCACTCCATCAACCTCTGGTGCCTGAAACGCGGCCCTTCCAGTAATCACGCCGTGGAGACCTTCTACAGTCCCATCCACGAGGACATCAAGCGTCGCACCCACGTACCTCTGATTAACCTGCTTGGAAATGACGGCCTGCAGCTTCATGAGACGATCAAAACGTTCTCGCTTTACCCGCCTTGCTATATGACCCTTCAGGCGGTTTGAAGGGAGGTCATTTTCACCCGAATACATAAAGGCCCCCATATGATCAAAACGGACCTTTTTGACAAAATCAAGCAGGTCTTCAAAATCGCGCTCCGTTTCCCCAGGAAACCCTACCATGAGTGTAGTGCGGAGCACGGCACCAGGCACTTTCCTGCGTATCCTGTCAAGGAGATCAACGATGCCCTCATCATTGTGGCTACGCCCCATGCCTTTTAGGATAGAGCCGCTGATATGCTGGATCGGAATGTCAAAATATGGACACAAGCTGTCATGCGCTACGATTGTTTCGATAAGAGGGTCGGTTATATAATCCGGATGACCGTAAAGTACCCGCACCCATGCCAACTCTGAAATCTCTGCCAACTTTGCCAAGAGGTGCTCCAGGCCATAACCGCCACGCAAATCCTGCCCGTAGGCTGTGGTGTTCTGGGCCACCAGTGTCAATTCTTTGACGCCCGCGTCGGCAAGGGTTGTCGCTTCATACAACACCTCTTCCATGGGGCGACTTCTATGCGGTCCTCTGAGCTTCGGGATAATGCAGTAGGTACAACGTCCGGAACACCCCTCGGCAATCTTAAGATAGGCTGTGTGAGGCGGTGTGGTGAGCAACCTGGGGCCGCCAGTGCAAGCCAGCCCACTGTCAGGTCGGGGCAACAGGACGCAAGTTCCATTCAGCGACCCCCGGGCCGCATCGATAATACGATCAAAGGCCCCTGTTCCAAGAAAGACATCCACCTCCGGAAGGGCCCTGGCAAGACTGGCACCGTAGCGCTGTGGCAGGCAACCGCCCACGATGAGTCTCCTGCCCTCGGTTTCCCCCTTCCATCGAGTCATCTCCAGGATAGTGTCTATCGATTCATCCGCGGCAGGACGGGTAAAGCTGCATGTGTTTACCACAACACAGTCTGCCTCTGACTCATTAGATGTAATCGTGTGGCCTGCTTCAAGGAGTTGACCGAGCATAATTTCTGTGTCTACCAGATTTCTCGGACAACCAAGACTGATACAATGTATGTTCATAGAAAAATGCCTACTCGGACAAGCCGGAACCAAGAAAGAAGATTATCACGAAAATACGAAGGGATGCCAATACACGAAGAAAAGATTCTCAGAGAAATTTCGTGTCCTAGAACTTTCGTGATTTCATACACTTTTTACAACGCCGTCATCATTAGGTCAAAAAAAAGCAAGACAGTGTTTTCGCCTTGCTCTTCATCGGGTGATGACAAATGACCAATGTACCTTAACTAGCCTTTCAGTTTTCTTACCTCAGCTGTTATGGCAGGAACCACCTTGAACAAATCTTCCACAATACCGTAATCGGCCTTCTTAAAGATGGGTGCTTCCGGATCCTTGTTGATGGCTACAATATACTTGGATGATCCCATGCCGGCCAGGTGTTGGATAGCGCCCGAGATGCCACAAGCAATGTAAAGGTTTGGCGACACCACCTTACCGGTTTGTCCCACCTGGTCCGAGTGAGTACGCCAGCCTTCGTCCACCGCAGATCTGGATGCCCCTACGGCAGCTCCCAGAAGTTTGGCCAGATCTTCTATGACGCTGAAGTCACTTCCTCCCATGCCGCGTCCGCCTGACACGATGATATCTGCTTCTGTAAGCTCCACTTTGGACAGCGCCTCCATCCTCTTTTCCAGAACCTTTGTCTTGGCCACACCTGAGTCAACTGAGATATTTTCCATTGCTGTGGTCTTTTCCACCTGCGCAATATCCAGCACGTTTGGCCGTACGGCTGCCACCTGAGGCATCCCTTCAAGGGTGACATCAGCCAAGACTTTACCACCGAACATAGCTCGGGAACCTATCAAGGTGTTCCCGTCGACTCTCAAGGCAACACAATCCATCGCAAGACCCGCATTTAGGCGTGCAGACAGACGTGCGGCGAGATCCTTGCCCCTGGTTGAGGCGCCCAGTAGCAAGATCTTGGGATCGTTGTCCTTCACTATATTGAAAAGCACATTTGTATATATATCCGTGGTGTAATCCGCCAGTGCAGCATCATCTCCGACCAAAACCTTGTCTGCACCGTACTTTCCCAACTCCGCTGCAATGTTCCCCACCTCTGAACCAAGCACCACTCCAGTTAGCGATTCTCCCAGATCATCAGCCAATCGCCTCCCCTCACTGACAACCTCATAGGCAACCTTTCGAAAACTACCATCAACCTGTTCTGCAAATGCTAGGACTCCTTGCGGCATTTTTGTATCTCCTTATCTTAAATAGTGACCATCCATAAATGAATCCTCAAACAATGGGCACTTGCATTGGTTTCCAATTCAGAAATGAGCAATTTTCTCTCTGAGCACTTGTGCCGTCGTAGCCTTAGCGAAGTCGCAAGGCCGCACAAGGGTTTACGCCGAGACGTACTTTTCGTACGTCGCAGGCGAAAACCCGCGGAGAACGCCGCTCAGAGAAAAAAGGGCCATTTATGGATGGAAACTAAATAACCTTGGCCTCTTCTCTCAATAATCTTACCAGTTCAGCAGCCACCGCTTCTGGTGTTTCGCCCTCAATGATTTTACCCGGAGCCCTTTCAGGCGGGAAAGACAGCTTATTCACCTTGCATTTGGCTGCGCTTGTTCCCACCTCACTTGGGTCTAAATCGATGTCCTCAAGTGTCTTTTTCCCCAACGGCTTCTTTTTTGCCTTCATAATCCCCGGCAGTGAGGCATATCTCGGTTCATTGATACCTCTTTGGGTAGTAAACAGGGCCGGCAACTCAGCCTCAACGACCAGTGTTCCTCCCTCAACGGTCCGCTCACACACAAGTCTTGAGTCTCTGATCTCTTGCTTGATCACCATGGACACTTGGGGAATCCCGAGCAATTCGGCAACAGCTCCAGGTACCTGATAGTCATCATAGTCCACTGCCCGCATGCCCGCTATAATGAGATCGTAGGGTATGCCCCTCAGAGCCGCAGCAAGGACCCTGGCAGTGCCCAGCGCGTCACTCCCCTGTGTAGCCGGATCATCAATCAGCACCCCTTCGTCGGCTCCCATAGCCAAGGCAGTTCGGATGGACTCAATGCATCTCTCGGGTCCCACGGTGAGTATGGTTACTTTACCCTCACCTTGGCTCTCTTTGATCCGGAGTGCCTCTTCGACAGCAAATTCATCATAGGGGTTAATGACCCATTTCACATCTTCTGTTTTGATTGTGGTCTGGTCTTCTGCAATTTGAATCGTGGTTTCGGTATCAGGGACCTGTTTCAACAAAACAACAATTTCCACCTTCCACAGCTCCTTTCTAATTTGTGAGTTCGTTATGAGGGCGGCAGGTCAGTGGTGCAGCCACGCTCGGAGGTCTCAATTCCCAGTATCATATGGCAAAGGACGGGTGAAATGTCAAGGGCTTCCGAAGCCATGGCAACGTCAAAGTCGATTGAGTTTTCCCAAATCATAGGGAGCTGCAAGCACATTTAATCCGAGGTTCAGACCATACTGTTTAGCAGGTGGGACCTTGACGGCGAGGCCTGTGTTGCCTGTTATTACCTTGACATTATGAGTCCCTCAATTATATTTATTGTAA
>CAZCWQ010000037.1:11876-21401 GCA_964502365.1 uncultured Desulfobacterales bacterium | reverse complement strand
CGGGCTAATGCCCTCAAATCCCGACTTGTCGGGACTCAAGGTCGTTCGCAAAAGACTTTTTACGATTTTATCAAACTTATAAGTTCGAGCCCATTGGTTTCGTAAGGATTATTATATATGTCTGAAAGCGATTACTACAAGATCCTAGGTGTGGACAAAAAGGCAAGTGAGGCTGAAATCAAAAAGGCTTATCGTAAAATGGCCATGAAATATCATCCTGACCGCACCAAGGGGAATAAGTCAGCTGAGGAAATGTTCAAGAAGATCAGCGAGGCCTATGCAGTACTCAGCGATAAAGAAAAACGCAAGCAATATGATACGTTCGGGGCCTCCGGTTTCAGTCAAAGATATTCACAGGAAGACATCTTTAGGGGTTTCAACTTTGGGGATATCTTTAGCGAATTCGGCTTCAACGACAGCAGTTTTGCAAACATATTTATGGGTGGCGCGGGGCGAGGTCGGAGACATGGTTTTAGCTTTGGCAGCGATCCGTTCGCAGCCTATACATCGACGCAAAGGGCCCCGGTAAGAGGATCGGATGTAGTGTACGAGTTGCCCTTAACCCTCCAGGAGGTGCTTCAGGGTACTAGTAAGACGGTCGCCCACGAGCACGGCGGAAAGCATGAAAAGATTAACGTGAAAATCCCCAAAGGCATGGTGACGGGGAAAAAACTCCGTTTGGCCGGCAAAGGACAGCCCGGGGCCTTTGGTGGACCGGCGGGAGACCTATATATTCAGGCCAAGGTGCTGGATGATCCGGTTTTCAGTCGTGTTGAGCATGACCTTTATATCGATCGCGAAGTTAAGTTGACAGATGCGCTGCTGGGGACACAGATTCAGATCCCCACCCTTGACGGAAAGAACCTTAGTCTGAGAATACCTGCTCAGACTCAACACCATACCAAGATGCGCCTGAAAGGCTTTGGCCTCCCTGAGATGAAAACAGGTAAAAGGGGTGATCTTTACGCCCGAATCGTGGTCAAGGCCCCCAAGCGCTTGACCAAGAAGCAGAAGGCCCTTATCCAGGAATTGGCAGAAACCGGACTTTGAGGTTAGTTGATGCTGCCACAAATGACTCTTGTCCTGTCCAGGGCCGAAATCGCCAAAAAGACCAAGGCCCTCGCTCACCGCATTTCCCAAGACTACAATAACAAAGAAATTATCGTCATCGGCATCCTAAAGGGAGCCTTTATCTTTCTGGCCGACCTGGTTCGTGAACTCACCACTCCTGTGGAGATCGATTTCGTCCGCTTGGCTAGTTACGGCGCCGGCACGTCCTCTTCCGGAAACATTCGAATAACCAAGGAAATCGAACTCGATATACGGGGTCGACACGTGCTTGTGGTTGAAGATATCATAGACTCTGGCCTGACTATTGCATACCTGTTGGACTACCTTAAACAATACGAGCCAGAGTCTATCAAGGTTTGTTCCCTCATCGATAAGATCGAACGTCGTGAGGTGCAGATCCAAGTGGACTATGCAGGACACGAGGTTCACGCTGGATTTCTGGTGGGATACGGGCTGGATTTTGATGAAAAATACCGTGCCCTGCCTGAAATATACCATCTGAACCTGTAAATGAAAGGAGCCTATGATGATAATCACCTGTGAAAACTGTGGGTCCAACTTTAGGCTGGACGAAAGCCTTATCAAGGAATCAGGTTCCAAGGTCAGATGTTCCAACTGCCAACATATATTTACGGCTTATAGAGGCTCTGACGCACAAGAACTCGGCCCTGAGCCCGGCTATGAAGAGAAAGCCCCAAGTGAACATGAGGAATTGGCCGCACAAGTAGCATCTTCCGGGGAAATGGACGAATCCGAAGGGCAAGGTCCAGAGGGTTCTTCAACAACCCCTGAAGAACCCCTGGATTTTGGACTGTTTGGATCTGAAGAAGAGGATGACGAGGGCTTCTCGCTTGAAGATTTCGGACTCGAAGAAGACGACGCTAAAGAGGAAACGGCAGCTGAGGAGAAAATAGGTGAAGAGGAAATTACGGCAGGTGACCTTGGCTTTGAAGAAGAACCCGCTACCGAAGAAGTTCCTGAATTTACAGTAAAGAAAGAAGGCGAACAAGAGATGGCTCTCGAAGGTCTGAGCCCACAAGAGGAAACTGTATCTGAGGAAGGCTTCCCAACTTCAGAAGAGCCCTCAGAAGAAAAGGCTGGAGTCGACGAGGGGCTGCCCTTTGAAGATCTCACCTTGGAAGATGAGACTACTGCTGAAGAAGAAGTCGAATCCGAGGAAGAGCTCTCTTTTGAAGATCTCACCTTAGAAGATGAAATTACTGCCGAAGAAAAAGTCGAGGCTGAGGACGAACTGTCTTTTGAAGATCTCGCCTTGGAAGATGAGACTATTGCTGAAAAACCGCCCGAAGCAACCAGGGAATTGACTCCAAAGGAGGAAGTTGAAGAAGAAATCTCCTTCGAAGACGGGAGCCCTGAAGAAGCCGCAACCGAAGAGGAACTCATACAAGAAGAGGCCGCCGAGGAGGAAACAGCTGAGCCATCAGTAGAAGCCTGGACTCCGTTAGCCGAAGATATACCTGTAGCATCCGTGGAAGAGAGTGAAGAAACCGAAGAAGAGCCCCAAGAAGAAATGCCGCTGCCGCCTACAGGGGAGATACAGCCCCCTGTAAGAAGAGGCATCAGCACCCCCTTGTGGGTAATCTTGGTCATTGTCCTTGTAGGCGGAGGGGCTTTTGCTGCATACACCCTTTTGAAGGGGCGACACATACAAATACCTTTTCTGAAATCTCTGGCAGGGGAAGAGAAATCTGAAATCTTCGATCCCGGGAATAGACAGATAACCTTACTTGAGGATCTCATTACCGGCGAATTTGTTGAGAGCAAATCTGCTGGTCGCCTTTTTGTAATCAAGGGCAAGATCAGAAGCAACTATCCTGAACCACGCAATTTCATTAAACTAAAAGGGGTTCTTTACTTTAAGGACGGCAAGACAGCGAAAAATCGGATTGTATATTGCGGCAATATCTTGTCGGATACTGACCTGCAAAGCGTGGACAAACAAGCCATTAATGAAAGAATGAGCGACAGGTTTGGCTACAACAAGCTGAACTTCAATGTCCAGCCAGGCAAAGCTGTGCCGTTCATGGTCGTATTTTGTGATGTACCCCAAGACTTGGGCGAGTTCAGCGTGGAGGTTGTGGGTTCTGTTCCGGGATAATGGGGCAGCCCACTCTTCCATCCCTCCTTCTTCCTGACAAATATCTGTTTGGTAAGAGTCTAGCTTTTTGAAAAAAGCTCGATTTTGCTCACTACTGTGAGCAAAACGCCCTTTTTCAAAGCGCTGAAGTGTAACAACCTGTTGAATTTTCCAGAACACCTCTATATGATTTGATACGTGGAGGTTTGGTTTGAATCACACGTCCCACCTTCTTATTGGCATTTTCCTCTTGATTTTGCTGCTCCTCGGCGGCACCCTCGGATACATGCTTATAGAGCACTGGCCATTCATCGACGCCCTCTACATGACAGTGATCACGCTTGGCACCGTGGGCTATGGCGAAGTGCAACATGTTTCTTTCCCCGGACGGATTTTTACCATGGTCCTCATCTTTCTGGGGGTGGGTTTTGTCTTTTATCTTGCCGGCAGCGTTATTCAATTCATGATGGAGGGTCGAATCAGGGAGATCCTGGGGAGGCGAAAATTGGAAAAAGAGATTCGAGCACAAAAGGATCATTACATTATCTGTGGGTATGGCCGCGTTGGAAGCAGCATCTGCGATGTTCTTGGCTCGTCAAAACGCATAGGGACAGTCGTTGTGGAACGCGACCCTGAAATTATTGAAAGGCTGGAAGATCGACATCTGCGATATGTTTCCGGCCAGGCTACTGATGAGGAGAATCTCATTAAGGCAGGAGTCGAAAGGGCACGTGGACTGGTTGCAGTACTGAAAACAGACAGCGATAATGTCTATGTCACACTGACTGCCCGGCAGCTCAATCCTGACCTGTTTATCATAGCACGGGCGGGGGAGAAAGAATCAGAAAAAAAATTGCTGGCAGCCGGTGCAGACAAGGTGGTCTCTCCGTATCTCATGGGTGGCCAACGAATCGCCCAAATGATCGTCCGCCCAACGGTTACCGACTTCTTGGAACTCACCTTGATGGACAACAGTCGCAACATACAGATGGAAGAGATGCCTGTACACCCATCGTCAAAACTGATCGACGTGGCTTTGCAGGACTCTGGGGTCCGCAAGGACCTTAACCTGATCATTGTGGCCATAAGGAAGACTGGAGGGGAGATGTTGTTTAATCCCTCCTCAGGAACCAAACTCCAAGGGGGCGACACGATAGTGGCTATAGGGGAAAAGAAGAACCTGGAAAGACTTGGGAAAATCTTGAGCCCTTAAGTGAAGCTACCCGACCAATTAAGGTAGGGGGGTTACAGGAAGCGGGTTAGTCAAATCTTGTAAATGATGCGTTTTTCCGTGATAATAATGTCGATATATCTGTCGTGTGGCTCCATAGGAATCTGAGCTACAATTTGGCATTCAAAGGCCAGTGCCACTTTTCGAGTGGTCACAGCAAGGGCAGGAATGAACTTATCGTAGAATCCCGTGCCGTGGCCAATGCGGCCCCCACGTTCATCAAAGGCAATGCCGGGGATAATTGCCAGGTCAATATGCTCAACGGGAATCGGCTTACACCGCTGCGGGATCGGTTCCCGGATCTTTTGGTAGCCAGGCTTTACGTCCCGATCAAGGTCATCAATCTTAAATGGAATGATCTGTTTCTCCTTCCGCTTAACCCAAGGAAGGACAACACCTTTCTCATACGCCAAGGCCCTGCGGATCATGGCCTCCGTGACCACCTCGCTGTCGGAGTTCATGTAGAATAGTATGGTTCTAGCCTCCAGAAAATTGGCAAAATCAAACAGGCGTTGCATAATCGCCACACTCTTCTCAGAGCGCTCCTCATCTGACAATGCATCCCGTCGGGCGAGGGTTTCAAGCCTAATCTCAGATTTTCTCTCCTTTAAGTCTTGCATAAGATGACCCCGTGATATTTTTTAAAACATTTTTCTCTAGCAAAAATCTCCAATAAAGTCAAGTAATAATAATCGTTGACTAAATAAGGGGCCCATGCTAATCGAGGCGCGATGCTGGAAATCAAATTTGTTCGACAGAACATAGAGCTTGTGCGGGAATCTTTACACAAGCGAGGGCAAGCGTACGGGCTTGAAGAATTTCTTGACTGTGACTCAAAACGCAGGGCCATTCTCCTTGAGGTCGAGGAACTTAAGCATAAGCGTAACACGGCTTCTGAACGTGTTGCACGAATGAAGGGGAATAATGAAGATCCGTCGCAGATAATTGCTGAAATGAAAGCCTTGTCACAAAAGATCAAGGGCCTCGACGAAGAGCTTTCGCGACAAGAGCAGAGCTTGCGTTCTATCTTGATGGCACTGCCAAACATCCCTCATCCCTCGGTCCCTGTGGGCAAAGACAGCGAAGACAACCCGGTCATCAGGAAGGTGGGCGAGCCCCCTTCATTCAACTTTGACCCGCTCCCCCACTGGGAAATTGGAGAAAATCTGGGAATTCTCGATTTTGAACGAGCCGCCAAAATCGCCGGAGCGCGCTTTGCCCTTTATATAGATAGCGGGGCAAGGCTTGAGCGGGCCCTTATCAACTTCATGCTAGACATTCAAACCAGAGAACACGGCTATCTGGAGGTGCTTCCGCCGTTCATGACCAACCGCACCAGCACAACTGCCACAGGTCAGTTGCCCAAGTTTGAAGAAGATCTGTTCAAGTTGGAGGGGTGGGATTATTATCTGGTACCCACCGCAGAAGTCCCGGTAACCAATATACACCAAGGTGAAATCCTGGACGAAGAAGAGCTTCCCAAGCTATACGCGGCCTACACACCTTGCTTCCGCTCAGAGGCAGGCTCCTATGGCAAGGATACCAGGGGGCTCATACGGCAACACCAGTTCAATAAGGTAGAGCTTGTGAAGTTCACGGTTCCAGAGAACTCGTACGAAGAGCTGGAAAAACTTCTGCAAGACGCCGAGACCATTCTAAAACGTCTTGAGATACCCTATCAGGTGGTGGAACTGTGCACAGGCGACTTGGGGTTTTCCGCAGCCAAGACGTACGACATTGAGGTGTGGATGCC
Source organism: uncultured Desulfobacterales bacterium (assembly GCA_964502365.1). GTDB lineage: Bacteria > Desulfobacterota > Desulfobacteria > Desulfobacterales. Next base: position 15,248 of record CAZCWQ010000037.1, on the reverse strand, counting down.
CGGACAACAGAAATATCGTGAGATATCATCATGCAGCAACTTTGAAGATTTTCAGGCCAGGCGTGGCAAGATCCGCTTCAGAAGAAAGGGGAAAAAGGGCACGGAACTGGTCCATACATTGAACGGATCCGGGTTGGCCGTTGGTCGTACGGTTGTGGCCATCCTGGAAAACTTTCAACAAAAAGACGGCTCCGTCATAATACCAGAGGCTCTCAGGCCTTACATGGATGGACTCGAAAGAATTAGTCGCTAGTCATTGATGAAGCCGCAAGATTGACGGATTCGTAAAAAGTCGGTTTTGTTCGCTTGATTCTCTAGTTGCATTATTATGAAAATAGAGGACTTTCCAAGCCGAATCCGGCCGTACTTGATTCCCAAAGTAACCGGCCGGGTCATCTACCGGTGCCTCGGATGCGCCGAGGAATATGATATCAGTCGGCTCCTTTATACATGTCCTGAATGCGGCAGCGTGCTTCTGCTTGTGGACCTTGCCTTTGATCAACTCAAAGAGATTCCAAGAGATATATGGCGTCAAGTTTTTGACTATCGCAGGATGCTAAATATCCCTTCCATGCAGGGAATCTATCTGTACCACGAGTTTATCGGCCCTGTAATACCCCCTGATGCGGTCATCTACCTGGGTGAGGGACACACCCCCATGGTGGAGGCCAATACGCATCTCCAGGAGTTGGCCGGAGTTGGGTTCTATTTCAAAAACGACGGCCAGAATCCGAGTGCCTCTTTTAAAGACAGAGGCATGGCCAGTGCCTTGAGCTATATTAACTTTCTTGTGCGCTCTGGAAGCCTTTCCGATGTACTTGCGATTTGTGCCTCGACCGGTGATACATCTGCCTCTGCGGCCCTTTATGCGTCTTATCTTCAGCCCAAAGTAAAGTCTGCCGTCCTTTTGCCACACAAAAAGGTCACACCACAGCAACTAGCGCAACCCCTTGGAAGTGGTGCTGTGGTGTTTGAAATCCCTGGAGTCTTTGACGACTGTATGAAGGTGGTAGAAACCCTTTCCGAGCAATACAACGTTGCCCTTCTGAACTCAAAAAATGCCTGGCGCATATTAGGCCAGGAATCGTTTTCTTATGAAATTGCCCAAGATTTTGACTACAACACAAAGCATAAGACCATCATAGTTCCTATCGGAAACGCAGGGAATATTACTGCTATCATCAGTGGCTTCCTTAAGTTTTTTGAGGTTAATATCATAGACCAGTTGCCAAAGATCATCGGGGTACAGTCAACCCATGCCGATCCCATATATAGATATTATCTGGAACCGGTCCCCGAGAAACGCAGTTTTGTGCCTGTGAAGGTTCGGCCCAGTGTGGCCCAAGCGGCTATGATCGGAAATCCGGTATCCATGCCCCGTGTGATTAAACTGGTGGAAACGTACAATGATAAGGCCGGCAAACAGGCCGTGTTCTTTGTGGAAGTGGAGGAACAGGCCATTATGGATTGGGAGCTTACGGCCAACCGCAATGGACATATTGTTTGCACCCAGGGTGGCGAAGCACTAGCCGGCCTGGTTGAAGCGAAAAGGCGCAGGATTGTCACTGAAGACGATACTGTCGTCCTGGATGCCACTGCTCATGCCATGAAGTTTGCCAGTTTTCAAGAGATGTATTTTGAAAACCGATTCCCGCTGGAATTCGAGATTACGCCCAAGGAATCGTTGCAGAATGCACCCAGGCTGGTTAAACCTGAGGGGCTGGATGTTTTCCCGAGCGCAGAAAAACCTCTGCACGGCAAAGACTTTGAGCATTTTGTGCAGCAGACTGCCAAGGCAATAGCAGATGAGTTGGGCCTAACGCGGACAGACTCGAAGCAAAAAAAAGTAACAGTTTAGCTTTTTAAACATCAGGGGTGGATGACGATGAAATTCTGATCCGTGTAAGACTCGGCCCTCAGACAGTCACACGGATCAAAATTTCATCGTCATTGAGCTTGTTCCAGGGTATCGGTTTCGTGAGGCTAGAATACTCCGGAAAAAAGGGAAAGGATTAAGTCTATGACAAGATCGACAAACAAGGGATTCACAATCCTTGAGATCATTATTGTCATCGCCATATTATCGATCGTCATGGCCATTGCAATCCCAAACATGATTGGTCAGATGCCGAGATATCGATTGAAAGGTGCGGCACGGGAGATAATGGGTGATTTGATGTGGGCAAGGATGCAAGCTGTCAGCCAGAAGAATGAATTTAAGATTTTCTTTGTCAACGATCACGAATACAAAATACTTGACGACGATGACAACGATGGCAAGGCCGACAGTGGTGAGTGGACCGAGGTAAAAGATATCCGGGATAGATATCATGATGTGAATATCAGTTTTACCGCTGATCCGATCTTCTTCCCCAGGGGAAGCGCCTCCATCGGCACTATTACCGTGACAAACCCCAGTGGTTCTAAGAAGGTAAAGATTCATCTCACCGGCCGTGTGAAGATGGCATAGGAGAGTCTGTGGCTCAGCGACAACCTCGCCGATACCGAGTAGGCAAATATTCATGAATTTGCGATACACGACACTGGATAACAAGGGATTTACATTTCTGGAGATTCTGGTCGCTATGGTCGTCTTGTCCATTGGCTTTCTCGGCATAGCGGCTGTTACGGCAAGCATGGTGCGCGGCAATTCATTCAGTAACAGGCTGACCACGGCCACAACACTGGCCCAGGAAAGGATGGAGGAGATCAGGAGGCTCGGATATTCCGGTATCCCTACTGCTGATACAACCACTGTGGAGGACTATAACTCTATGGCAAATCACCCCTTGTATAAGAGGGTTGTACGGACGAACATGAAAAATCCTGCCGATGGCATGAAAATGGTCACTGTTGCTGTGTATTGGGGTTCTGACACCCACTCTGTTTCCTTAAAAACAATCCTTGCGGAGTAGTAAAGATGTCAGGTTCACTTGAGAATCAAGAGCACGGTTTTACTGTCACAGAGCTGCTTATTGCCATGGCGGTAGGCGGCGTTCTTCTGGCCGCAGTAGTCAGCACCTTTGTCCTGCAAGACAAATCATATGATGTGCAGGAACAAGTAACAGAGATGGTGCAGACCACAAGGGCAGCCATGGACATGATAGGTCGGGAGATCAGGATGGCAGGATATGACCCGACAGGTGCGTGCTTCGATGGTATTCCGTACAGTGCGACACAACTTCAAATAGGAGCCGACCTGGGGGGGACAAAGCCGAATGATCCGCCTGACGGAGATACTGACGACTCCAATGAAAATATAATATATTCCTATGACTCCAAAAACCTTCAGATCGACAGGAACACAGGAGGAGGCAGGCAGCCATTTGCGGAGAACATTGAAGCATTTTCTTTTGCCTACTTGGACAGAAA
>CAZCWQ010000037.1:0-11776 GCA_964502365.1 uncultured Desulfobacterales bacterium | reverse complement strand
GGCAGCCATTTGCGGAGAACATTGAAGCATTTTCTTTTGCCTACTTGGACAGAAATGGTAGTCCTACCACCATGACCGCGGATATCCGACAGATAAGGGTTACAATCACTGGCAGGACTTCCAAACGCGATCCTGATTATCCAGCCAATGGTGGCTACAGAACATACACGTTGACCTCTTTGATAACACCAATGAATCTTGCTTGTCGATAATGGGAAACTGGTTTGATTGGTTTAGTTGCTTCAATTGGTTTGATTATGCCACCGACAGAACCAATGAGACCAATTGAACAAATGGAATCAGTATAACAACCATGGTTAGCAAGATTATGGTTCAAAAATATTTTAGAAATTCAGGCACGTTAAGAAATGAGAAGGGCATAGTCCTTACCACTGCACTTGTGTTTATGGGTGTTTTGGCCCTGTTGAGCACCAGTGCCTTTGTAACGACCACAACGGAGATGAAGATCGGCGGCAATTATAAGATCAGCGAGCAGGCATTTTACGCGGCCCAAGCAGGGGGCGAGGAGGCAAGGGCAAGACTAAGGGCGACTGCAATAAATCCTCTCAACGATGCGTATCCCACCCAAACACAGTGGAGGGCATATATCGGCAGTTTGGCAAGAACCAACGAGACAGGGTATGATTCCGGAAACAGCATGCATGTCAGGTATGACAGCATTGCCGCAGATTTGGGCTACACAGTCCAGATAAGGCACCAGACAGATGCAGCCGGGAGCATTCTGTACTGGGGTGATGCTGACGGTGACGGAGTTAATGAGCGGAACACCGTTGCTGGCGAGAATATTTATGTGGTCACGAGTTATGGTTCGACTGGTGGTTCGAACAAGTATATTGAAACCGAAATGACCAGGATTCCGGCTATAAGTGTCCCGTCTGCCCTTTATGTGGAGGCAACAACCACTATTCAGGGCAACAGCACCTATGTAATAGGAGTGGATGGTTGCGGAAGCACCAACAAGGCCGGAATTGCTACCACAGAAAATCCTGGGTCTGTCACGTTCCTCGACAATCCTCATGTCACGGGTGTCGGTAGCGGTGAGCCCAACATTGCTTACAACGGGACGGAAATGGATATTCAGTCCGTTGTTGATTCATTTAAGGGGCTTGCGGATTTTTCCTATACGGTGGACAGTACTACACATTCGGCGACCACCCAGCCGGGTCCGGGCGATGCTTGGGGCACCCCTACGCCAGGATCAACCTTACAAGACCCGTCTTCATGCAGTTGTAGCAATATTGTGCATTACGATACCGGTGGGACCTATGTGCAACTCAGTGGTGGGGTTTCAGGCTGCGGTATTCTTCTAATTGAGGGGGATTTGGATATCCACGGCGATTTCTCGTGGTACGGCCCTGTTGTTGTGACGGGGTCTGTAATATTTAACGGTGGCGGAGATAAGAATATCACAGGCGCCCTAATCGCTGGAGGATCGGCAGTTATTGACGTAACAGGTGGAAATGCGAATATTGTCTATTGCAGTGCGGCAATAAGTGATCAGACCAGAAATCGACCCTTGCGTCTCCTTGGCTGGAAGGAGGATATGTAGGTGTTACAATCCTTCCCACCAGGCCGGGAGCACCCCTTTGTTTTTCTCCCTCAGTTCAGCAGTAAGATCGAGTATCTGCCCCGAAACTCTTGTGATATCATCGACAGCTTTCTTATTTGCTTGTGGGTCTCTATTGCTCGAGGAGTGCCGAAACTGCTCCAGTGCCTTATTCAGTTCAGCCTTTAGCCGAAGCTTTTTCCCCTTGTAATATTCAAGGTTTATTATTTCATCTCCACCCTTTTTTCCCTCACTCGTGTCCCGTACCTGGCCATCCTTTTTGGCCGAAGTGTGTACAGTGCCGGACAATGTAGAACTCGATCTCTTATCTGTCTCATTTTCTACGGCTATATCCGACTCTCTTATATCTCTGACACAATCCTTTGGAATACCAACAGCACCCCCGCGAGAATAAAACCTTATCTGGTTTGCCTCCTCCCAGTACTGATAGACAACGAATTGAGTACCATTTGTCAACTGGACAAGATAAGAGGCAAAGCAGATACACGGAAACGTCAAGAAAGCAGCAGTTGCTGCAAGCCGTATATGCTTATTCATGATACCCCCGATAGAATCGCTCCCCAATTTCGCATAATCAGTTTAATGCACTCCCAAAAAAGTCAATCTTGCCCTCTCTGTGAGAAAAAGACTTCTTGCGACTTAGCCAAATATGCACCTTGTAGCCCCAAACCAGGCCAAAGTCAATATGAGAACCCCTCGCAACTCATAACCCTTATCTCTCTATTAAATAATTTAACAACCCCAAAGAAACTTAACAGCATCCCTCCAATTGCCACCAGGCATCTCCGAGATCAGACAATCCCTGCATGGTATCAATCTTCATGAAACTCTAAGAAGTCTTTTGCCAAGGACATTGGGTATTTTGGGAGGAAAGTACATGAGATATTCAGCGCTATGAAAAAAGCTGTTTTGCGAACGACATTGAGCAATTTTGGCGTGGCATGAAGATTGCTTAATCTTGCGGCAACATGGGTGCCTATCTTATGTCACGACTTATTAAGGCCAAGAGCGGCTTCAGCCTTGTGGAGTTGATGGTGGTCGTTGCCATTATCGGCCTGGGGCTGGCCATCGGCATCCCGACTTACAACTCGACCATCAAGCCGACCGCTCATTTAAACGCGGCTGCACGGCTGGTTTACTCTGATACCCAACTGGCCAGGCTGCGGGCTATCAGTCAGAATGTCCGGTGCGGTCTGGCCTTCTATACAGGTCCTGATCGCTACATAGTGTTTATCGACAATAACTCTAACTCCCAACGCGATGGCAGCGACCAGGACATTAAGACGGTTAATCTGGAAGATGACTACCCAAGTGTTCAGTACGATACTGCAAAGGGTGGAGGAGATGGCATCAGTTTTGCCAACAATGCTTTTGCAATGGCACCACGTGCATTGGCGACCACCGGGGGCAGTGTCTTTATAAAAAACACAAAAGGCGAAGGCCGGAAAATCCTTGTAACCATAACAGGCAGTGTGCGTATTGCTGAATATTAACCTATGGAACACGGCTTGTACAACATGAATCTGCTAGCAGACAAAAAGGGTTTCAGCATGCTGGAGATCCTTGTTGCCGTCATCATCCTTGGGGTCGGCATTATGGGCCTTGCAACGCTCCAGTCCCGGGGTATACGGGGAAACGATTTGGGAAACCGCACAAGCCAGGCCATAGCCCTGGCCCAGGACAAGCTGGAGGAGCTCATCAACACAAGCAGGGCCACGACACTTTCGGCAGGCACAACGAACGACACCAACAACCCAGTTGATGAAACAGGCAGTGGAGGTGGTATTTTTGCAAGGAGCTGGACGATTCAGGACAATACTCCTGTAACCAATGCCCAAACTGTTGGTGTTACAGTGAGCTGGAACGATGTTGCCGGCCAGCACAATATAACCGTTAATGGTGTTATAACGCCTGACAGTTATTGACATGGCTTTTGGGTCAAACAGACCTGTGCTGAATCCTGGATACTGGCACATACGATGATCGCTTTATCCTCACATAAGAAAAATCAAGGGCTCACTCTTGTTGAATTACTAATAGCCCTGGTCATTGGCCTGTTGGTTCTAACAGCGGTCCTTAACATCTTTGTGAGCCAAAACCGGACCAATGCGGTTCAGCAGGAAGTTGCCTACGCCCAGCAGAATGTCAGGGCCGCCATGGATCTGATGGCACGAGAGATCAGGTCAGCAGGATATGACCCCACGGACAGCGGTCTAACGCCTATCCCGACCGCAACAGCCACAAGCATTCAAGTCAGAGCCGACTTCGTCAATGGGGGTGACGGGGATACTGGAGAGACAGGGGAAGATGTGACATACAGTGAGGTCACTGACGCGAACGGGACGTATCTGGTTCGAAACGACACCGCTAACAGCGACAGGATTGTCTACGACGTGGTCCCAGGCAGCCTTCAGTTTACTTATTATCAGTCTGGAAGCAGTACTGCATTTTCACCTGCCACTCAGTCGGATCGAGATGACATCCGTGTAGTGGCTGTTCAGTTTCAGGTACACACGGAAAATGAAGAGCCGGGCTATACAGGTGGATATGACCTCATTGCGGGAAACTCTGGCACCTGCCGGACCAGGACCCTGGCCACCCGGGTTCGTATTCGCAACATGGGTTTTCAGGATATTGAATAAGGGGGAAGGTTGAAACCGATCAATAACCAAAAAGGGGCGGTGCTGGTTGTGTCGCTTATTATCCTGGGCCTCCTAATGATCATAGGCACATCCATTACCATGACATCGTCCATTGAGCTTAATATCGCACGAAACGAAAAAGTGGCACAGAGCGCTTTTTACGAGGCAGAAAATGCCAGAATATTGGCATCTAGTATTATACGATCTGTTTTTTCCGGTTCATCTTACTCTGATGGGGATGAATATGAAACAGGGAGCGACATCTGGGTACTGGATGGCGATTTTCCTCATGAAACCATGGGCGACGGCGACTCCCGCACGGGCACGCCGGACGTGCGTCTCGGCCCGGCGGGTTCACCTGAGGCGCTTGTAGATGTTGACAAAGATAGCGTGGGGCCCCTTCCGGGCGGTTCAGCAGAATCCGCGGCCGGGTACGAAGGGTCGGGAACATCAACTTCCATGCAGGTAATTTATCTGATGGACAGTGAGGGAAGAGAAGCCCCGAATGCGGTGTCCCTCGTCCAAGTTCAGTACAGGCAGTTGCCGTGACAAGACACTGTTCACATCTGAGATGTACCGCTCGACAGCTGTCCAGAGAAAAGCAAGACTCTGTGCGTTGCGAACAGAGTCTGTCGGCCAGAAGGAGGTTAAGATGGTTTCTGCAAGACACACAATAAAACCACTTGCTCTTGTGGTAGCTTTTCAGCTCTTTATTCTGTTTGTCTTGAACATAGGATATGTGCAGGCAGACGGTGAGGAGCTTTTTCTCGGTAAGATCAAAAAGATGGCTGCTGACAGCCTTGTCGTTGAGGTCATGCGGAATAACCCTGACGGACGGACTGTGGGCGAGAAGATGACACTTCTCACGGGAGAGCACACAAAGATCATGGACACATCTCGAAATGTCATTTCCTTTAAGAGACTCTCTGTGGACTCGGTGGTATGGATAAGGCCCCATACGCTTCCCAACAACGACGTGGAGGCAGTGGTCATATACTTGGTTGGGAGGTAAGGTCATGAAAAACAAAGCTGCTATGACGCTTGCTCTTTTTTCTTTTGCCATGTTTGTCTTACATATGCACTCTTGGGCTATGGCCAGCATGGGCACCTACGCTGCTTTTCCGCCGTTCTTGTCCCAGACAGTCACGCCGAATGTCCTGGTTATTGTTGATAGCTCGGGCTCCATGCTCTATTTTGCCTATGACACGACTGGTGGTGCCAAGTGGAGTGAAGATACCAGCGATCCGATCGGCACCTATGACGGCTATTTTGATACCACCAAAAATTACTCTTACAATTCTACGTACGACTACTTTTATGAAGATGCAGGCGGCACATGGAGTGGCAATCTCCTTAATTTTGTGTGCATGCGCCGCATAGATATCGCCAAGATGGCCCTTACAGGCGGAAGGACCGCAACGGCAGGAGACGGGTCCACCGTGCTGGTGGGGCATCCTTTCTCAAACGATAATGGAACGCCCTGGGGCTTTGAGGAGTGGAAAAAATTTAGATTATCCGGAACCATTACCTATGCCAAACATTTTCAGGTCGAGGATGCAACAGGCCCTTACTTTAAACTCTGCGACAGCTCCGGAAATGTGTCCGGGGATCCATATTACATCCGTGTCAAGGTGGATGCCACGCCCCAGGGCATTATCCAGGAGATGGGAGGTTCAGTACGCTTCGGGCATGCGAGATATAGTCCTGTCGCAAGCGGAGGTATGGGTGCAAGTGCGGATCAGGGCGCAAAGGTAATGGTGTATTGCGCTGAGGGCGATGCGACCCACATCGCCAATGTGGTCAGCTCGATCAACAGCCAAGACTTGCTGGCTGATGTGACAGGTGCAGCATGCTTTACGCCATTGGCAGAAAGCCTTTACAGTGCTGTGGGCTATTTTGCACAAAATGCCACGGTGAGTACCAACGGACCCATGTACCACACGGGTGACTATACGGTAAATGCAGGCGGTACCGGCGACCCACACTACTATGGTGCTTCAATAGGCAGTGTTTGGTGCGCACAAGACTTTGTCATTTTGATCAGTGACGGAGAAGCAACATATGACAGCTCTCTTCCATCTTCTAATCCGAATCTGAAAACGAGTTATGGCGAGACCTGCTCTGGTAATTGCTATCTTGATGATGTAGCTCTCTGGGCCCATACCAACGATATCAGGTCTAGTAGTTTTGGATCAGATCTTTCAGGCACACAGTCCATTACGCTGTATACTATATCTACATTTGGTGGCGGTGAAAGCCTTTTGAAAAGTGCTGCCAAGTATGGCGGATTTGTTGACTCAAATGGCAATGATCTCCCGGACCTGGACACCGAATGGGATAAAGATAGCGACGGTATTCCGGACAACTATTTCTCGGCAGCCAATGTATCGGACTTGGTAGAGGGGCTTAACTCGGCCCTTTATGAGATTCTAAGACGCGTGGCTGCAGGAAGTGCTGTGTCTGTGCTTTCCACATCAGAAACGGGTGAAGGGGCTGTATATCAAGCCTATTTTTATCCCAGACTCATTGACACAAACGGCCTGGAGATCACATGGCCGGGTCACCTCCAAGCACTGTTCATTGACGAATACGGCAACATCCGAGAGGACACTGATAGTGATGACACCCTTGACATGATAAGTGACAAGATAATTGACTACTACTTTGACGATACTGAGAATCGCACCAGGGTGAAGAAATATGTCGATTCAGACGGCGATGGGCAACGCGATGGTTCGGCAGTAATCACCGAGATCAACGAAATTAATGCCTTGTGGGATGCTGGCAAGGTACTTGCGGCAACTGATCCGGGTTCGCGTACCATCTATACGTGGGTTGACAGTGATACGAGCGGCACAGTTGGAACGGTGGACTCAGGCGAATTTGCCTCTTCCTGGTTTGATACAACCAATAAAACCGCTCTGCGACCCTATCTGGGTGCCACAACTGCCACAGAATCTGAAAACATCATCAGCTATATTCGAGGCACAGACCAAAGCGCGTATCGCAGCCGACTCACTGATGTGGATGGTACGAACAGGGTGTGGAAGCTGGGTGATATTATCTATTCAACACCTGCTCTGGTGGGTAGGCCTGCAGAGAGCTTTGATCTTATTTACACTGACACAAGCTATGCCACCTTTAAGAACACATACAAGAACAGGCGCAACGTTATCTACGTTGGGGCCAACGACGGCATGCTCCACGCATTTAATGGCGGCTTCTTCAATGAATCGACACACCAGTTTACTGCCGGCTCAGGAAAGAGCCTTGCTGAGGAACTCTGGGCGTATATTCCGTACAATCTCCTGCCCCACCTGAGATGGTTGGCCGATACCAGCTATTCTCATGTCTACTATGTTGACCTGAAACCCAAGGTAATCGATGCAAAGATCTTTTCAAATGATGCAACCCATCCTGGGGGTTGGGGCACAGTATTGGTCTGTGGCATGCGCTTTGGAGGCGGGCAAATAAGTCTGACCGATGATTTTGGCTCTGGGAGCAGCACCACAAGAACCTTTCGCTCTGCCTATTTTGCCTTGGACGTGACTGATCCTGAGTCTGCCCCCGCTTTGTTGTGGGAATTCACGGATGCCAACCTTGGTTTTACAACGTCTTATCCCGCAGCGATCTTCGTTGATGCGTCAACGTGGTGTGTTGTCTTTGGTTCCGGCCCGACAGACTATGACGGGACCAGCACTCAGACGGCAAAGACCTATGTGGTCAATCTCAGCACAGGTGCGCAGTTGACCGGATCTCCCATAAGCACTGGTGGGGCGAACACTTTCATGGGAACCCCTGCTTCAGTCGATATGGATATCTCTGCTTCTCAATGCAGTGCAGGGAGCTGTTCTTACACATCTGATATTACCTATATAGGAAATTCCGAAGGGAAGATGTATCGCATTACTGGTACAACGGCTTCTTCTGCAGGCACATCTTCTCTCTTTGTAACAATGGCCGCCACAACCCCAATCACCTCGGCGCCGGCGATCGCTATAGATAATGATGACAGGTTTTGGGTGTATTTTGGCACAGGAAGATTTTTTTCGGATTCTGACAAAACAAACACAGACGTTCAGACCTTGGTCGGCGTTAAAGAACCGATCGATTTCGATGATGCTGACTCAGATGGTGACACAGAGGAGCTCACTTATGGTGAGGTTCAGACATCGTTGAATGTAACATCATACACCGTCTATGAAAATGGCTACGTTGATGAAGACAGCGATGGCTCTTATGATACAACGTTTTCTGCCCTTGTTGATGACTTGAAACAATACGCCAGCGATACTACGACGCCTAGGCCGTATGATGGCTGGATCTTGGGTTTGACAGGCGGCGAGCGGTGTATCACCAAGCCGACTGTCCTTGGCGGCATTGTGACTTTTTCTACTTATGCACCCATAGCGGACGTATGTAGCTATGAAGGAGACAGCTATTTGTATGCCCTCTACTACAAGACCGGAACGGCCTATTATGAAAGTGTCGTTGGATACGGTGACGACACCATAACTGTGGGAAGTGAGACCTTGAAAGAAATAAGTAGAAGTGTGTCTATGGGCCATGGTGTTTCAGCGTCTCCAAGTCTTCACATTGGCAATCGAAAAGGGGCGAGGGTAATTGTTCAGACCAGCACTGGGGAGATCCTTGAAATTGACGAGGAGAATCTTCCAGGGGCATACAAGAGCCGGCCGCTTCACTGGATTCAAACAGACGGCTAGAGAGGTACGTTCTTTGCAGAAGATAAGGTAGCTAATGGTCAATTACACAGGTTTGGGTGTAGTGCCTGAGCTCACTCTTATGAACACCTAATTAAAGGAGCTAAAATGGCAGCAAAATATAAGAGACGAAAGTTCCTCGTCCATCACTCCATTCAACTTAAATATATTGCCTTCAGCATACTGCCGGCATTGGTAATGAGCGTTTTCTGTAGTGCTCTTCTAATGAAGTCTTCAGAGTTGATTCTAAAGACAGAGAAAGAAAGCCACTTTGCGGACATTTCCGAAATTACCCAAACGATTTACAAAATTGACACCCAGGGATGCCCTGGCAATACAACAGAGGACATAAACAAGTTGATGGCTCAATTGCTCCCTTTGCAAAACGACTTGGCAATGAGTCATTTTGATACTCTTGCCAGATGGAGCAAAGTGAAGTTCATTATAGTTTTCAGTCTGCTTTTGATTCTTGTGTGTATTGCTGTCCTTGCCCTCTTGGCTTCTCACAGAATTGCCGGGCCTCTTTTTCGATTAAGACAAAGCTTGGATTTGCTTTCCCAAGGCAAAGACATACCGCCTGTTCGACTCCGCAAAAATGATGAACTCAAAGAACTGGCAGACTCTTTAGACAAAATCAGAATGCTTTTGAAGGATAAAGGTCTGCTAAAGTCGGAATGATGGTCGCGACTGATTTCCCTGAGAGTATTTTTGATTATGGCCAGGAGACAAATAAGTTATCATGAGATCTGAATTATCGAAACGATTTGACATGATCAGTGCTTTGTTGAGACCAAAGACTACTAAGCGACAAAAGGGGTTCAGCATGGCGGAGATGATGGTCGTTATCTCTATCATCACTATCCTAGCAGCTATAGCCACCCCTGCCATGACCGATTGGTTGGCCAACTACAGGTTGAAAGTTGCAGCGTCGGACGTATACTCAGCCTTGCAGCTCGCAAAATCAACAGCGCTTAAGGAGAATGCCGATGTTGTCATATGGTTTAACACTGCCAACAATACATATAGGGCATATTTGGACAATGGAGTAGGGGGCGGAACAGCAGGCAACCAGTCGCAGGATGGGAGTGAAAGAACAGTCAAAGAAGCAACTCTCGAAGGTGGTGTAGATATGTATAATACATCATTTTCGTCATGGTCGAATCAGACCTATTTTAACAGCAGGGGTCTGGCAGCCGGTGGATGGGGATACGTGTACCTAAAAAGCGACAGCGACAAATACAGGAGAATAACAGTCTGGACTACAGGACATATTAAGATCGAAAGTGGCAAAGATGGGTCGAGCTGGAGCTGACAGGCACGATTCTTCCTCGGAATTTCTTCGATTCCATCGCTTCATGCTTTAGTCGCTTTTTCTGTGTGTCCGTTATGTTAGGGTTCTTTCGCGTGAACTCTCAATAGCAGCAAGCCGGCCTCCAATCAGATTGAATCCTATTATCAGATCATCATGCCCTGGAGCTAAGCCACCCTTAAAACGATTTAATAGCTGTAAAAGGTCTTTATAGAAAACACGCACATTCCAAGCCCAGTGATACTGGAAAAGACCGTGTCGGATCTTGTCAAAGAGACATAGTAACCTATTGAAATGCCGACGTATTCTCAAATTTAGTTGCTAATATAATCTTGTGGTCGCAAGCTGAGGCACAAATCATCACCTCTGTGGCACGAAGTTTGTAAGACCTACATGTGCAGGACATTTCGAGTTGAAGGTATTGCTATGAAAGGACCAGAAAAAATCTCGTTCCGCGTGAATGATGAACAAGGCTTCACCTTTGTAGAGCTGTTCATTTACATGGCAGTGTTCATTATAGTCCTAGGTGCGACTTACAACGTATTCATTACCAATGCTAAGTCCTATTCTTCTCAGGAAAGCAAGGTAGAGATGACACAGGATCTTCGAGGGGCTATGGAGTTGATGGTAACGGAGATCCGCATGGCATGCTATGACCCGTCAGGGGCTGGGGGTATAGGGTTTGTCGATGATGCCAATGATAATTATGACACGGACGCCAATTCCATACATTTTACGACCGATAGTGACGGAAACGGGGCAATATCTAATGCTGAAGACATAAACTATTATCGCAAGACCTCCGGTGGCGTTCAACAAATCATAAGACGAGATGGATCTGGGGGCGAACCGGTTCTTGCTGAAAACATCACCGGTCTCACCTTTTCCTATAGGTTTGCCGACGGTGGCACAGGTGTACCTGATGAAACAGACGGCGATTCCACCAACGACCTGGACGACATCAGGGCAGTTGAAATCACCATGGCCGGGGAAACGGCCAAGACAGATCCTATAACAGGAGCTAAGAAGACGCGAAGCCAGACAAGCTGGATGGTGGTTCGCAACGCAGGATTGGAGTAAAGATGAGACGTCTGATGATTGACCAAAGGGGACTTTCTCTTGTCGAAGTCTTGATGAGCATGACCATCCTTGCCGTTGGTATGCTGGCAGTGGCTGAAATGCAAATAACGTCCATTCAGGGAAATGCCTTTTCTGGTGCAACGACTGAGGGCACGGCCCTTGCCCAGGATCGGATCGAGCAATTGATGGCACTGACGTACTCTAGTCTGACAACGGATGCCAGCCTGGTTGACACGGATGGTGATGGTGATGGTGGGCTAAATGATGCCACAGCGGCCACAGCCGATTTCAACCAGTCTCAAGGTGACTACACTATCTACTGGAACGTTTCCGACGGATCAGTAATAAGCAGTACTAAGACAGTCAATGTCATTGTTGCATGGTCTGAATACGGCCTGGTGAGGGCAGTGTCTGTTCTATGTGTTAAGCCCAGGAT
>CAZCWQ010000036.1:11037-27575 GCA_964502365.1 uncultured Desulfobacterales bacterium | reverse complement strand
CTCATTCCTCCTTTCATGTGATTCTTCCTTCTTCATCAAGGATTAGATATTTAGTTACCGTGATTATCTTTTTGCCTTCTGTTTCCTCAACAGTTCCTGTTACCAGAACTCTTGCCCCTGCCAGCCCGGCCACTGTGTCGCCTAGCTCGGTTTTTGCCAATTCATAGGTTTCTCCGTCGTCCGTGACAATTTGAGCCGCTTCATTCACTATTCCCTCAACCGCTATCGAGTCTGCCCAAGCAGTTGTCGCCAAGCTAATTACTCCGAGTAGCAAAATACAAGCGGCAAAAAGTAGAGTCTGCCTTCTCATCTCTTCTCCTCCTTCGAGACCTTTGCATAATTGTCGCTTTTCGAGGTTATGCAAAGCTCTCCCTTAAA
This sequence comes from uncultured Desulfobacterales bacterium, assembly GCA_964502365.1. Classification (GTDB taxonomy): domain Bacteria; phylum Desulfobacterota; class Desulfobacteria; order Desulfobacterales. Next base: position 27,197 of record CAZCWQ010000036.1, on the reverse strand, counting down.
TAATGCCTTCGCAAAAATTGCTGCTACGATGTCATTACCTGCATCGATGTAACGTTATTTCTTTTATTAGGCAACAGCTATGCCATGTTTCTAACCACTTGAAATTCCATGATATGAATGATTCTCGATGACTCTGCACAGGAACAACTAGTTCCCAAAACTCTGATAAGACCTGCCAACCAGCAGAAAACCACCCATCAGTTGTGGGCTAACCTATTGATTTGAAAATCACGTTCAGCAAGAGGAACGTCAGGTTCCTGTTCTGTTGGAAAGGGAACTGAGAGTTCTGGTTTGTATTGTGCGCCTAACTAACGGTTCCGCCGATATTCTGTCGTCACCCGCCTTGACTCAGTTGATACTCTATGGTAGGTGACTTAACTAGTTAGTTTTCAACCATAAATGGCCCTTTTTCCCTCTGGGCGGCGTTCTCCGCGGATTTTCGCCTGCGACACACGAAAAGTACGTCTCAGTGTAAACCTGAGAGTACTCCAGACGGTTGAACAAGAAATGAAATCCATCCTTGTTGTATCAAAACACCCGGATGCTTTTCGTGTAATCGATAGCTGCTTTGGCTCAGAATATGAAGTCGATAGCGCAATCAATAGGGATGAGGCTCTTTCTATGGTCGCCAAGAAGCCATATGCTTTAATCTTTATTGATGTGGAGCTTCTGAGACATACTGAAGTGGCACATAAACATAAAGTGGCAATGGAAATGTTCTGGAGCATGTCTTCGAGTTCTGAGATCATCGTGATGTCGCAACAAGAAACCATCAGAGAGGCGGTAAGTGCAGTGAAGGCGGGCGCGACTGACTATGTCATGTCTCCAATCCATCCTGAAGAGGTGAAATATGTGGTCGAAAGCATCTATCAGGATATTGCCACTCGGACCGAACTTGATTTTCTTCGAAGTCAATTCTGGCAGTCGGATTCACTGGACGTTGTTCAGACAAAGAACCATGGAATGAAGGATGTCCTGGCAAAGGTTCGGTTAGTGGCACCTACTAAGACAACCGTGCTTCTCATCGGAGAAACAGGGACGGGCAAAAGTCTGCTGGCGAGACTCATCCATCGACACAGCAACCGAAGGGACGATCAGTTCATTCCTGTGCACTGCGGTGCCATCCCTGATACGCTGCTGGAAAGCGAGCTGTTCGGACATGAAAAAGGCGCCTTCACAGGCGCTCTCCGCAGAAGGCTGGGGAAGTTCGAGATAGCCCATGGCGGAACCGTATTCTTGGATGAGATAGGAACTCTCACGCCCTCTGCGCAGATCAAGCTGTTGCAAGTCCTTCAGGACGGGACTTTTCAGCGTGTGGGAGGTGAGGACACCATTATAGTGGATGTCCGAGTGATCTCGGCAACCAATGTGAACTTGAAACAGATGGTCGATGAAGCCACGTTCAGGAAAGATTTGTATTACCGGTTGAATATTTTCCCGATAGAGATTCCCGCCTTGTGCAAAAGAACTGAGGACATTCCCTACCTGGCCAACTTATTTCTGAAGAGACAAGACAGACTTGGTGAAAAAAGCATCCACAGCATTCATCCTGAAGTCGTGGAAGCCTTCAGGAAGTACCCTTGGCCTGGCAATATTCGAGAGCTGGAAAATGTTATCGAGCGGGCCTATGTATTGGCTACGGCCCATATGCTTACCAAAGACGACTTTCCCTCGGAAATCGTCGGTTCAGAACCTGCCGCTGCTTCGGTTTCTGTAGATTCAACCCTTTCTCTTTCTGAGATACGGCGCAATGCCATAGAAGTCGCCGAGGCCGCCTATCTTAGAGAGTTACTAGGGGAGTCTCAAGGAAAGGTGAGATTGGCTTCAGAGAAAGCCGGCATTACACCACGCCAGTTCAGCAAATTGATAGGCCGATACGGAATTCGAAAAGAAGAATTCAAATCATCTCGAAAGTAAGAGAAAAAAACAGGAACATTGGGTTCCATTTTCATAGAATTCAGGAAGGCAGAGTTCTCAATCTCAGGGATTTTTTATATTTTCAGCGTGTTAAATCCTTCCAGAATGCTTCCGCCGGAAAACCTTCCATGACTTCCTTTATAAAAAACAGGATATCAGAGTTCTCTCATTTTCGGTGGCAGCTTTTTCCCTTTAAATAACAAGGAGTTACAAATTGGCACGCCGCTTGCGACAAATTAACAAAACCAAGGGGCAAGGTGTCGGGGCGAAGTGGGCAACGACACAGAAGACGCATCGAATTCATCCGTGAATCACGGTACCCCCATTGCCTCGGCTCTATCATTCACGTAGGTGTTCACCAAGACAATACGGCCAAGCCTGGCAAATCTGGCCGAAGGCAGGTATATATGGAAAAGACTTGTCCTCAAGGCCCTAAAGTAATAACTATCCTTGGACTTGTTATTCCAACGGACTGGGATGATGAGGGTGGAGTCACTCGGGTTTCTATCGCAACCTTCGATGAGGATGAGTATTTGGTTCAGGATGACGATGTCAATAATCGCTTGTTAGAGCTTCTGGGTCAAGAGGTAGCAATCAGCGGTGTGGTCCATAAAACCGACCGCAAGAAGTCCATCACTCAGTGCTCCATATCAAAGACAGAGGCAAAACCTACAGGGCCGTTGATGGGATAGTGACCCGAAAACAAGTACTGTAAGGTAAGTAATAAGAAAGGGGATGAAAAACCGCCAGTTTAACACTGTGCCGCATAGGCGAGGAGACTTAAGGAAGATTCTTGCCTTGCTGATTTGCGGGGCGCTGGGTGCGATCATGATGGTTGAACCAGCCTTGGGTGGAGGCAAAATGATTGTTGGGTGGCTGGAAAAGGTCCAGGTTTCCCCTGGAAATCTCCTCATACGTGCCAAACTGGATACTGGGGCAAAGACCTGCTCCCTGACAGCACTTAACATAGTGGAGTTTATGCGAAACGGAGAGCCATGGGTGCGATTCGATGTAGTCGACAAATCGAGGCAGAGAACTACCCTGGAGCAAAAGGTGCATAGAGTGACCCGGATCAAACGTCATGGGGGGGAGCCTCAAAAGCGCGTTGTGATCCGGCTTTCAGTCTGTCTCGGAAGCCTTCTCAAGGAAGCCGAAGTCACCTTGGTGGATCGCACAGAGTTCAATTATCCCATGCTTCTTGGTCGGAGTTTCTTGGCAGGTAGTTTTGTCGTAGATCCGTCTGCAAAATTTACGACAAAATATCGATGTCTGGAGGCCATCCACCCATGAGTAGGGCACACCTGTGGATCTTGACCTCTTGCCTTTTTGTCCTTGGTGTTGGTCTCTCTCTATACAAGTCCTTGTTCCTCAAGTTCCCGCTGAGTCCACAGGCCAGGTCAGAGATGTGGAACATGGAAGCTCGAATTTCTTTCATGGGACGCAACGAACCGGTCAAAGTGTCGCTTCACATCCCTAGTAACTCGAAACAGTTCACTATCGTGGATGAGAGTTTCATCTCCATGGGCTTTGGGCTCACAACGGCGCGGGAAACAAATCACGACAATCGGCAGGCCATTTGGGCCAAGCGGAAAGCCAGGGGGAAGCAGACTTTGTACTACCGGGCCATTGTCCGACGGAGCAGTGTGCGGCGCACTGGCAGCCGTGCAAAATTGCCCGAGGTGGAGCCATCGGGGTTCGAAGGGTCTCATCTGGCAGCTGCTGAATCGCTCATTGCCGAAATTCGCGAAAAATCTGCCGACATCGACACGTTTGTGGCCGAGCTTTTCAGCCGGCTCAACAAAGCGAAGGGGGACGGCAATGCAGGCTTGCTTTTGGGAAAGAAAACTTCCCGGCTCAAAATCGTAGAGGTTGCCACCATGGTCCTGGCACAAGCCGGCATTCCAGCCCGGGTTGTACAAGGGATCCGACTGGAAGACCAGAATCGCAACGCCCCTGTCATACAATGGATGGAGGTTCACGATGGCAAACGCTGGCGGGACTATGATCCGCACACCGGTGGTTCAAACATCCCTGATGACTACTTCGCATGGTGGCGTGGCACCGATCCCTTGGCACAGGCAAAGGGCGGAGCCAAACTGCGCGTAGGGCTTGCTGTCAGCATAAACCAGGAACAGGCCATCGTCGCCGCTGTTGACCGCGGTGCTGTTGGCCATCCCCTTTTGGTGGGTTTATCCCTATTCAGCCTGCCGCTTCAAACCCAAGGCGTATATCGCGTGTTGCTGCTAGTGCCGGTTGGGGCTTTTCTTCTGGTCATTCTTCGCAATATCGTGGGCGTTAACACTTTCGGAACCTTCATGCCTGTGTTGATAGCCCTTGCCTTTCGTGAGACTCAGCTGTTATGGGGAGTTGCCCTCTTCACTGTGGTGGTGGCTCTGGGTCTGTCTGTGAGATTCTACCTGGAACGTCTGAAATTGCTCGTGGTGCCCCGGTTGGCTTCTGTACTCATTATTGTTGTCCTCTTGATGGCAGCCCTAAGTGCGATCACGAACAAGCTGGGCCTTGAGCGAGGCCTGTCGGTTGCCCTGTTTCCTATGGTCATCCTAACAATGACTATTGAAAGGATGTCCGTTGTCTGGGAAGAACGTGGTGCAACCGAAGCATTGGAGCAGGCAGCTGGTAGTCTCGGGGCTGCGGCGCTATGCTATGTCATCATGACCTTGGACTATGTGGAGCATTTGGTCTTTGTGTTCCCCGAATTGCTTCTAGTACTGCTTGCCGGAACGCTCCTCCTGGGTCGATACACGGGCTATCGCCTATTGGAACTTGGTCGTTTCAAGGCATTGGTGAAATAGACAATCTGATGTTTCGATTGGCAGACCAACTCTCCGAATTAGGTATTCTTGGACTGAATCGCCGCAATGCCGATTATACGTTGAAGTATAACCAGCGTGGACTCTACCCTTTGGTGGACAATAAATTGCGGACCAAACGGCTGGCCGAGAAGGCCGGTATGGCTGTTCCAGAGCTGTATGGCGTCTTAGCAGTACCCCGTCAAGCAAGGGATCTTTCGAAAGTTCTCGCACATCACAACGACTTCGTCATCAAGCCTGCCCGAGGCAGTGGGGGTGTGGGCATCCTTGTCATCACCGGTCGATTGAAGAACATGTACCGGGCATCAAGTGGTGAGTTGATGAGCCAGTCAGAACTTGACTTCCATGTTTTGAATATACTTAGCGGCATGTATAGTCTGGGCGGGTTGCCTGATGAAGCATTGATCGAATACCGTGTCAAATCTCACAGCATGTTTGAGCCTATCAGCTACCAAGGCGTGCCAGACATAAGAATTGTGGTATTTCTTGGCGTGCCCGTTATGGCCATGGTCCGTCTGCCAACTTTTCTTTCTAGAGGCAAAGCGAATCTCCACCAGGGAGCGATTGGCGCTGGCATTGATATAGCCACAGGCACAACACTGGCGGCAGTCTGGAAAAACGATATTGTCACCGAGCATCCGGATACCGGAAATAGCGTCTGTGGCTTGGAGATCCCGGGATGGCAGGACTTGCTTCAGCTCGCTGCAAGGTGCTACGAACTGACCGGACTGGGATACCAGGGGGTAGATATTGTGCTCGACAGAGTTAGGGGCCCATTGATTCTTGAACTCAATGCCCGCCCCGGTCTCAATATTCAAATCGCCAACCTAGCGGGCTTGCTGAACCGGCTCAGGCTTGTGGAACGTTACAGGGACCAGCTCACGACTATTGAAGGGAGAAGTGCCTTTGCCAGGGAACATTTCAATGGGTCACTTTTCGAGAAAAGCTGAATGAGTGACTTAATGGAAGCCCAACACTTTGGGCTTAGCTTACCGCCTCTAACAACAATCGAGAGTCAAGCCTCCCCGCTCTCACGGTAGGGGTTCTGCCTGACGGCGGTGCTTCGCATTTATTTGCCGAACAGGATAGAGCTATGCTGTACTTGTTGTTGGCGAGCTTCCGATGTTAGCAGGATATCTTTAGCGGATTCCCTAACTCGACAGGTAAGCCACTGGTTTGACCAGTGTGACTATACGAGGTTTGACCTTCAGCTGGGATCGACATAGTTCCTCCCATGGAGGCTTGATAGCATGTGGTAAGGAGGAACCATGTCAGATTACGGAAGCTTGGCACATTCCAAATGGGATTGTAAGTACCACATTGTGTTTATCCCAAAGTATCGGAAAAAGGAACTATTTTGTCAGGTAAGGCGTTATTTGGCAGATGTGTTTCATGAGTTGGCCCGCCAGAAGAACAGTAAGATTGTTGAAGGGCATATGATGGCGGATCACGTGCACATCTGTATTTCCATCCCGCCGAAGCATTCGGTAGCTCAGGTAATTGGCTACATGAAGGGCAAGAGCGCAATTGCTGTTGCCCGGCAGTTTGCTGGGAGGAAACGCAATTTCAATGGTGAAAGATTGTGGGCGCGCGGATATGCGGTTTCCACAGTTGGGTTTGAACTGAATCAAGTAAAGGAATACATCAGGAATCAGTCCAGTCGTGACAAGGATGACGATGACGACGGCGAAGGAAACTTTTAGGACGTAAACAGATTGGCAGCCTTTGAGGCTGTTCACAGCTATCAAGCCTCCGGTTCTACCGGAGCGTTATGACATCTATAAGCCCAAAGGGCAAGATACTACCTCGCGGGTGGAGCCCAGACGCATAAGCGGGATGAGGTTCGAAAGCACATAATACTTGCCATAATAGAGGTTCAGAGAATCTGAGACTCCGGAATAGATTTCGTAAGGTTGGATGAAGTGTATCAGCAGGGCGCCAACAAACCAAGTGAGGGCGGAAAAAGATCAACGATTGTTTCCAGCAGATTCTGTCTTGTATATAAATTGGTATTGGCGTCCATTACCTCACCAAATGTTCGTTTGCCGTCGAATGCTTCTATTATAGGCAACGCCGATTCGGGTAGACTCCAAGTTCTGCGTATGCCGTACACACCCCTTTCGCGACCTTGGAGCTTGCCATCACTCAAGTTGTATGGCGGGACGATTTCGCCTCCAGTGATCTGGTCGTTGTCGATTTGGTATACTCTCAGACCACGGCTGAAAACAAATGACATTCCTAATATTTCCTCAAGGTCATATGGTGGGCGACGAGGCGCCTCAAACGGCTCAGCAATCAATTCCATCAATGGACCATTTAGGCCAGCCAGATAATGCACGGCTTTCCAGCGCGATGTTAGATCCAGCTTTTCGAAATGTTTAATCATTTTCGCTGATTGTGTGTAGGTATCAATATCCCACTGTGCAGGGTATAACCAACTACTATGCACCAGCCCTGCCTTTTTCAGCAACGACAATAAGTCGTCAATGTCGTACGTGACCTCATGCGGGTGCAGCAGCGCATCGGCCAGCAAGGCACGTTCATGACGATGTTGCCAGATTAATTCTAACGCATCAAGCCCTGGCGGTTTGCACTGCTGCGAGCTAATGATGTTTTCGAGCAGCCAACAAGCCATTTCGTATCGTCGATCTATATCTTGTTCGTCCTGTTGGAAAAGCGATAGTATGTCTCGGAACATGGCAAATGGCTCGCGCAGAATTCTGTTGTATACCATCAATATAATCGCGCCGGAGGTTTTAATGGCTTCACGTAGATTCTGTAAACCTACGGTAGGATCCGGAAGATGGTGAAGTACTCCTGTACATACTACCAAATCAAATCGTTTGCTAAACCTGCTACTCGCGAGATCTTCCTGTTCCAATTTCAGGTTCATAAGGTTAAGCTGTTGTGCAAAATTTCCGGCAATATCAAGAGTACGTCTTGATATGTCGGTCGCATAGATCTGTGCGTCTGGATTAGACAGGGCCCACATAAGTGCTTGTTGGGTGCCACAACCGGCAACCCAAACTTTCGCGTTTAACGGCAGCCACTCGTGTTTTCTACGTCGAAGAAGAAAATTTAACACGCCCATATTGAAGCAGCCGGGCAATTGCTGTGCCAGATGTTTTAGCGGTGGGAATGGGAATTCTTCATAATGGGCTTTTACTTCAACAGGAATGCTTCGCATCTTTTGATTGTCGCTTTCCTAGGTTATGAAAAGCTCTCAAGAAAGGCCGAGTCCGGATTTGACATATCAGCAAAAAAATGTGTAATTTTGACGAAATACGCACACCCTGGCAAGAATGAGAACTTGTTGACTTTTAAAGACAAAAATACGATATAGGAAAAAGCGCTGGCCAGAACTGATTGATTCAATTACCATCTTCACCTACGAGCTGTCAAACCCTATGGGACTGAGCCTCAGAATCCTTCTCATAAACGACGACGATTCCATCCGACGCCTCCCCCTGACCAGGTACGAGCGTCTGGTCGGGCGTGACCCGAACGAGCGTCTCCCGGAATATGCAGGAAAGAGGGTCCGATACGCTGAGGTGATCGTGGAATTTCACGAGCGAAAACCGGTCCAGATTCTGAAAACGCAGTATTTTATGATGTCCTTTGATTCTGAAGGGAAGATGGACCTTGCTGAGCGGGAGAGGGAATCGAGGCTCGCGATGGATGTTTTATCCCCTCACGGCGTGGACGAAGAGGATGGTACGGTCGTTAATGCCCGTCACCTGTTTGCGAAGAGGCGTTATGACAATGAGTACAGATGGACTCCCAGCCCTGAAATGGAGAAGGAGATAGTACGTGCCACATTCGGCAAAGACTGAAGGGCTGGAACCGTATCGGTCTAAGGGGTGGGTCCTGATGGTGTTGGATATGGAAGGAGACGATTATGTCAAGCTCAGGAGATTCAAGGTGGAGGATATCGATAAGATTCTTGAGATTGAGGGACAAGCGTTTCCAAAGACAGCATTTGCAAGAGAAGACTTTCTGAACTTTGCGAACAGTCTTCCACAGGGTTTTGTTGTTGTTCAAAGTGGTAGAGATATTGCGGGATACATGATCTTCGATATGGATGGTCATATCCTGTCCATGGCAGTCAAACCCCAATTCAGAAGAAAGGGGTTCGGAACAGCGATGTTCATGCATGCCTTGAAGTGTACCGACAAAGGATTGCAGCTCGAAGTCAGATCAAAGAATGTGGGAGCCATATCATTTTACAGTAAACTCGGGATGAGAATAGCTGGAAGAGCCCTGAATTATTATGGGGACGACGATGCACTAGTCATGGTGTTGAACCGTAATTCATAACCCCTAACCCGGACAAGCCGCAAGGGGCCTGTAAGTCGGGGTTGATTGTTGCTATGTGGAGATCCCCTTTGATTGGACGGTGGCTGAATCGCGGAAATCAAATGAGATGAGGGTTAGCGATCCTGTTCAAAAAGCCGCAGATACTTCCCGTACCCTTTTTCTTTCAGCTCTTCCTTGGGGATGAATCCCAGGGATGCGGAATTAATGCAGTATCTGAGGCCTGTTGGCTCAGGTCCGTCACGAAAGACATGGCCCAGGTGTGAATCGGCATGTTTGCTTCTCACCTCGGTGCGGAGCCTGAAAAGCCTTCTATCTTTTCTCTCCACAATATTGTCGGGCTCAAGGGGTCTTGTGAAGCTCGGCCATCCGGTTCCAGACTTAAACTTGTCAACAGAGCTGAACAGAGGCTCTCCAGACACAATGTCCACGTAGATCCCTTCTCTTTTGTTGTCCCAATACTCATTGCTGAACGCTGGCTCGGTGCCCTCTTGTTGTGTGACCTTGTACTGCAATGCCGTCAGTTTCTTTCTGAGTATCTCATCGCTCGGTTTTGAATATTTTCTATCAACCGGATGTTCTTCCCTTTTATTCCTGTCATGTCCCCATACCCTGTCTAGAAACTGATCTCGACCCGAACGGAATCTGTAGAACTTGTATCGCAGTGGGTTCTTCTTGTAGTAGTCTTGATGATAATCTTCCGCCTTGTAGAACTGAGAAAACTTAACGATCTTCGAAACGATCGGCTTATCGAACCGGCCGGATTCGGCCAACCGTTGTTTGGATTTTTCCGCTAGCCGTTTTTGTTCGTCATTATGATAGAAAATGACGGTGCGATACTGCTGCCCTCGGTCCACGAATTGTCCACCCGGATCGGTCGGGTCCACGTGCTTCCAAAAAGTATCGAGCAACTCTTCATATGTTATTTTTGATGGGTCATAAAGGACTTGAACGGCCTCAACGTGGCCTGTCGAGCCGGATGATACCTCCTCGTAAGTCGGGTTTTCCTTATGTCCACCAGAATAGCCGGATATGACATCAATGACGCCGTCCACTTTCTCAAAGTCGGATTCCGTGCACCAAAAACAACCACCCGCAAATGTGGCTCTGACTACTATTTTGTCTTTTTCATTCATAGCAGACCTCGTCGGATTCTGCGAGTTGTTGGGATTTTGACAACCTGCCAGCAACAATACTACCCAGATGGGTGTGAAAAAAATCGCTTTCATATCAGAACCTCGTTCGCACGAAAGAACACATGTGGGATGCACGCTCAGGACAAAGGCAGCCGTGTTTGCACGTGAAATGAAGATGTAGAGTCTCAGTTTTGTTCACGGCTGTGCGAGTGATGTCATCGCTGAAAATGTTCATTGGTCTTCTTGTCATAGGATGCCTCGTTTTCATGGATGTGTTTTAGGCCCTCCCAGTTTCCGCGAGCTAGAACTACTTCTTCTCCAAGCGTGAACTTCCTGCCGCATGCCGGACATCCCTCTTTATTCAAGGTGTTTAGCTTTTCAAGGTCCACAAGTATTCTTGGTTTTGTTCTGTTTCTCATAGGAAACGCCGCCTTATTCTCAAATAAGTACTCATCAGATTGTCAGCCAAAATCGATTTTATATCAAGATAAGCATAATCTGAAAGAAATCAAGAGCAACTACAGCTAAATGTAAGAACATTGCCGGATCCGGGAAGGACACAACGGCAACAGCAAGATACCGTTTTGGTTTCTATGCTGAATGCTGTATATTAGGATCAAAATGTTAGCGTGTTGTGGACAGGAGCAATTCGAGGAGAAAAGGAGACAAAATGACTGTGAAGGTTATAATCAGACGAGTCGTTCCGGAAGACAGAGTTGAAGATTTACAACCATTGCTCAAACAACTCAGAACCATGGCTACGGCACAGCCCGGTTATATTTCCGGAGAAACATTACGGCGACTTGATAAGCCTGACGAGTTTCTAGTCATAAGTACTTGGAGGTCGGCTGAGGACTGGAACAGATGGGCAAAAAGTCAGGAAAGAAATCAAGTGCAGGGAAAGATAGACACCATGCTCGGTGGGAAAACGGAGTTTGGCATCTTTCATTATGGGTTCTCCGAATGAGCTCAACAGGCTCTACGAGGGTCTACGCTTGATATTACGTTTGAAAGACCGGAAAATCTCACTGTCTGCAACCTGCCGAATCCCTTCTGTGTCCACATTAATTTCCTGTGATGCCGGCATCATTCATATTAGACCAGCCTTAGGACTGCTGATGTTGGTCCAATATCTTTTGGATAGCAACGGCACATTCAGCCTTGTTCTCATCCGGACAATCGATGTCCAGGGTTTGGTTCTTTAAATCAATCAGTTTCACCTTGGCCTGAAACTTCTCAGCTTCTTGCCTAATGAGCCTTATAATTTTGTCGTCGTTCTTGTCTGCAATCGGCATCTGTCACTCCATAACCCGGACAAAGCCGGAAAGCAAGGGGTGAAAGGCAGATGGCCAAAGGATTGCTTTGGCCTCTTCAGACGAGGTGCTGTATCCGCTCACCTGGCACATGGATACGGGCGTGTCATGTTGCATAATGATTCGGATGATATTAGATAGAAGCACAGAGGTCAAGCGCCTGGTTTTGAACCTTTGTCCTTCGGTTCATAAGTTCGATTACGGACCTATTTACTCAGGACTTAGTGCTGAGTGAGCAATTGCTTTGAACTAATCCGACAAAAATATGTCATCGTATTTGCGAATCGAAGCACTTAGGAGGAGACTATGGGACTTTTTTCTTTCATCAAAAAGCTGCGACAAATACGCGCTCAACAACCAGCAATCCCGTCTGACTTTGGCGAGAACCAACTCGTCAGTACCATCCTTAAGCGAAGAAGCGTCAGGAAATTTCTCAAACATGATATTCGAGACGAGGAAATGGCGCTTATCCTGGAAGCAGGGAGGCTGGCGCCTTCCACAGTGAATATGCAGACCTGGTCTTTTGGTGTTTTCACGGAGACAACCTGGAGGGAGACCTTTAGCCGCTCCATCCCTTATGGGGCCAAGCGGGCCGTCATAGTCCTTGGCGATGTGACCCGAATCAAGAAAGCAACGGACATCTTCCCGGATGTGCCCTTGGTCGAATACACCGTGTGCATTATTAACGCTTCACTGGCAGCCATGAACATGACTGTCATGGCACAAGGGCTAGGCATTGGCAGCGTCATGCTGTCTGACACCGGGAAGACAGGCTTTTTTAGCGCCAGCTACCTGAAAAAAACCTTGGGGCTTCCCCCCGGGGTTTATCCCCTCATGACCGTGGTTTTTGGATATCCCGCCAGCCAGAATCTCCCCATGCCCCCGAAGTTCGAGATGGAGGATATCACCTTTTGCGGCTCTTATCAAGAAACGGCAAGGGCGAAGACTCAGGCGTGGTTTTCGCTAATGGAGGCCGGATACAAGGCGAGCAATCCTTTTTCTTCCTTTAAGTCAAAACTCATGTACTACAGAGACAATCTGAATCGGGCCGAAACGGAACTCGAAGACATTGTGCTGGGAGTAGTAAAGAAGAAAATGTGACCTAGAGGGCACGGAGGAACTCCGGCTTGAGAGGGATATCACCTTTCAGGGCCTGGTCGATGAGATCAAGGGTTGCCTCTTTGTCCCTAGGCAGTCTGGCCTTGATGGGAAGATAGTTCGAGGCATGGTTGGCATGGAATAGACCTGAAGAAAGATCCGTATGGGCCATCATGATTTTGAGCTCTTCCAACATTTTCATGGGGCTGATAAGCTTGAATCGTCCCTCATCATGATCGCGGCCCAGAGATGTATTGGGGAGGAGCATTAGGCTTAGTGCCCCAACATAGTTGGGGTCCATACCGCTCAGCGCCCGGCCGGTGGCTTCGGCGTGTGCCACCGAGCGTTCAGGACCTGCCAAACCGAGTAAGACGGTCACCGAGAGCTTGATACCGGCCTCTATGACCTTTCGGCCCATCTCTACCATGGTCCCTACACGAACCCCTTTTCGAACTTTTTTGAGCGTAACCTCGTCACCGCTCTCAAGTCCCATATAGACGATACCCAGCCCGCTTTCACGGAGGGCCTGTAAGTCTTCTGGAGCCTTGGTGCGGATACTCTTGGCATTTCCGTATATGCCCACGCGTGTTACCCATGGCAAACGCTGGCGAATGGTTTTCAAAAGGCGCAAAAGCCTGGCCTGGGGTATAATAAGGGCATCGCCATCAGTGAGAAAAACACGGCGCTGCCGCGTACAATGGCGTGCGGCAAACTCGATATCCTTTTCAACGATCGACTCAGGCTTGATCGTGAAACGCATCCCCTTATACGTGCCGCAGAAGGTGCACTTATTGTGGGAACAGCCTGTCGTAACCTGCAAAATGATGCTGTTTGCCTCGCTCGGAGGTCGGATGATTATCCCTCGATAGTCCATGACTCAATACCGAAGTTCTGCCTTGACAGTACAGGCGCCTGCCTATACTTGGTAGGTGAGTTTTCTTATTAGATTATCACGATTCGAAGTCCATTCAAATTCCAAAATACCTAAGGCGTATAAACCGGAACCAAAAAGGGAGGCAAGGGCATGGTAGATGAGAATGTGGAATTCAGGATCGAAAAAGACACCATGGGTGAGGTCCAGGTCCCTGCAAAGGCGTACTACGGAGCCCAGACCCAGAGGGCCGTGGAGAACTTTCCGGTCAGTGGGATTACATTTCCCAGAGTCTTCATCAGGGCCCTTGGTCTCATAAAGAAATGTTGCGCTCAGGTCAATGCACAGATGGGTCTTTTGGACTCGAAAATGGCCGGAGCCATTACGGAAGCAGCAGACGAGGTGGCAAAGGGAAAGATGGACGCGGAATTTGTGGTGGACGTTTTTCAAACAGGCTCTGGGACCTCGACCAACATGAATGCCAATGAGGTCATTGCCACGAGGGCAAATGAGTTGCTCACCGGCCGGAAAGACGGTAGGCATCCGGTTCATCCCAATGATCATGTTAATATGGGCCAATCCAGCAATGATGTGATCCCTTCTGCCATTCATGTCGCGGCCTTGACTTCAATTAGCAAGGACCTCATTCCAATGTTCAAGGTCCTTCACGAGTCACTTCAAAAAAAGTCTGCGGCCTTTGACAGTGTTGTGAAAATCGGGCGCACTCACCTTCAGGATGCAGTCCCGATCCGTCTTGGTCAGGAGTTTAGCGGCTATGCGCGCCAGGTTCAACTCGGCATGGAAAGGCTGGAAGGGGTTAAAGGCACTCTCGGGGAGTTGGCCCTCGGCGGCACTGCCGTTGGCACAGGTGTGAACAGCAGTGCGGAATTTGCCTCTAGGGTGATTGAATTGATCTGCGAGGAGACGGAGTGTGTATTCCGAGAGGCGGAAAATCACTTTGAGGCCCAAGCGGCCCAAGATGCTGCCATGCAGACAAGTGGTGCTCTAAAGACAGTGGCTGTCAGTCTTACGAAGATTGCAAACGACATTCGGTGGCTTTCATCGGGTCCCAGATGCGGTCTTGGAGAGATCAACATCCCGGCTGTGCAGCCAGGATCTTCCATCATGCCCGGCAAGGTAAACCCGGTGATTCCGGAATCTGTCATACAGGTTGCGGCCCAGGTCATCGGCAATGACGGCGCGATTACTACAGGGTGTCAAGCCGGCAACTTTGAGCTGAACGTAATGCTTCCAGTGATTGCATACAATCTGTTGCAGTCAATCAAGCTTCTCGGTTCAGCGGCAGAGATCTTTGCTGAAAAATGTGTCAGCGGCATTACCGCGAATGAGAGCAGATGTAAGGCCTTGGTAGAAAGAAGCTTGGCTATGTGCACAACCCTTTCTCCAGTGATTGGTTATGAAGAGGCTGCGGCAATTGCCAAGGAGGCTTACACAACAGGCAAGATGGTCAGGGAAGTGGCTTTGGAGAAAAAGGTGATTGCCGAGGCGGAACTCAACGATTTGCTGGACCCTATGAAGATGACCTAGGAGCGTGTCCGAGAACTCCCATTTTCGCTCTGGTTGAGGGCCGAAAAGTCTTTGGGGCGATTACTCTGTATGGAATTCTTGCACGGTCTTTTCGACAGATGCCGCTACCTGCTTCATCATTTTGTTCATATCTTGGCTTTCAAAACCTAGAGCCTTGACGGCACCTTCATCCATTTCGTAAGATAAGGAATCTATGCCCGTTCCCATATTGCTCATTACGGCTATGCCGTCTGCCAAGTGAAGAATGTTGGCCAATTCGTTGTCGTGTACTTCTGATGGACAGTGGTGATATCGTATGCCTACAGCAACTTTTTCAGGGACATTCCACCTCTTGCATACCTCGTAAGCTATTTCCGCATGATCAAATCCGAGGATTTCTTTTTCAGCGGCTACAAAACTGTGCTCACTGCCTGCCATGAAGTCTTTAAATATCTCCTTTCTCTCAAGGATATACTTATCAAGCACCAGTTTGCCTGAGTCATGAATGAGCCCTGCCGCAAAGGCATCATCTGACATTCGGCCATTTCTCTTCTTTGCAATGAGTCTGGAACCAAAGGCAACTGCAAGGGAATGCTGCCACATGTCGCCAGCTGCCAATCCATAGCCATCCAGGCCCTTGCCCATAAGCTGAGAAGTGGAGGCCAATGTAACAAGTTCTGCCAAGGTCTTGTGTCCAAGGACCACCGAGGCCTGCTGAATAGACGAGACATGTTGACTGAGGCCATAATATGCTGAATTGGCCATTTTTAAGACTCTTGAGGCGATAGCCTGATCGGTTACAAACACTATTGCGAGGTCTTTGAAACTTGAATTCGGGTCTGCTATGACCTTCCGAGCCTTGTGTACAACCTGAGGCATGGGAGGCAAGTTGTCTAAACTTCCTAAGATCTTCGTTTTTAGAGCTTCACCGCGTGTTAGGTTTTTGCCAGAATTCATCGGTGAAACAGAGGAAGAAGACATGCTGCTGTCCGCCTTATTTGAGCTCAGATCAACTTGGATGACCTCCTTGCAAGCTAAGCATGGCAATTCCACCTTCTTTCCGGACGGCAGTCGTTCGTCGGGAATGTCATACGCCTTATGGCAATGTGAACACTCAACTCTCACGGCGTGTCCTCCTTTTCTTCGGCCTCGA
>CAZCWQ010000036.1:2739-10937 GCA_964502365.1 uncultured Desulfobacterales bacterium | reverse complement strand
ATGGCAATGTGAACACTCAACTCTCACGGCGTGTCCTCCTTTTCTTCGGCCTCGAAAGCATGTGCATATCTAATGGGTCATTCAGAGCAATGGCAATCACCGTGCCAAGTACACGGCTATTCCCCTAAAGTGTCATCAACCTGTTGAAATAGCATGAGAAAGTCTCTACTGAGATAGGAAAGCAAGAAAAGATAGACAGCAGAAGGCTGTCAAAAAATTGGCGTTTTCTGCCATTTGACATTTCCTTTTTACGATGGTAGGATTCAGCACAGAGCAACCTGACGGATAAAGCACAATTCTATCCTAGACTTAAGTATTGCAGGTTGCTGTAAGAAATGGTGGACTTACTAACATCCAGGTTTGCCTTGCATTTGCGCCCACGGATGGGAAGAAAGGAGCGATGGATTTGAGGGAGTTTAGTGGCTTAGAAGTTAAGGTCCTTAATAATGATCTTGAGAGGGCCATGAAAATGTTGAAAAAGAAGATTCAAAATGATGGACTTTTCCGACGGCTTAAGCTCAAGAAAAACTATGAAAAGCCGAGCGAATGCCGCCGCCGTAAACGTCGGGAGAGCGTAAGGAGGCAAAGGATAGCCCACTTGAAGAATTCCAGGTACTAGGTGAATCTGTGTCATGCTCTGAGCCCGGTCTGGTGGCCGGGCTCTTTTTTTTGGTGCCCACCCCAACCACGTCCAACCCCGTGGACACACTGGATTTCTGAGGATTTTTCTGTACGTCGCTGCGCTGTTTTGTGCTATAGGAAGACCCCATGGTTTCCAGGAGCTGTCTTTGGGCCGTCTTCAATCTGGTGTTTTTGGCATCATTAGCACATGCAGGGTCAATATCTGTCCATGGAGATGGAGACGCCGATCTTCCTTATCACATCAGGGCAGACACTCTAACCTATGATGATGCCACAAAGACTTACCGAGCCAGGGGCTCTGCAACGATTAGCAGGGCTGATCAGTCCCTGCATGCAGACGCCATAGATTTCCGCGATGAGACCAAAGACGCTGAGGCGTGGGGGGGGCCACGCTTTTTGTCCGGCGAGGATTGGTTAACCGGAAACCGCATTGAAGTGAACCTGAAGGAAGGTACGGGCACAGTCTATAACGGGACCCTTTTTCTCGAACAGAGGCATTTCTATGTCAAAGGAGATAAGATTCATAAAACGGGAAAAGAGTCGTACTATATTGAAGGATCAGGTCACCTTACCAGCTGCGATGGGGACTCGCCGGCTTGGCAGATCACCGGCAAGGATTTGAAAGTCACCCTAGAAGGTTACGGCACGGTCAAGCACGCGGCACTCTGGGCAAAATCGATCCCTGTCCTTTATGTACCCTTTATTGTCTTTCCTGCAAAGATAAGACGTCAGAGCGGTCTGCTGCCACCCCAAGTCTCATATTCCGATACAAATGGTTTTGAATATATCCAGCCCTTTTTCTGGGCTATCGATGAAAGCAGTGACGCCACCTTTTACGAGCACTACATGGCCCACCGGGGATTCAAACACGGCCTTGAATATCGGTATGTGTTGTCGCCAGAAAGCAAAGGCGCCGCAATGTATGACTTTCTCTACGATCGTCAGATCGATGACGGCACACCAGAGCCTCAAGACTCTTCAGGGTATTACTATGAGGGGTTCAGTGGCGACAGTGAGGACCGTTTGAACAGAAAGCGGTGGTGGTTCAGGATGAAAAGTGACGCGGACCTGCCTGCCGGATTCAATGCGAAATTTGACGCAGACATAGTGAGCGACCAGGATTATCTGCGCGAGTTTGGCACAGGCTATTCCAGCCGTGACCAGTCTGAGCGTTATTTCCTCAAAGAGTTTGGCAGAGGTCTTGATGACGAGACGGACACAGTTCGCTTGAATCAATTGAACCTGAACAGAAACTGGGATCAGTTCAGCCTTAACGCCGATTTTCGGTGGTATGACGATGTGATCACTCGAAAACATGACCGAGACGACAGGACTCAACAGAGCTTGCCATCAGTGAACTTTACCGGTTCCAAACAAGAAATCCCTGGTTTGCCCTTGTATTTCGACCTGGCGACTTCTCTTAATCATTTCTGGCGGGATGTGGGAACCAGGGGATACAGCGCGGACCTTTCTCCCAGGGTGTACTGGCCGGTAAGTCTTTTCGGATATTTTGACTTTGAACCCTCTGTCGGTCTCCGCGAGACCTCATGGCAGGTTGAGGAATATGAGAACCAAGGCCCAAAGGAAGATGACCGATTACAATCGCGGAACCTGTACGATCTAAAAGGAGATTTATCTACGGAGATCTCGAGGATATTCAACGTAGGCGGTGTAACCATTGACAAGATAAGGCACGCGATTAGGCCCCAGGTGGTGTATAGTTATATTCCAACATTGGAACAGGAGGACCTGCCGGATTTTGTCAGCGCAATAGGTAGGTCTAATGTGGTAACCTATTCGGTGACGAACAATTTCACTGCCAGGAAGATCGAGCATGTCAAGCCAGACAGGGAGGCACAACCTCCCAAATACACTTACATCGACTTTTGCCGGGTCACTTTATCGCAAAGCTATGACATTAACACTGCCCGTCACGCAGCAGAAGGGGGAGGTAAAAGGCGGCCTTTTTCCGACATTACAGGCAGGCTTGAACTTAACCCCACTGGCTCCCTTGGCCTCGTGGCAAACGCGACCTGGTCACCGTATGATGGCGAGTACAAGAGCTATGATGCGGCTGTGGGGTTCAGCAATGCGAGGGGCGACTGGGCCTCTGTAGACTATCGATATGCTCAGGACAGCAGCAAGAGTATTTTAACCAGGGCCTTTGTCAACCTCTTTGACCCCATATCTGCCTACTGGGAGCAGGAACAGAACCTGAAGGACAGCAAGGAAGTAAAATCGGTTCTGGGGTTAAAATATGCCCCCCAGTGTTGGTCCTTCAGCCTTTACTACACCCATGACAGGACAGTGAATAAGCGTGAGTACCTATTTGAGATAAGCCTGTACGGGCTGGGCGAGTACAAACTGGGCGCATACAGCCCTGAACAGGGGGAGGATATATGGTGGAAGAAGGGATAAGCAGCGGACAGGACGGAACATTGCGGTCAGGAGACAACGTTGATGACAGAGCGTTTTTATGTTCGTCATGAGTGGTATGTCCTTCACACCCGAAGCCGGTTTGAACAGGTTGTCTTTGACGGCCTTGAAGGAAAATCCCTGGAAACCTTTCTTCCGAAGATAACCGTGATGAGTAAGCGCCGTGACCGGCGCAAGAAGATTCGGATCCCCCTTTTCCCCGGCTATGTCTTCGTAAAGAGCGATCTTAACGCATATGAACGTCTTGAGATAGTAAAGACCGTAGGCGTTGTACGCATTGTGGGAAACAAGGACGGTCCCATTTCGGTACCTGATGAGTCTATTGACTCTCTTCGGATTATGGTGGCCGGGGACAACCCTGTGGCGACTGGGACTCGACTGAGAAAAGGGGACCGCGTCATGGTCGTGGAGGGGCCCTTTATCGGGGTCACAGGGACCTTTGTCAGATACCAGGGCTCAGGACGTGTGGTAGTGTCCATTGAGGCCCTGGGACAGTTCGCTGCGGTGGATGTTCCAGAAGAATATGTGGAGAAGCTTCCAGTCATATGATTCCTTCTTCTTCCATCTTTTCTATTTGGCCTTTCTCATAGCCCAGGCCTCGCAAGATCTCTGCGGTATGTTCCCCGTGATCGGGAGCGGGGAGTCTGATTTCACCAAGGGTTTTGGAAAATTTCACTGGGATCCCGATCTGCTTGATCCTGCCCTCAGTGGGATGATCTGTTTCCAGGATCATATCACGCGCCAGCACTTGGGGATCTGAAAGTGCCTGAGAGACAGAATTCACAGGTTCGCAGCAGCAGTCATGATCTTTAAAGAAACGGGTCCACTCGTGTCTTGTCCGTTTTCTAAAGATCGCAGTGATCTCAGCAATGAGTTCGTCTTGCTTTTCGCCCTCGGCAAACTGGTGGTCAATCAGGTCTTTTCGTTTCACTGATCTGCAAAAGGCTTCCCAGAATTTTGGCTCTAGAGCGGCGAGCCCCATATAATGTCCGTCCTTGGTTTCGTAGACACGGTAGCAGGCGTATCCGCCGGTCAATAATGACTCGCCAGGCCGTGCATCATCCCCCTCGGCCATGAGACTGCCAACGGCCATTGGAAGCCAAGCAAAAGAGCCGTCGAGCATGGAAACATCGACAAATTGGCCTTTGCCGGTCTGCCTTTGTTCCATGCAGGCTGCAAGGATGGCAAGTGCTGCAAGCATGGCTCCTCCGCCAATATCGGCAATTTGAACCCCCGGAATGACAGGAGCCCCCGCCTTTATCCCGGTTGTACTAAGCACGCCTGCTATACTGAGATAGTTCAGGTCATGACCCGCCTTATCACGATATGGCCCAGTGTGTCCGTAGCCTGTTATGGCACAATATATAATGGCAGGGTTCTCCTGTTTCAACGCATCATACCCGATCCCAAGCTTTTCCATGACCCCGGGTCTGAAGCCCTCCAGTACCACATCATATTCTCTCACCAGGCGAAAAAATACCTCCTTGCCTGATGCCCTTTTCAGGTTGAGCTTCATGCTCTTCTTGTTCCTGTTGAGCATGAGAAAAAAGGCACTGTGCTTCTTCACACGGGGCCCCCACCATCTCATATAATCACCCACCTGGGGGTCTTCTATCTTAAGGACGTCAGCTCCGAGATCAGCCAGTAACATAGAACAGAAGGGTCCTGGAAGAAGCCGTGAGAGATCCAGAACTTTTAGCCCCACAAGAGGTCCTGCCATGATTCCCGCCTTCCTTATTGCGTGTCCATCCACATAATCTATACCGTAAAATATGGACAGGAGTACATAACTTGTCAAGGGAGCAAGATACCACGCATCCTTTTTGCCGTTACCCTGATGCGAGGTTAGTGGCTATTTGCGCACGGATATGAACTGGCTTTTCACAAGATTTCATGGTAATGGATGAATGTCTGGAGGATTCCACACCCACTCGGCGAGCACAGTGTTTGGGTCCCACAAGTTTTTGGCTGCTGATGAGAGTCTCCGGCAGGGTTATGGGAGCACTCAGCAGGAGGGGAAAATGTTGAAAGAGGAGGAGGTGAAAAGCTATGTCGAGGGTTGCACGAGTCACTGAGGTCGTTGCCGGCTCACCAGTCAGTTTCGACGATGCTGTTAAGACAGGCTTTGAGCGAGCCCGCAAAACTCTTCGGGGAATTACAGGCGTTCGCATCCTTGAGCAGCGTGTTAAAGTGGTAGATGACAAGTTGGCGGAGTATCGTGTAAGAATGGAGATTATCTTTATACTGGAAAGCTGAATGTCATTTTTCTTCTGTCCGACGTCTGACCATGCGGATCAATACTCGAATGACGTTTGTAGCTAACACGACACCGCTTAACACCATAAGGACCAGGGGCACCCAATTATGCCCCTGGTATTCTTCATTCTCCAAAGCAACGCGGATTCCAATACTGCTGAAAAAGAACACCATGGCCATGAATATGGAGATCACAATGCAGAATAAGTCGGAATCATACCATGGCAGGACAACTTTTCGAAACGAAGGGTTTTGATGCAGTTTCATGGGAGAAATAGTATGTGCCGACTACCGAAAAATCAAGAGACCGGATCCCTCAGGTCCGGAAGTATCGCTTTGAATTCAGCCGAGTTACTCCTTTTCAATATTTCATAGATAATCATCTCCGTAGAGCTGATTGTAGCACCCGCCTCCCTCATTCGGTCCAGGCCAATATTTAAGTTCCATTCAGTACGAGACGAGATGGCATCCGATGCGACATGAACATTGTAGCCCCGCTCCAACGCACTAAGGGCCGTTTGAGCCACACAGATATGACTTTCTACCCCTGACAGGATCAACGTATTTCTTGATTTGTCGAGCTGCTCCATGCGTTTTATGAATGAAGCGTTCTTGAAACAATCGAATTCCACCTTGTCTATGGAGGATTCTTCGCGAATTTCCTTCCTGATTTTTTCTACAATCGGGCCGATACCCTTTTTGTACTGACTGGTCACTATCAGGGGGATTCCTGCAATGCGGGTAAACCTGATGAGAAGGATACAGTTACTTGTCACGCGCTCTGGCTTAAAGACTCTGGGCAGAAGCTTTTCCTGGGGGTCGATGATTAATGCCACAGAATTTTCTTCAGATAAGGTGCGTGTTTTCATACTCTGTGTTCCGCTTTCTCATCTACTGATTTTTGTACCCACATGTGGAGTTTTTTTTGATAATGTACAAGCCGATGAATGTCAACGGGGACCTTTGCATAACTTGGGAAAGCTACAACTATTGTTGTGTCCCACAAATACCTTCAATAATGTTGGATTCGGTCTAAAGCCTTTTGCGAGCGACATTGAGCTGTTTTGGGGAAAAAGCTCTTGAGCGCTTCAGCGTCAAAAAGGCTAACTGTCTGAGGGCGTTAGCCCGAGTTTTAGCCTTTTAGCTGAAGCGCCCGAGAGCGCCCAAAACGCTCACGGAGCGAGCCAAAAGGTTTTAGACCAGATCATGAAAGGACTCACATTTTGTAAACTTATTTCGGGGACACAACACTATGATGGTTTCGTAAAAGGTCAATTTTGCTCACTCCGTGAGCATTTTGGGGTGCCCAGCTGGGGCATCCTCGACTTTCGCTCGATTAGGGTTACACTCTTATCATGAGACTGAAAAAAGGACAAATTCTTGAACTGAAGATCGAAAAGCTGGCCCTTGGGGGTAGGGGACTCGTCCGGGTGGATGGGTTCGCTGTCTTTGTAGAAAGGGCGGTCCCCGGTGATGAGGTGCGGGCGAAAATATTTCGGAAGAAAAAGAATCATGCCGAAGCGCGAGTCATTGATTTGGTCACCCCGTCCCCATACAGGGTGGTGCCCCCTTGTCGTTACAGTGGTTTGTGTGGCGGTTGTCCCTGGCAGGTTCTTGATTATGAGAAGCAGGTTGTATTCAAGAGGGAACATGTAATCGAGTCCATGGAACATATCGGCCGATTCGAGAAGATACGGGTTCTTCCTGTCATACCGTCTGATAAGCGATTTCAATATCGCAATAAGATGGAGTTTTCCTTCTCCGACCACAGGTGGTTGCTGCCCGAAGAGCTTTCCCGGTCCGATATTTCCAGAGGCTTTGCCCTTGGGCTGCATGTGCCGGGAACCTTCCACAGGGTACTCGACGTTGATGCGTGCCTACTGCAAGCGAACCTGGGCAACAAGATCCTTGGCGAGGTCCGGACTTATGTGAGACAAAGTGGCATACCGCCCTACGGGCTGAAATCGCATCAGGGGTTTTGGCGTTTCCTGATGCTACGGCATTCCTCAACATACGATACCTGGATGGTCAATGTGGTTACTTCCCAAGGACAAACGTCATGGGTTCAGCCTCTGGCTGAGCGCCTAAGTGAGAAGTATGAAAACATCACCTCCTTCGTTCACAATGTCAACACAAGACGAGCCTCTATTGCTGTTGGGGAGCGGGAAGAACTGATTGCCGGGCAGCCTTTCATAAGGGATAGGATCGGAAAATTTGAGTTTGAGATCTCAGCCAATTCCTTCTTTCAAACCAACACTGCCGGCGCTGAGTGCCTTTATCGGATAGTGAAGGATTATGCGCGCCTTACCGGACATGAGACAGTGGTGGATCTTTACAGCGGAACCGGTACCATCCCCATATTCCTATCAGATCGGGCCGCAGAGATCACAGGAGTTGAGATTTCTGAGAGTGCCGTAAAAGATGCGCACAAGAACTGTGATATAAACCGTTTAGACAATTGTCATTTTATCTGCGGAGATATCAAAGCAGGACTCAAACACCTTAAGAAAAAGCCGGACGTGTTGATCGTTGATCCGCCGAGGGCCGGCATGCACCCTTATGTGGTCAAGGCGGTCCGCTCTCTGGCACCGGCCGGGATCATTTATGTTTCTTGTAATCCGGCCTCCCTTGCAAGAGACCTCGCCATGCTCAAAGAAGATTATCACGTGGTGGAAATCCAGCCCGTGGATATGTTTCCTCACACCTATCATATAGAATGTGTAGCCAGACTGGATCGCATCAGATGATGCGATGGGCCTCGTCCTTGACATAGGAACGATAATTGCGTAAAAACCTTTGACCCTTACGGTCTCCCGGACTACGGAGGATTCATGGCAACACGACGTTACAGTCTCATAGCTGCA
>CAZCWQ010000036.1:0-2639 GCA_964502365.1 uncultured Desulfobacterales bacterium | reverse complement strand
TCTCCCGGACTACGGAGGATTCATGGCAACACGACGTTACAGTCTCATAGCTGCACTTGCTATTTGCATCGGCGCAGCGGGGTTGCTGGTCTATTGGTACCGGGTCTTGCATTTGCCGGAGATAGAGCTCAATACTGAATCAGGCCCCCGCAGATTTCTGCCAAAACCTGCCAAGGCGAGGACACACCTCTATTTTTCCGACGCCGGTGACAGGTTTCTTACTGCTGAAGACCGCACCCTTGCATTGCCTGACAGTGTGGTTGTGCGTGCCAAAATTATGGTTAATGCTCTCATTGAAGGGCCAACGACACCCCTTACCCCCACGCTTCCCCTGGAGGCAAAACTCCTGGCCCTTCATATAACAGACGACGGTATCGCTTATGTAGATTTCAACAGGGCAATCAGCGAGAAGCATCCCGGGGGAACTTTGTCTGAACTGCTTACAATTTTTTCTGTTGTAAATACGCTGGCCCTAAATCTCCCTGAGATAGAGGCCGTTAAGATCCTCATAGAAGGGCGGGAGGCCGGGACACTGGCGGGTCATATTGATATTAGATTCCCTTTTCGGCCCAACCTGCTCATGGTCAAATAAATGGAAAAAACGTCTCCCATTAGCAAAATGCGTAATATCGGCATGATTGCCCATATTGATGCCGGCAAGACCACTGTAACAGAGCGCATTTTGTATTACACAGGTCGTTCACATAAGATGGGCGAGGTCCACAATGGTGAGGCGGTCATGGACTGGATGCCCGATGAACAAGAGCGTGGGATCACAATTACCTCGGCGGTGACGACGTGCCATTGGAGGGATGCTGAGATCCACATCATCGATACTCCAGGGCACGTCGACTTTACCATTGAGGTGGAGCGGTCTCTCAGAGTCTTGGACGGGGCAATCGGAATATTCTGCGCTGTGGGCGGCGTAGAACCCCAATCAGAAACAGTGTGGCACCAGGCGGATAAGTACCGTGTGCCTAAAATCGCGTTTGTAAATAAGCTTGATCGGGTGGGGGCCGATCTTGTGGGAACGATTCAGATGATGCGCGACCGTTTGGGGGCGAACCCGCTTCTACTGGAGATACCGGTGGGAACAGAAGAGTTTTTTAAAGGCGTAATCGATCTGCTGAATATGAAGCAGCTCATCTGGGAAGAGGAAACTCTTGGGGCCACCTTCACTGTTTCCGAGATCCCCGAAGACCTGAGAGCCGAGGCCCGCGAACACCGGGAAAGGCTGGTGGAAGCCGTGGCAGAGTTTGACGACCAGATCATGGAGGCCTATCTTGGCGAAGCACCTGTAACAGCCCAGATGCTTGTGCCAAGTATCCGCAGGGCCACGGTTGACTTGAGGTTGGTCCCGGTGTTTTGTGGTGCAGCCTTAAGAAACAAAGGTATTCAACCCCTTATCGACGGGATTGTCAACTTCTTGCCGAGCCCACTCGATACCGGACCGGTGGAAGGTGTGGATCCTCGCACGGGTGAGGTAAAGCAGTCTCCTTGTTCCCACCGCGCTCCACTGGCTGCTCTTGTGTTCAAGGTGATGATGGACCAGGGCCGCAAATTGAGTTATGCGCGGGTCTATTCAGGGCGGCTTGTTACAGGAGACGACGTTTTCAATCCTGTGAAGAATACAAAGGAGAAAGTGACCAGAATCCTTGCCATGCATGCCAACAAACGGCAACGTATTAACGAGGCTGGGGCTGGAAATATTGTCGGTATAATCGGACTAAAGGCATCCGGAACGGGCGATACCCTCTGTGACCCGTCAAATCCGATCGTCCTTGAACGAATTGAAGCTTACGAGCCAGTGATTTCTGTGGCAGTGGAGCCGAAGACTCATAGGGATCAGGAAAAAATCGGACATGCCCTTGCCAAGCTTGAGGACGAAGATCCTACTTTTTGTGTCAAATATGATGACGACACAGGCCAAACCGTTATTTCAGGTATGGGTGAACTTCATCTGGAAATTCTGGTGAACCGTTTGAAGCGCGAGTTCGGCACGCAGGTCAATGTGGGAAAGCCTCAGGTTGTGTATAAGGAAACCATCCAACAGACAGCCGAGGCGGCTGCCACCTTTGAGAAGGAAGTTGCCGGAGTTCGTCATTTCGGCCAGGCGTCACTTAGACTCTCTCCCCGAGCGCGCGGCACAGGGAATCGCTTTGTAAACAGCTTGCATGATGAACTATTTCCCGCAGAATTTATTCCATCTATAGAAGAAGGGGTCATGGAATCTATGGAAAGTGGAGTGGTTCTCGGATACCCAGTTGTTGACGTGGAAGTCTCCCTTGTGGGGGCCACGTACAGAGAGTCTGCCGGGAGTCATTTGGCTTTCAAGGTGGCCGCCTCGATGGCATCCAAGGAGGGCCTCCAAAAAGCAATGCCGTACCTGCTGGAACCGATTATGGCCGTAGAGGTCCTGGTACCAGAAGGGTTCATGGGGGAGGTCATAGGAGATATCAATAGCCGCGGGGGCAAAATCGCGGAGTTAAAGCCCAGGGGAGAGTTGCAGATCATATGGGCCGTGGTAGCATTGTCCAAGATGTTCGGCTATTCAACGGCTTTGCGTTCTGCCACCCAAGGGAGAGGCACTTTTACCATGCACTTCTCCCATTATGATCGGGCTGTTGACACACCGTGAC
>CAZCWQ010000035.1:22569-27619 GCA_964502365.1 uncultured Desulfobacterales bacterium | reverse complement strand
GGCCTCGTGCTGAGGTGATTCTGACTTAATCACCCCCTTAACAGGGGGATTCTTTTTTGTGCAGCAAGAAAGGAGACAATTGATGAAGGGACTTCTACGAACCGTTTTCTATGACCGGCATGTTGCCCTGGGCGCCAAGATAGTGGAATTCGTGGGCTGGGAGATGCCCATATTCTACCCCACGGGTATCGTTGATGAACACCTGGCCACCCGCAAGCGGGCAGGACTTTTTGACGTCTCCCACATGGGCCGATTCATCATCCGGGGCGCTGGGGCACTGAAATTTCTCCAGCATGTTTTGACCAATAACGCCGAAGCCCTTGATATCAGGGAAACGGGTGCTCAGTACACGATGATTCCCAACGAAACAGGCGGGGCTGTTGACGACGCCTACCTCTATCGCTTTGTAGAAGACGAGTATCTGCTGGTCGTAAACGGCGCCAACCGAGAGAAAGACTGGAATCACTTCCAGTCTCTCTTGAAGAATTTCGACGACGTGGAACTGACAGATCGCACCAAAGAGATAGCAATGCTTGCCTTCCAGGGACCGATGACGCGCCACGTGATGGAAGATATTGTCGATTCCGGTCTGCCGGAGCCGATGCGAAACGCGGTGAGCATTGTGACGATCTCCGGCGCCGAGGTGAGGGTGTCCCGCACCGGGTACACCGGCGAACCGGTCTGTTTTGAACTCTTTGCCAACCGAGCCGATGGCCCCATGCTGTGGGACCTGCTCGTGGAAAAAGGTGCGACGCCCATCGGCCTTGGGGCGCGAGACACGCTCCGACTGGAAGCCGCCCTGCCCCTCTATGGCCATGAGTTGGGTGAAGACCCAGAAGGCAAAGAGATCCCCATATTTTCCTGCCCCTTGGCGAAGTTTGCCGTAAGTTTTTCCCCACTGAAAGGCGAATTCTTGGGCCGTCAAGAGCTGGCCAGGCAGCACGAGGCGTTCAAGAAAATCGTGTCGCGCGATTATTCACTGATCCACGACCTCCCGCGGGTGAGCCAGCCTATCGCCGTGGCAGGCCGAGGCATTGCCCGTGAAGGGGCAAAGGTTTTCAAGGAAGACGGACATGTCGGCTTTGTGACCAGCGGGACAATGATCCCCATGTGGGGCGTCGAGGGCAAAGGTCTGGGATCTGTTCAGACCGACCAACATCAGCTGCGCTCAATCTGCCTGGGATACATCGACAGTGACATTGTCGAGGACGAAAAGCTCAGCATAGAGATCCGCGGCAAGGCAGTTGATGCTGTGGTTGTGCCATACCACATGCGCGGTGATGCCCCGCCCTATGCACGCCCGATCATCTTTGATCACGAACTGCCAGAAGAGGAACTTCCGGGCGGCGATGTGCCGACAAAGGTCCGCAGACTTCTGGAAAAGACCGCAGAAAACACGCTTTGGCGACAACGCGAGTGCATCAACCTAATCCCGTCGGAGATGACGGCTTCGCCAATGACCCGACTCCTCTCAGTGATGGACCCGGCCTTTCGTTATGCCGAGCATAAGAAGGCCAAGGCATTTTATGAGGCTGAGATCTTTTATTATCAGGGCACCGAGTTCATAAGCGAAGTCGAGCGGAGGCTGGAAGACGAAATGAAAGAATTCCTTGGGTGCGATAATGTGGAGGCACGTCTCATCAGCGGGCAGATGGCCAACACTGCTGTTTTCAGCGCGATGGTTGACTACATCAATCGCGCTGACCGCAAGGTTGAGCCCCGCAGAATCCGTCGCGTAATGAACAGCCATATCGGAAAAGGTGGGCATCTGAGCGCCCAGCCCATGGGTGCGCTCAAGGATTTTGTAGCTCGGGACCCTCGCACAGAGCGGCCGGCTGTGACAAATTTCCCTGTGCTGGCCGACAACCCATATAAGATCGACGTGCCGGCAACCTTGAAACTGATCGATGAATATCAACCGGAGTTGATCGTTTTCGGAAAGAGCATGGTCTTGCACAAGGAGCCGGTCGCTGAGATCCGCCAATTTCTTGATGCTCAGCATATCAATACAGTGTTGATGTACGACATGGCCCATGTGCTGGGACTCATCGGTCCGCACTTCCAGCGGCCTTTTGTCGAGGGCGCAGACATAGTTACCGGCTCGACGCACAAGACTTTCTTTGGCACGCAACGAGGTGTTGTGGGCAGCCGGTTTAAGGAGGACGAAGAGCGCTACGAGCTTTGGGAGGCCCTGCTTCGTCGGGCCTTCCCCGGGTCGGTCTCCAATCACCACCTTGGCACGCTGGTAGGGGTGTTGATGGCCACATACGAGATGAATCACTTCAAGGACGAATACCAGGCCAAGGTCATAGCCAATGCCAAGGCCTTCGCTAGTGGGCTTAAGGACGCAGGGCTGGACGTGGCCGGCGACCCGGTTATTGACTTCACCGAGACCCACCAGGTGGTGGTGGACGTGGGGTACAGCCACGGGCCTGAGATTGCGAGCCGGCTCGAAGCCAACAACATCATCTGCAACTACCAGGCGAACACAGATGAAGAGGGCTTTACTGCTGCCGGAGCGCTCAGGATGGGTGTATCAGAGATGACGCGCTTTGGCATGCAAGAGGATGACTTCCGCCCCCTCGCCGGTCTGATCCGAGACGTTGTGATGAACGACAGCCATGTCATCGATCAAGTTAAGGCGCTCAGGGGAAGGTTCAGTGAACTGCAATTCTGCTTCCGCGGAGACGAATACGCTGAGGCTCTACAGAAACTGTATGAACTTCTCTAAACTGGCACATAACGTACCTATCATGATTGCGCCGGGCCAGAGATGAGGATGTGCTTCAGGAGGGTCTCATGATGCCCCGGAAAAAGGTGTGTCTGGTTGCACAGATAGGTGAAACTGGTCCTCAATTGCTTTCACGTCTTTCACCCTCTTAGGATCAAGGAATGTCTTATAAATAGGATCGGTCTTCTGAAAAGCCCTGCCAAGCAATTTTTCCTCAAGGAGAGATAGCGCTTCAATTGATTTGTCACACACAGGGTAACCCCTGTCATCCAAACTGATGGTCGAATCGAAGGAGACCTTCGAAATATTGTTGATATCCACAAGCTTAATATGTCCAGTGCGGGTGAGAATAAGGTTACCCACGCCGGCAAGATCCGGGACATGGTTTGCCTCCAGGATCATCTGTTTGGACCTTGCTATGAAGTTTTCAGCCATTTCTTCAACGCCATGTTTCCACCGGACTGCCGTATCGACTGAGACTTTAGCTTCTTTAAACAGCATATTGTAAAGATGGGAAACCAAGTGATCTTTGTCCAAATGGCCCCACGGTTCCAATATTTCTCCCTGCACATACTCCTGAAGGCCGCAAAGCATTATCTCGTATCTTTTGTGCCTTGCATAATGCACGAGAAACTCTTCGGACTTGGCCACATGATCAGGGGCCAGGTAGGCATAAATGATTTTTACTCTTCTTAGCTCTTCTTCCGCGTCCTTTAGTGTGTTGAATCTCGTTCTGAATATCCTTAACATTCCTAAAGGCTCAGCCCTTGGATACCAAGTCAATCCATTGATGATAATCCCTTTTGTTTCATGTTCCACGTCCTCCAGATCCAATACCTCCATAATGTGGGACCGCAGCCCCATGCGATAATGTTTCCTGTAAATATGGATGCCAGGGTCTCTGACAAAGTTGAGTCCTAATACGTCTTTGTGATTCAGGTATGGTTTGTCTCTAATGTCTTCTGGCAGGTGCGCCATAGGCCGGCCTTCTCGATCACTGGGACTCGATCTCAGTCTTCAGGAAGACGTAGAGGGGAATTTCGGTTTCACCCGAGGCAAGCGTGTACTGGCTCTTGGTGTATCTGATGAGTTTGCCCTCATCCTTGAACATGAGTTGATGGCCATGGGTAAAAGGGCCGGGTGGTACGATCTTGAACCCTTCAGCTTCCAAGACGTGTTCCGGGAAGAACTCTATATTGCGTTTGAAGAAGTTCTTTGCAAACCGCAGATCTTTTTCAGAGTCCTTTCGTGGCCCCACTATCATCCAACCCGAATCTACGATTTCATCCAGATAGCTCTCACTAGAGATCGTTTTGATTTCTTCGGGTTTTATCGCTGCCATGGCTCTCCCCTTTTGGTGGTTACTCCAATTTCTAACAGCTACCTGTGCAAAAAACCTGACCGCCGTTGAAGCGTGTTTCATCCTACTTGTTGCACAGGGGGTGGGACCATACTATGAATGAGATCCTTCATGTTTTTCAGACGCCGTAATAGATCCTCCGCCTCCTCTGCACCGGGCCGAATCGGCAACTGTGCCAGCACGCCCAGCCCCTCACTGGCCTCATGGAAGTCTTCGAGCGACAGGGAACTGACAACCGCACAATTGATCATTGGGTTCACCGATATTAGTCTACCTGAAAACTCAAGGCCTGTCATGTCTACCAGTCTCTCATCTGTCACCACAAGGTCGACGGCAGCCTCGGAAATCATGTCCAAGGCCTCGCCGCCGGATTCCGCCCAAAACAAATCGACATCACCGTATCTTGCCAAGGCCGAAGCCAAATCGGCAAAGGAATCTATATCACCGCATACTAACAATATTGTACGCATGCGCTTCCCCAACCTTCGGATCAACTTTTTTGTGTCAACTACCAAACACTTGAACAGGTTTATAAGGATGAGTTCCCTCGATCACTTCCACCCCAGCCTTTGCTTTCACCTTTTTGATGATTTCTTCTTTGTAAGGACAATTGTCGAGAAGACAAGTCCCGATGTGAATTTTATCGATAGTTTCCTCGAAGGGAGCCATCCATAACTTCAGTCCAACCAATCGGAGTACAGGAGATGTACCTGGACAACCCCCACAGTCTAACAGACCTCTTAGTTTGACATCTCCATTATCCTTGTATCTCTCAAACTCTCCTTCTTTTTTGTCAAACCCCATCAAACAACGATGACAGGCAATACAGGTCTGATCCTTAATGTTTTTACATCCCAACACTGCAATGTTCATTCTCCTCCTCCTTTCATTGTGAGTGCTTGCAATTGGTGAGCCTTGAAATTCAATCTATCTGCCGCAACAGCTACCAGGCCCAGCAC
>CAZCWQ010000035.1:9549-22469 GCA_964502365.1 uncultured Desulfobacterales bacterium | reverse complement strand
ATTGGTGAGCCTTGAAATTCAATCTATCTGCCGCAACAGCTACCAGGCCCAGCACTACCGGCTTGGCTGGGATTTCGGGAGCTTGAAGGCTGCCCATTACTTACCAGTGTCCTTCAATGTTAGCCTGATCCGATAAAGGCAATTTTCCATCAAGATAAGCCTTCACCGCATCTCTCACTGAACCTTCGGCATTACTGGCAACACCTATCTTTGCGGCCTTAAGGGCCTTGAATGCATTTGGTCCGCAAAATCCCGTAACCAAAACCTCCGCTCCTTTTTCGGCTATCATGCTAGCTGCCTGAATCCCGGCCCCTTTTAGTGCGTTTGCATTCTCCTTGTTATCCAGGACCTCAAAACCAGAGGTTTCTGAATCGACAATAAGTATGTATGCGGCCCTTCCAAAGCGAGGATCCACCTGCGAATCAAGGCCAGTGTCCTTGGATGTGACTGCTATTTTCATTATACCCTCCTAACCCAGACATGTCCGCTCTCCTGCCAAGCGGAGTCAGGCGGACGGGTCGGACCGACTAACTACCTGAGATCTCATTGACTGCACAGAAAAGATCCGGAAACTGCCAAGATGCAACAATCAGCCTCTGACTTAGCCACCGCCACCCCCACCTCCGCAGACCTGATCATCTTCGATCAGGGGCAGTTGACCGGATATTACTTCTTCCACAACCGGTCTTATTTCAGCACGGGAAGCATCATAATAGACATCAATACCCACCTGCCTGAAGCCCATAAGCGGACGCATGCCGATACCCCCAACAATCAGGGCGTTCACCTTATGTCCTGCCAGAAGATTGACTGGCACCATGCATCCGCCCTGAACATGGCCATGGTTGGCGATTGTCGTAACTTCCTTGATCTCTCCACCTTCCACGTCGACCAGAGTAAATACATCACAGTGGCCAAAATGCCCCGCCCTCTGGCCGTCCAGGCCACCCGTCCCCACAGACGGTATTGCTATTCTTCCATCTTGCATCTCAGATACCTCCCAAGTCAAAACTACCAATCATGGGTAGTTGATTCGGTACTATCCATTTATTGAAAGCGTTTCCTTTACTTTCTCCCATATCTGTTTGACTGCTGAACCCACTTCTGATTCCGTATTGTATTCAAAGATGGTTTTCCCTTGAATCATCGACTTTGTAAAAACGGGATCAAAGGGAACCCGCCCCAACAGGTCAATGCCCCTCTGCGCTGCAAATGCCTCAATGGCCTGTGTCTGGTCAGGATTGATATCAAACTTGTTGACACACACCATGGCTGGGACCCTGAAATGGACTGCCAGTTGTGCTACACGCTCCATATCATGTAAACCGGAAACAGTCGGCTCGGCCACGATCAGCACAGCAGTGGCTCCACCAATAGAGGCAATAACCGGACATCCCACGCCAGGCGGTCCATCTGTAATAATCAAATCCAAATTTTCTGTTTCCACGAGCTTCTTGGCTTCCCGCCTGACAAGGGTCACCAGTTTACCGGAATTGTCTTCGGCAATACCCAGCCTGGCGTGGACCATAGGACCAAAACGGGTCTCTGAGATGAACCACTCGCCACAGGTCTTCACAGGAAAGTCGATGGCCTGTTCAGGACAAAAATATACACACACGCCACAGCCCTCACATGCAATTGGATCGACTACGAAGTCTTCACTCACGGCATTCCACCTACACAGATCCCTGCATAAGCCACATTCGGTGCATCTGTCAGGATTGACGACCGCTGTGCTGCCTCCCTGAAAATCATAGCGTTCCTTTACGTCAGGATCCATGAGCAGGTGAAGGTCAGCAGCATCCACATCAGCGTCACAAAGGACCTTGTTTTCAGCCAGTGAGGCAAAGGCTGCCATCAGACTGGTCTTTCCTGTGCCGCCCTTGCCGCTTATCACCACTAACTCCTTCACCAAGAATTCTCCTGCTTACTCGACCTTCTGCTCAATATGACCGTATAACTCCAAGAACTTCTCCTTCCACTCAGGCATGACTTCTACGATGGGCTTGCCCTTTGAATAGGCTTCAGCGATCCGTCGATCAAAGGGGATTTCCATAAAGATAGGCAGACCCTCCTGTTCGGCATAGGCCATCATTTGGTCATCACCCATGTCTGAGCGATTCATGACCAGAGCGTGCGGAATACCAAGGAGTTTGACCGTCTCAACAGCCAGTTTCAGGTCGTGGAGGCCGAATGGCGTGGGCTCTGTTACCATCAGAACAAAGTCGGTCCCCTTCACGGCGGCAATGACCGGGCATGAGGTCCCTGGTGGGGCATCGATGATGTTAACCACATCAGAGCGGGCAAAAGATCGAACCCATCTGATCAGAGGAGGCGACATGGCCTCACCGACCTTCAACCTCCCATGCACGAAAGCGAGACCATTCTTATGCCCTCTTTCTATCACACCCAATTCCCGACCCGTTTCACTGATTGCCTTTTCAGCGCAGACCTCTATGCAACCGCCACAACTGTGGCACAGTTCGGGAAACGGCAGTACAGTTTCACCGATCACAACAATCGCCTTGAACTGGCATATCTCAGCACATTTTCCGCACAGAGTGCATTTTTCATCGTCTATCTCAGGGACAGGAGTGGTGATAGTTATCACCTCCTCAATGGCAGGACCTATGAAGAGGTGACAATTGGGTTCCTCCACATCGCAGTCCAAGATCTGAACATCGGACTCAAGAGAAAGGGCCAAATTGGTAGCTATGGTGGTCTTGCCTGTCCCACCTTTGCCACTTGCAATGCTGATAATCATATGCTTCTGGTAGCTGATACCATATATTTCTACACTTCGTGTTTTCGACTCGATTCCAGGTGCCGGAACCCCAAAGACCTTGGCTTAGCGCCCACCGCATAAGGAACAGTGCAAAGCAATCAGCTGCCTTGTACATTGCGCCGTCTGCTGGCTCCAGCACCTGAATCCTTGTTCTGAACGTCTAATGTCTATAAGTTCCTGACTGCTTATTAGGAAGACCGCCCGCCAGCGCGGCGCCTCAGGCCACCTTGGCCCCTGCCACCGCCCCTGCCGGCACGTCTGCTGGCACCAGAACCTTTGCCGCGATTCATCCTTGGGCCCCTGCCAATCTCCGATCCTGGGATCTGGTTCGTGCTGCCGCACCGACCCAGCCCTGGACCGGTTCGCGGGCCTTCGCCCGTTGGACCTGTCTTGTCAAAACCTGGCATATAGCACACCCCCTTTCAATCCTTTCGGTCTTTCTTGAACCCCTCTTATCCAGGCACACCCAGACGACCTGGACCGCGGCCCCTTCTGCATCTGCCGCCAACGCCGAGCATGCTGTAAGAACCACCCTGAATCCTGATCATCTTTCCCATCACAAGCGCTTCCGCTACCATTTGTCTTGCCTCAGCAAGGACCCTGCCGAAGGTCTGACGAGACACGTTCATGCGGCTTGCCGCGCTCTCTTGGTCCTGATTCTCAAGGTCATTAAGACGAAGAGCCTCAAGACCTTCGATAGGAAGAACCACCTCTTCAAGATCCCGAGCGGGGATCCCCCTGGGCTTGAAGATGTTGGCCATGGGTCCTCCTCGCACAAAACGCGGTTTTCTGGGTCTCGGCATGATAGTCCCTCCCTATTATGAGCTTATGCTCATAATATATATCGGATTGGCCTTTTGTCAAGACACTTTTTGGGCTTTCGCTCAAAATAGTCCCGTCTCGGTCCGCGGGTCAACAGGAGATTACGAGTTTTTCAATGCCATATATGCATTGTGGTCTCTCATGCAGGAAACATATATAGGCCCGTGGTCCCTCAGATTGCAAATCAGGGGGGTGAATGTCTCTTGCTGAATCGGTAAGACCAAGAGGGCGTTGAGCCCTTACCGGTGGACTTCCTCATGTAATCGTCAACTGCCTCTCGCAGGGTCGCAACGGCGAGCGTGGCACAGTGCATGTGGTCTGTTGGAAGCTCCCCTATTGACTTCTGGACGGCATAAGCATCAATGTCCAGCACTTCCTCCGGCGTTCTTCCCTTGGCAAGATCTACGGCGGCCGAAAGACAGTTCACACTGAAAACGCACCCGTTTGTCCAGTGAGAGGTTCTTGACACCCGATTTTGTCTAAACTTGACACGGATTTCCATGGTATCTTTGCATTCTCCGGTGACCCTGCCTGTCCCATCAGGGTTGTCCAGGACAGGGTTTAGCCAATAGTATACGCCAAACCACAGGCCAACAATCACAATCAACAACGCAGTCGCAAAAAGGAGGTTCAACCACATGACGCCCCGAGTAAGCGAGGACAAACGTCAAAAAAGTGGGAGCTCACACAAAAAGCTCCCTGCTGAAAAAACAACAAAACGACCAGGAAGAGAACTAGAGCCGTATCTGGATCCTTTTGCTGTCTTGCCCCTCATCTTCAACGGAAATGATGTTTTTCTTCAGTCGACTACACCAAATCCGCACATCTCTTTCAAAACACGGGCAGTCTCCCACTATCTCCAAGATATCATTGTGTTTCATATCTGCGGCCCTAAGCGCTATCTCAACGATTGGCTGAGGGTGCTTAAGACCGAGAGTATCTAAGACTTCTACTGCCATTTCTTGTCACAGTTTTTCTATATCATTAGCTGAAACATACCGATAAAAATCTATAGGCCGAACCAACCTCCAGGTGAGCACACAATAAAATTATCCCCGTCGGTGACACTCGCCACAGGTGATAGGCCCTGACTTTATTTCTTTGTGACAGCCCTGACACCGGTCGTGGTATGCTTTCATCAAAGGCCTTGTTGGGAAATCCTTCTTGACATTGTGGCAGTCCGCACAGCCCATATCTTCGCTAGATTCATCTTCGATCTTGCTTCCATCCTTGTACAGATGGTGGCACACATTACATTCCTCGATCTCCGCCTTTTCGTTATGTTCCTCATGGACAAAGACAGCAGCAGGCCTTTGTCTGTCTTTGAAAGCATCGTCTTCCAACATTGTCATGTCTTCCTGCGAATAAGCAGGCATAAAAGCCAGCATACATGACAAAACCGCCAATTCTATGCACCGGGCCACAGTCTTTTTTTTCATCCCCACTTACCCCCTTTGGATCAAAGAAGCTTGAGTCCTTGGTTCAAATCTCTTCCCAGTTGAACGCTCCTAAACCGCGCCTGGCTTCTCGATACACTCATAAAGGATATCACTGATGAACTTCACATGTGTACCAAGCTCATAATACTGCACTATATCCTCCATGCCACTGTGGCAATTATGGCATGGCGTGATAACAACCTCTGCCTCGGTGGCCTTTATCTGCTCTGCCTTAACCCTATTTCCAAGCATCCGGGTCAACTTAAAGGGCGGCCCGCAGTTGATCACACCGCCACCCGCACAGCAGCAGTAATTGCGGTCACGATTCGGCTGCATGTCCCTGAAGTCTGCACACATTTCGTTCACCACATAACGGGCCATATCGTACAACCCTCTACCACGCGTAACATTGCACGGATCGTGAAGAGTCACCGGTTTTTCATATTTCTTGGCTATTTTCAACTTTCCGCTTTTAAGCAGATTATAATAAAACTCGATTGCATGCTCCACGTAAAAAGGATGCATCTTCCAGCCGAGCCATCGGTTCCCTCTATCGTATATGGATCTGAAGGCATGACCGCACTCTCCCATGACGATCTTTTTGACCTTGAGTCTCCGAGCTGTCTCAAAGTGTATCCTCTTTACACGCCCCATAATTTCGCTGTCCATCGTATACATGGCCATGTCACTGTTATCCCAGCCCGGCGTGGCAGGCATAGTCCAGTTTAGGCCAGCAACCTCAAAAAAGATAGCTGCCTGGTACAGCAACTGGGCCAGGAACTTGGGTTCTGGCCCGATAACCGAATACATGATATCTGCGCCCTCTTTTTCAAGGGGAATACGTGTGGTCGGTATCTCTTCCCGGGCCTCATCTTCTTGCCATTGAAGCGTATCCGGCCATTCATCGTTTTTGACCCACATCTGGTTCATGGTCACGGCATGACTGTGAGCCGTGTCCTGGATATATAGCGGAGTGATTCCCAGCAGGTGGCAGATACGCCGCACCACCGACATAATGTAAGCTATGTCGATCCCAAAGGGGCAGTATATGGCGCAACGCATGCAGACATTGCATTGCGTTGAGGCAATCTGGGAGGCCCTTTTCATAAAGGTGGGAGAGACCTTGCCCTTTTTCTTCAGCATCTCCCACATGGTCTGCTTCACCTTGGCCACGGGCGCATAGCGCGGGTCTCTATCATGAGAAAGAAAGTAGTGGCAGGCATCAGAACAGAGCCCACAGTGGACACAAGTATCAACGTAGGTCTTGAGACGGGCGGCGGTCTCATTTTTTATGACCTGATTGAAAGCCCGTTCTATCTTTTCGGGGGTAAGCTTCTTAGCACCTTCATCCAGGCCAGCATCTTCTACAACTTCATTGAAATATATTCCGTCTATTACTTGACCTTCAGCCATAATAGATCCTCCTTAAGCAGATTAGAAAACGCCTAAACACAGGCTGACTAATAATCCCTTGAATGCCTTACGGCTCCGATTTCAGAACCAATATACGCTCTGGTAAAGGGAGCATATATCATGTGGGCCAGTCTGGTAAAGGGAATCGCTACAAGCATGACTTCGCCTGCCAAGATATGCAAAATTAACCAGAACTTGTAACCCAGCCACTGGTGGTAAGCCAGAAAACCTGTGATAAAGGGTGCTGCAACAATAGCCAGGATGACATGATCGGACGCAAATGTGACAAACTTGACTTCTGGCTGTGTTATCCTTCGCCACAGGAAATACCCGCAGCCGAACACCACAATGAGCGCCATAATGTCAGCCACAGCGTCCGGCAGAGTCCACCAGCTAATACTAAATGACTCGTCCCACAGTATTACATGGGCCAGAAGAAAGATGGGCACCGCAAGGAGGCAAATATGGAAGGCAAAGGTCACAATCGTAAAGATAGGACGCTCCCTAGAATTTATGTTGGCAAAGGGGATAATCCAGTGAAAGATTGAACGCAACCCATAGTATAGACTGAAGTATTCAAAAACAATGGCGTCACCTTTTTTCCTGGCCTCCAAAAGCATGGAGATGAGC
Organism: uncultured Desulfobacterales bacterium; assembly: GCA_964502365.1. GTDB lineage: Bacteria > Desulfobacterota > Desulfobacteria > Desulfobacterales. The sequence continues at coordinate 15,380 of CAZCWQ010000035.1, read as the reverse complement.
CGATACAGAATGCCGCCAATGAAGATTATGAAGGCCACCCATGCAAGGGGGCCACGGACAAAATCATAAAGACCATGCATTTTTCCTCCTCCCCTCCCTTAACCTGTGATCTCGGTTATCGGCAGAACACGACGAAAGTATCTCCCGCCTTCAATCGATCGTACTAAGACCTTGCTTCCGTCCGGACTGAAGACCGGGTCCCACACTGCCTCGCACTCACGCTTCCAAGGCTTGCCATTTATGGCAACGGTCTGCCGTCCGTTCTTTTCCACCTTGACTGCAACATTTCTGCTGTCAGAGCTGAAAACAGGTTGCGAAATCATGTCATAAGTGCCACTCCAAACAGTATCATCTACGAAAACAGACCATTCGTATCCCTCTTTGCCAACAGCGGCTATCCTTGTCCCATCCGGGCTGAAAACTGCATCCGTTACCATATCGCTGAAGGTCGTGCTCCATGGCTGGCCATCAACAGCCACTGTCCACCTGCCGTATTTTGGCGCCACAATAGCGGCCACCTTAGAGGCGTCCGAGCTGAACATCTGATGCCAGCACTGGACGAAACTGTGGTCCCACATAGTCTTGCCGTTCTGTGCCAGGGTCCAGGATCCGTCAACCCTCACCGGGGCGATTACAGCTGCGGTCTTGGGATTAAATACGGGTTCCCAAACACAGCCATATGATTCTGACCACGGCGTGCCATCCACTACAATGGTATAGTCATAAAGGCTGGATCGGGCCTCGGCTGCCAGTTTTGTCCCGTCAGGGCTAAAGGCCATGTTCCAGACATTTATGAAATTGCTATCCCAGGCCTTGCCGTCTATGGCTGCCGAAAAGCATCCCTCTTGAAACTTGAAGATCTCACCCTCACCAAAGTCTTTCGTTTGAACGGCACCCGCCGTATGCATGCCATCAGCACTTATCGTGAAAGTCGTCATATTGGCATACAGGTTCTCCCATGCTTGGCCGTTCACAGCCGCACCGTATTGCATGTCCTTCTGAATGAAGGCACAGATATTTTTGCCGTCCTCACTGACTTTGACCTCCATGACATAGCCATACGTATTTTCCCATGCCTGGCCGTCTACAGCAATGGTCCACTCCATCTCTGTTGAGACAATGCATATGAGCCGACCGTCAGGTCCAAAACGCAGGTACCACATCTTGTCAAACGGATTTTCCCAGTTTGTCCCGTTTGCGCACACGTTAAATTCGCCTTCTCCTGTCTTAACAATAGCGGCCACCTTCTCTCCGTCAGGGCTTGCCTGGAATTCCTCGACCCATTCAAATTTATCCTTCCAGCCGCTGGTATCTGCGATTAGCTTTTCACTGGTATCCCAGTCCCAGCTAGTTATATCTCGCATTGCTCCCTCCTTTTGCAATCCTTATGCAGACCATTCCTACGAACTAATCCTCAATCCTCAACAATACCTTGGGATCGGTGACGACAGCTACCGGACACATGGATCTGGAACTGACTTGTTCCACTGCGCTTCCGACATACCATTTTTCGCCCTTTTCTTTTGTGTGTGAGCCCATTGCAATCAAATCCACATCTTTCTCCCGGGCATATTTCAGAATTTCCAAATAAGGCATGGTGCCTTCCCACACTCCATACTCACGTTCTATGCTTTCTGGAATCTCTTTTGAAAACCCTTCAAGCTCTTTCTTCAAGGTGCCAACCTCTTTCTCTAACTCTGCCTGAGAATATCTGAGAGACTGAGATACACTCACCATGTGAAACATGAAAAGCTTTGCACCGTGCTTTTGTGCTAGTTTCGTCGCAAATTGCAGCGCAGATTTACAGGACTTAGAAAAATCAATACACGCCATTACCTTCTTAAATTTCAACCTTTCTTCTGGAATGAGCCGATTGACAATCATGACTGGACAACGCTCATGCATGACCACACCCTCTACAGTGCTGCCGATAGTGCCGCTTACCCTTGCCACTCCTTTTTCTTTAGCCCTCCCTGAATGGGGTCCAAGGACGATTAAGTCTGCCCCTTTTTTTCTCGCCCATCTTAAGGTTCCCTCCCAGGGGAAACCGGCAGTCACCTTGATTTCATAATTACTATAAGCTTTCAAAGCCTCACCACAGGTCTTGTCAAGCTCCTCCTTGACCGCTTCCTCATACTCTGTACCACTGACAATTTCTTCTCCTGTTTTGAAGTGTTTTACAAACTGTCGGTACTTACCCGAATAAGCGGATTCTAATACATGAAGGATGTATAACTTCGCATTGTTTTGCTTAGCGATCTCTGCGGCTGTCAACACTGCCGTGTCACAAACCGCCAGCATGTCAGTGGCCACTAATATATTCTTATACATGGTATTATACCTCCTTTCCTTTAACCACCTTCGCACCAGTAGCGGCAATCTGCTCTGTCTTGATCGCCCCCTTTCCTGCCCCAAACTATGCCATTTAGTCTGTTATATCCCCTTTTCCCCAAGAGCCTCATTGGTGGCTGTCTCGGGGCGTGCCGTATTTGCCCGTCCGGCCTGGCATATAAAAGTGCGGGTCATCGAGTCTGTTGGACATAAAAGCCGAAACCACCTCCTCAACAGGCCCCGATATTCCTGTCTCTACGCGGATATGCTCGCCTTCAAGCATAGTTTGTATGATCTGGCTGATGCCGCCGCAGACCAAGATGGTGACCCCAGCTCGTTTAAGAGCGCTCACCCGCTCAATAGGCGAAAGTCCGTCCAGGAGGAGTTCAGATTTGTCTGTCTGAGTATCATGATCGATGTGGACCACCAGAACCCGAAGGCACGAGTCAAAAACCGGGGCAATTCGCGAGCGAAATACGGGAATTGCCAGCTTAGTCATGTGAAATCCCCATCCGTAGTCGCCCATCTAAATGGAAAATGGTGTCTCGTAACACATTGCACCAGATCCTCTGCTAAGGAGTCTGTCGAGGAAGAGTTATTGAAGGAGTGCAGATATTGGCTACGAGACACCTGGGTCCGGGGTACAGACCCGTAAAACATTACCGCCACTCTGCATAATTTTTATACGCAACAGCTATACCAAAACCATGACCAAGTGTTATATCGCAATGTAAACATGTGCAATCACGTAAGATTCGTCCTGCTGTTTCTAATTCGAACTGACAAATTAGAAGAAAAAAACGGAACAAAGCGAACCATTGGAGCCATTATCAGGGAAACATTATGGACCCAACTTGTTGACACCAAGCTATTTTTTTGTTACAAGTGAAAAAACTACGCCGAGTTATTTGTATAAAGGATCTGGAAACCCGACAAAGGCACCTTATGGAAACAGCTGAGTTTTCTGTCATTGAGCATCACCAGGCCATACTGGACAGTATTGCGGATGGCGTTTTCACCGTGGACTTAGACTGGCGCATTACGTCATTTAACAAGGCTGCCGAAGAGATCACCGGTATAAGCCGCGAGGAAGCCACTGGTCGGCTATGCTATGAAGTCTTCAGGGCTAATGTGTGTGAAACAGGTTGCGTGCTGCGTCGAACTATGACGAGCGGAGAAGCTATTAGGAACATGCCTATCTATATCGTCCGTGCGGACAAGAAGCGCATCCCTATCAGTGTGAGCACTACGCTCTTGAGAAGCGAGGCCGGGAAAGTAATTGGCGGCGTGGAGACCTTCCAGGATTTATCGGTAGTGCATGAACTTCGCAAGGAACTTCGGAAACAGCATTCCTTCAGCGATATTGTCAGCAAGAGCGAAAAGATGTTCAAACTCTTTTCGGTGCTTTCTCAAATAGCCCAAAGTGACAGTGTGGTGCTCCTTGAAGGGGCCAGCGGTACGGGTAAGGAACTTTTTGCGAGGGCGATTCACAACAACAGTGGAAGAAAGCATGGGCCTTTTGTACCTGTAAACGCAGGTGCTTTGCCGGACACCTTGTGCGAGTCCGAGCTTTTTGGCTACAAGGCGGGTGCATTTACTGATGCCAAGAAGGACAAACCAGGGCGGTTCGCCCTAGCTCAAGATGGAACCATTTTTCTGGATGAAGTCGGCGACATCTCTGAGGCCGTCCAGGTGCGGCTCCTTCGTGTTTTGGAAGACAAAATCTTTGAGCCATTGGGCTCCACAAAGCCGGTGAAAACGAATGCCAGAGTTATTACCGCGACACATCGAAACCTGCAAGAGCGTGTTCGAGAAGGCAAATTTAGGGAGGACTTGTATTACCGTATCAATGTTATTAGGCTCTCTCTACCTCCACTTTCGGAGCGAAAGGAGGACATTCCGCTTCTGGTGGATCATTTCGTCGATCACTTCAACCGCCTCACGGGCAAACAGATTCTTGGCTTGTCCCAGGAGGCGATGGGTGCATTAATGCTTCACCGTTGGCCTGGAAATGTACGTGAACTTGAAAATGCAGTAGAACACGCCTTTGTCATGTGCCCCGGAGAACTTATTCAGTTGACGCACCTCCCCGTGGGCCTCGTTCCTGAAAACCGAACAATGTCGGTGCCCGCTGGCTTGACCCTAAAGGAAGTAGAAAAAAGAGCTATCCAGGAGGCGCTTCAAAGAAACCAATGGAAGAAAGTCAAAACTGCCCGCGAACTCGGAATCGACAAAAACACCCTCCGCCGCAAGATAAAGCGCTTAGGTGTTGTTGAGCCTCGCTAGGCGCCCACTTTCCATCAGCTAACAGACTGTTGTGCAAACCGTGTTGTTTGAGCTGTTTGAACTCTATCCGTTCTCCGGCCTTCCGCTCTTGGGCAAAACCACAGTAAAAATCGACCCTTTGCCCAACTCACTTTTTACAAAGATACGTCCACCATGGCCTTTCACTATGGCCTTCACTATAGCCAAGCCCAGACCGAATCCTTTTTGTTCCCCTATGCCCCGCCCCCGATGAAAGGGCTCAAAAATATATGGTATTTCTTCGGCGTCAATACCACTTCCTTCGTCTCTTATCTCCACTGTGACCTCCGTATCAGTTTCTCGGGTGGCAATGGCAATTGCGCCTTCGTCCTTGGAAAATTTCAGGGCATTATCCAACAAATTGGCAAACACCATGCGTAGACGCTTAGCATCGGCTTCAATAACGGACAACGTTTTCAGACCTTCAAATCTTAGCCTAATTCCTCCTTCCAGAGCCCTAGACTCATAAGTCTTAAAAAGCTCACCTAATTCCTTGTCTAAGGATGTCCGGCCAAAAGTCAGCTTTAATGTGCCGGAATCCAATCGAGAAAACTCAAGAAAGTCATTGACTAACAATTCGGCTCTGACAGCTTCCCTTGAGATAATTTCGACATATTGTTTTTGCTTTTCTTTGTCCATGCCCAGATCTTTTTTTAAAAGCCGAAGTGCAAATCCTCCAATAGTGACGATAGGTGACTTTATGTCGTGAGCAATCATCGAGATGAGGTTAGCTTTTTCGCGCTCCAGGGCTTTTAACTGAGAAATATCCTGAAAAGTCTCTACTCCACCAAGCAGATCGTCATTGTCGTCCAATAACACAGCAGCGTTCATCCTGACAGGAATGGTCTCACCGTCCTTGTTTTGAATGGTAGTCTCAACCCGAACAACAGGGTCACTACCTTTAATGACTCTTTTGAGAGGGCAGGTTCGTTTGCACATTCCACCTTTCAGAATATCGCCACAATGGTGTCCTTTTGCCTCTTTAACTGAATAGCCAGTGAGTTTTTCGGCCCATGGATTATAACTAGTAATTTTCAATCTCGCGTCTACGGCAATGACGGCGACAGGAATACTATCAATGATAAACCTATATAGCCTCAAAATGCTAGAATTACTGTTCCTATCCAGAGTCACAGATGGCTGCTTACCTTTTTTGTCCCCAATATTGTCTTTATTCATCGTCTATTAAATATGTT
>CAZCWQ010000035.1:0-9449 GCA_964502365.1 uncultured Desulfobacterales bacterium | reverse complement strand
AGGCCAGGCAGCATTGCAGGCGGAATAATCATGACCGGACAAGGGGCCCACAGGATGGTTTCAGTGGCAACATGGCCTAAAGGAGCCACCCTTATGTCTTCTCCTGCCATAATGGGTTCCTTTGTAGATGGGCCCATGAAAATTACGTCTATCTTGCCATTCCTCGCCAGTTTAGTGATTTCGCTTACAATGTCTCCATCCGTTACGTTGAGCACGTACTTGTCAAAGCCTTGCTTCTTCATCTTGTCAACATAAGCATCCGACAGGCGTGTTCCCACTTTCTTTATCTCTTTGGCAGTCTCCTCCTCACCCAGATGCAGACGGCCCAGGCCGTGGTAGATCCAAAGTCTCGGGTCGTATTCTTTGACTACCTTGAGGACATGGTTGAATACATGCTCACAATACTTCGTCAAGTCTGTGCAAAATAATACTTTCTTAAACATTTTCTTTTCCTCCTTTCGTGTCTAACTTCCTGCTTACGAAGTGCCCCTATGTCTTAACTTTCGCAAACAGGGGTGGTCTCATAACGCTTCAATGCATTTCATGCAAGGGAGTAACTACTCGCTTCGTGCATTGCACTCTCCTTCACGTAGAGCCAACTCATTGATCTTATATTAAACAAGGAAAGGCACCTTTTCCTTTTCTGTGTTTTTTCTCTCAATCATCGAAGTATCGATGTCTAGTTGAGGATATTTGCCACACACCTCAGCTGTTTTACACAATTTGATCCCTTCAATGCGCAGGTGAAAATCCTTGAGTTTCGAAAAGAATCTTTCGTAGGTGCCAGGACGCGTTTCAAGACCAATGCGATATTCTCTGGGTAGCTGGTAGACGGTAGCGAAATGGTGCGTCAGAAGATAGAAACAAGCCGCAGAAAGGTATTTACATCCGGTCTGTTTACAAAGTTCTGGACAAAATCTAACTATGTTAATCTGTTGGGAAGGTCGATTTAAGGATAAGGTGATGGCACGTGAGATTTGTTCTTTTGTCTTCTTGTCTGCAATGACATATCCGATACAATTAGCCTCTTGGTAGTAAAAAAGGTCATATCTATCCAAAAGAATATGAATCTTCTCTTTCGCAAACTTTGATACCAGCGAAGTCATTCCGTCGCCTCCCATGAAAAGGCGGTTCGGTGTTCTTGTGCACAACCCCGTCCGGAGAGAGGGCGTCCGGTCGCTCAATGAATCCTAGCGAATGCGAATCCCAATTCTCGACTCTGTGGTTACTTCGGACTGACTTGGATCTATTTGCCTCCTTCTACCTTTCTCACCAGACCAGGCTCTCTGATAGCTTGCACCGCCGACAATATGTTACTCGGCTTCTGTTTGAGGGAAGGTTCTTTGCTCTCGGGGTCAAAGCATGGGTTCGGTCATACCGAGAGAGAGTTGACTCACTTCCCAAATGCGGTCAGCTGTGAACAGTATGATATTATATATAATGCGCAATAGCCGTGCCAAAACTGTGTGTGTGGGCTATAGAAGCCTACAATTTATTGACATAGCAAGATATTTATGGTTTATTCCAATTGCCTTAACAGAACAAAACACTAGCTTAAGGAAACAATGTGAGCGGCACAGGGCCTTGCGAGGGAACAATATGAACCCATGCTGTCTAACCCGGGATCAGGTTTCTATTAAGACTTGACCAATTACTTATGGCTAAGTCCTTCGGTTCATAAGTTCGATCACGAACCTATTTACTCAGGACTTAGTGCTGAGTGAGCAATTGCTTTGAACTAATCCGAAAACAATACGTCATCGCATTTGCGAATCGAAGCACTAAGCTTGAGGCTTTTAGGATGTGAGGAGGAAACGATAAGCAAAGACACAGAATCCATGATCAGCCCAGGATCCGTCTCTGTGGTAGGTGCTATGAATCGTCCGGGAAGCATGTGGCTTGCAACTTTCAAGAATTTGCCTCAAGAGAGTTATGAAGGTGTCTTCACCGTGTCAACCCAAAATGCGGATCCATCCACGCAGTGAAGTCTTCCCCGAGGCTTGAAGTGGAAAACGGAAACAAAGTAAATGTGCACACAAAAAGCCTCCCAGATTTTACCCTGAGAGGCTTTCGTATTGTCAGACAGGCAAGGCCTAAGCCGTTGGCCATCCACTGGACATTGTCTTTTTCCGGCCAGAAGTCAGGATGAGGCATTCCGTCTTCGGCATCTTTTCGATGAAACGTTTGCCTGCCACAGGCTCCAAGACAAACACGCTAGTGGACAGCGCATCTGCATCCATGACATTACTGGCCAGCACAGTAACGCTGATACTTTGAAGTGGCGAGCGGCCCGTTTTCGGGCTAACAATGTGATGGTAGAGCTTCTCGCGGTCGAAATAGATCTCGTAGTTGCCAGACGTAGCAATAGCACCGTCAACCATGGTCAGGGTATCCACGTAAGGCCCGGTTTTTTCAGGATTTTGAATGGCCACTCGCCACTGAGTCTTGCCCCCTTTGCCGCCAATAGCCCGTATGTCGCCACCGACATTGATTAGAGCATGCTTGATGCCTTGCTGCTTGATCACGTCAGCCCCACAGTCGATGACGTATCCCTTGGCGATCCCATCCAGGGTAATACCCATACCGTCTTTGGCTAGCCGTATATTACGGCCGTCGAACTCGACTGCATCGGCATCAACCAGATCCAGGATCTTTGCCATCTGAGCCTCAGACGGAGGAATCTCATGAGTGGCAAAATGCTCCTTGTAGAGGTCGACTATCGGCTTAACCGTCATGTCAAAGGCGCCACCGCTTACCCTATTGAAATAGAGCGAACGGGCGAGGACCACGGACACTTCAGGAGGGATATCGGAAAGATGACCGTCTCTATTCAGTGTTCCAATGGGAGAACTCGACTGATAGCGATCCAGCAGCCTACTCACACGATCCATCTCATCAAAGGCCCTCCCAATGACCTCATCGGCCTCTGTCCTGGATGGATGCATCACCGTAACAGCCACAAAGGTCCCCATGGCAAGCCGTGTCCTGGTAACCTTGTATAGCTTACTGTCAAAGGCCACACTTTCTGAAGTGGGCATCAGGCCTCCAAAGGCAAATCCCACACCCAACATACCAGAGTATTTTAGAAAGGTCCTCCGATCAACGGTTCGGTATTTCTCCTGTTCTTGAGACATGGCATTATCCTCCAATCTTTACTAAGCTGCTGCTTCCAACCTTTTCTTTTGGTCGAGTTCAAACGGTTGCAGGATATGAACCTTCTTGCAAGTTGAGATGCATACCTCCTCGCAATCTGGTCCGTAGTCAATACATTTTTTCTGATCGATAGTCACCACGCCATCCACCTCAGAGATAGCCTTGGCAGGACATTTTCTAATGCAGGCCTTATCGTGAATACATCCCACCTTACAAACTGCCATGGTTGCCTTTGCAGTGTCCTTGGTGCTGCATGGAATAAAGACCCGAGCATTTTTGGGCAGCAGATGAATGATCCCTTTGGGGCAGGTCTTCACACAATTCCCACACGCCACACATTCATCAGGGTCGACTACCGGGAAGCTGTTGATCATGGTGATGGCGTCAAAGGGACAGGCTGCAGCGCATTCTCCAAATCCAACGCAGCCGTACTGGCAGTCTAGTGGACCGGCAAAGGCGAGGTCAGCACCAGAGCAAGTGCCATAGCCGATGTAATCATATTTCTGATGCACCTTTCCCTGCACCCTGGAACAGTGCACAACAGCTACCATGTCTTCCACAGCGCCTGCCGCCTTTCCTGTAATCTCGGCAACGGCGTCAGCCACAGGCTTTTTGCCAGGAAAGCACAGGTTTGGTGGAACATCGGGATTGTGCACCACTTCTTCCGCATATGCTTCACACCCGGGGAAGCCGCAGCCGCCTCATTGGGCTCCGGCCAAGGTCTCCATTACCTCTTCCACCTTGGGATCAGGTTCTATGCCAAACTTGGCAGCGGCCATGGCCAGGCCGATACCAAAGAACAGGCCGATACATCCCAGGACCGCCAAACCACCAATGGCCAATTTGACTAATGCTGGATCCATGCGCGTTTTTTCTCCTATTAGTAATTAAATTATGGATAGATCTATCTTAGTAAATCGACATACCTGAAAAACCCAAAAAGGCCAAGGCAAAAAGCCCAGCAACAACAAAGGCTATAGGTAACCCTTTAAATGTGGGCGGCACATTTGCAAGTTCCAGCTTCTCCCGCACACAGGCCATCAAGAAGAGTGCAATCAAAAACCCCAGACCTGCCCCAAAGGCTAGCATCAGACTTTCCCATGCATTGTACTCGTTGTCCGCGAGGATCAACGGAACTGCTATGGCAATACAGTTTGCAATGACCAGCACCAGGTACACCCCGAATGCCTTAAACAGGATCGGATTCACCTTTCTCAGGATCGTGTCCACACCCTGGACAGAGAGGGAAACCAAGCCGATAAACACAACAATCTGCAAGAAATTGAGCTGGTAGGGTTTGAGGACAAACTGGTAAAGGAACCAGGCCATCATTGCGGCAAAGGTAATAACAGTGGTAAATACGACACCCATGCCAACAGCTGTTGACCTTTTCTGGGAAGTGCCGAAAAACACACAAAGGCCTATGTACTTTGTAAAGACAAAATTGCTGATCAGCGCCGCCCCGAGGAGAATGGTGAGCAGTACCCCGAAATAGAGCTTCTTGACCGTCAACACCGCAGTCCCGAGGGATCGGCCCTCGGACATAATCTCCGTGGTAGTAAGTATATGAGCCTCGCTTGTGTTCAGGGCATCTTCAAAGGTCAAGGTCACTTTTGTTCTGTCAGGACTCAAGGCAGCCTCTTTGATCTTTAGTACAATATCTGGATCTGGCTTCTCGTAGACAGAGTAGCTGCCCACATCTGTCGCCCAGGCTTCATCCACAGGCCCTGCAAAGGTCAGGACAATTTTGTCCGTGTCCTTGAACTCAGTCTTCTTGACGAACTTGTGACCTGTCTCACATCCTGTCAGAAGAAGCACCGCAGCAAGGAGTACACCCACCAGCAGATGATATGGTCTAATGTTTTTCATGAGTGCTTAACCCTTTTTCCTTCGATAATAAACCACCTCTATCCAGTTGAACATTCCCATCATAAGGCCAACCACAAAGAAACCCGCGGACGGCAGAACAAAGAAAAGAAGCGGCCGAAAACCCAGGATATCATATCCTAAAAGAGTGCCCGATCCTAAAAGCTCCCGCACAAAGCCGAGGGTTATCATGGCAAACATGAATCCAAGCCCCATACCGAGTCCGTCCCAGAAGGACTTGGGCAGCGGATTCTTGCAGGCAAACATCTCCAAGCGCATGGTAATGATCGCAAAGGCTACGATTAATTTTACAAAGATACCCATGGCCTTGTACGCCACAGGCATGTAAGCGGCCAAGACCAAGTCAATGACCGTCACCCACGTGGCGATGGTCAATGTATACGTGGGGATACGGATGCGGGGATGGATGTAATTCCTGATGATCGAAATGGTACAACTGGAAAATACTTGCACAAAGAGGACAGCGATCCCAAGGAGAATACCGTTCATCACGCTCGTGCTGATTCCCACTGCCGGGCACATGGAAAGGGCCAGCTTGAAGATGGGGTTTTCCTTCAGGATTCCATCCCTAAAGAGCTCTACGTTTGATTTCGTTGTTACTCCCAATGTTCTCCTCCTTGATCGATGTCTCTGTTGTGCATGCCGCCTGGAAGGCGTTGTTCACCTCTAGGCAGAAGCCTGCGACTAACTTAGAAAGCTGCTTCGATATGCTGGCCTTGGATTACCTGATCCAGTTTACCTATCCGGTAAGCGAATTTCTTCGCAATATTCCTTACACCATTGGTAACGGCTCTGCTGGAAATCGTAGCACCAGTAATCGCATAAATGTCTTTGTCTTTGTATATCTTTTGGATGCTGGCAATCTGTTCTTCCGTAAACATCCCTTCTTTCCATTTTCTCTTTTCCAGATATTTCTTGTATTCCATGGGCAGGGGTTCTTTCACCACCTTCAATGCCTTCAGCTTCTCAAAGGACTTTCCCTCAAACTGATTCTTGAAATACTCTTGTACGATCTCACCGCCCAACCCTGCATCCTCTTCGTGTTCCATGACCTCAAGACCAAGGAGCTCAAACTTGGAATCGAGTGCAACGATGACGTGAATAAAGGTCTTAAAACCAGGAAATTTGCCCGGAAGGAGATACCCGAGTCGCTTGCCTCCCGTAATTGCAATGACTGAGGCATCAGCGTACGTAAAGGACTTCGGGGGCTTCAACACGGCCTGCAGGGCAACTGCTCGGTCGTGCTCTTCTTGGGCCGCCTCGGCTGAGATCGGTACATCAAGCTTTTCAACGAAGTTACACTCCAGGTCGATGATGACCAGCTCATAGGCCTCTTCACCACCCTTTTCCACGGGCATCATGTAGCCCAGATACTTTGCGTCACCATCTTCAATGATGTACCGGTGCACACTGTGAAAGGCCAGGTCTGAGGGGGCTGGGTTGTCTTTTCCAAAGCCAAGCAGACCCATCATGGCCGTCTGAACATTCATGTGATGGTTGTGTTTCTTGGCCTTGGCTGTGACAGTAAAGGCCAGCCCCATAACTGCGGCAGCAATCAAACAGGAAATAGTCAACGCAACAGTAATCTTTATAATCTCTTTCATCTCTACGCACCTTCCTCGGGTTGAGGGGCAAAACGTTTTGGTTTAAACCACCGGTCAATAGCAGGCGTCATGGAGTTCATGAGCAAGATAGCGTAACAGACCCCTTCCGGATAACCGCCCTTCAACCGGATAAGCACGGTCAATGCTCCGATCCCGGCTCCAAAGAACAGTTGGCCGGCCTTCTGGTTGGGAGAGGTGACATAGTCTGTGGCCATGAAAAAGGCCCCTATGATCACGCCCCCGGAGAGCACAGCCAGCAAGGGATTGCCGGTAAAAAAGGTTTCCCCGCCAAATACCCACGTGAAAAAGCCCACAGACACGATGACCGACATCGGGATATGCCATGTGATATATTTCTTATAGATGAGATAAAGCCCGCCCAGGATGAGCAGAAAGGCAGAGGTCTCACCAATACAGCCGGGTCTCCAACCAATAAAGAAGTCCCTGTAAATCACAGAGAGCGATCCGAATCTTTCGATCACTGCTGCGATGCCGTAATGTTTCAGCACATAGAGAGGAGTGGCCGTTGAGACCGCATCCACGCCGGCCCCCATGTATTTGAAGACCGATGCTCCCCGGATGGGTGAAAGCCAGGCCGAGGTCATGGCCACCGGGTACGTAGCTACCAGAAACGCCCGGCCGATAAGTGCAGGGTTGAATGCGTTGTACCCAAGGCCACCCATTAGGACTTTCGTGACATATATGGCCACCACGCCGCCTAAGATCGGCATCCAGTAAGGGACACCAGGGGGGATCACATAGGCCAAAAGCAAGCCTGTGATCACGGCGCTACCGTCTTTGATTGTGTCTGTGGGGCGGTTGAGGCACCTATTAGACACATATTCAGTCCCCACACAGCTTAACACGCTGATCAATGCGATGATCAGCGTTTGGAAGCCGAAGATGAAGACAGACAAGATAAGGGCTGGCAACAGGCAGGCCACAACAGTCCACATAATCTTGGTGACCGTCTCTGTGCTCTTAAAGTGAGGCGAAACCGACACAAATAACTTTGGCGGGATCGCCCTTTCTGCCGCTTCTACTGTCGCTGCTTCTGCTTGTGCTGGGGTCATTCTGATCCTCTTATTATTTCTTCTTGGATGCTCTAATGCTCGCTTTTGCCAGTCTCATGAATTGGACTAGAGGCCGTTTTGCTGGGCAGACATATGCGCAGCTACCGCAATCGAAACAATCATCCGTACCAAATTGTTCAGTATCGGCACCACGGCCTGCCTCAACATAGATGCTGACGTTGTTTGGCTCAAGTCCCATGGGACAGGCACTTAGACAAAATCCGCATCGGATACAGGGATAATATGGCTTGGTGTCAATCTCATCTTTTGTGAGAAAGAGGACGCCCGACGTGGTCTTGGTAATGGGAATATCAAATGTTGAGACCGCAAATCCCATCATGGGGCCACCCACTACCACCTTGGCAAGATCAGGTTTTGTGCCTCCCAGGTAGTCCACAATATCGGCAAGGCTTGTCCCCACCGGTACCATGAGATTGGCAGGCCGCCTAATCCCCTCGCCGGTGATGGTGACTATTCGCTCATAGAGAGGTTTGCCCAGGGCCACCGCATCATATATTGCCTTTGTCGTGTAAACGTTTTGCACTATGATGCCGATTGCCGAAGATCGTACACCCGACGGACGCGGACGACCGGTTACGGCCAGCATGATCTGGTCTGCAGACCCCTGAGGATACTGGACTTTTAAAGGTTTTACCACAATCTTATAACCGTTTGTCGATCTGTCTTCAGCAATTGTCTTGCTTAGGATGTCTATGGCATCTGGCTTGTTGTTTTCAACGCCAATGGCACAATAACTGATACCAAGTATCTTCAATATAATCTTGGCACCTTCAACAACGTCTTTGGCGTGTTCCACCATCAGACGGTGATCGCTGGTCAGGCAGGGTTCACATTCCGCCCCGTTTAGGATCAACGTGTCCACTGTCACTCCAGGCCGGATCGTGAGTTTTACCCCCGCAGGAAACCCCGCACCGCCCATGCCTACGACACCCCCATCCTTGATCCTGGAAATGAGTTCCTCTTTGGAAAAGGTCTTCCAGTCAACTGCAGAATACGACTTAGGCTCTGCGTCCGGGTCAGTATCGATTACCAAGACGGGGGCTTTTCCCACCATCGGATGAAGGGCATTCTGAACACCTTTTACTGTACCCGTCACGCTGGCATGCAGGGGAGCGCCTAACTTTTCCGTAGATGCGACCACATCCCCAGCGGTCACCTTGTCCTTTTTCTTGACTACAGGCTCGCATGGGGCACCCACATGCTGTTTCAAAAAAAGGCGCACCTGTGAAGGTGTCGGCATAACCTCCACCGCAAGTTTGTCCGTCAGTTCTTTAGCCTCCCTAGGGTGGATTCCTCCCATTGGGAAAGTTGCCAATGTCTCAGCACTCATAAGCTCTCCGATCTCTCATCAACGGGTTTGGATTTATCTGAATGAAACCCAACATTAGTTATGTTTCAGATGCGTGGGACCATTTAAAAAATCCGCACGCATTTCAAAGCACACGAATAGGTTAGGGAAAAGACCCTGAATTTTTAAGCCATTGTGCTCTGGGGTAGAGCCTGTGCCGCAAAAAATCAAGCTTCCCCTTATCCTCTTAACTCCGTTTTGTCAAGGAATTTTTGCCGTCAGGTTTGAAACGCGCAAGGCAGAGTTGCTCAGGACAACAGTGCGATAGCACATCCTGGAGCCATGTCAAATTTCTCCTTGACATAATGGCCTTGTTGTCATATACGGCACCAGTTTCTGGCACTTCATTGAATTACTCTCATC
>CAZCWQ010000034.1:25823-27934 GCA_964502365.1 uncultured Desulfobacterales bacterium | reverse complement strand
CTTCACCCTTGACGCCTTGCATCTGGGGCATCCTCGACTTTCGCTCAATTAGGGTTGAACGCTTGTAGGTGAGAAGGTGGCGACTTCAAAAGACTTTCCATAGGTTTGCTCAATCAGTTTCATGACGTCTTCGGCAGTCGATTGTCTTAGCGCCTCCTGGGCAAGGAGTTTGCATTCCTTCAAGGAAAGGGTACGAACAACATTCTTGATCTGAGGAATCGATATTGGATTCATACTGACGGCATCGAGCCCCAAACCGAGGAGTACGGGAATGTTGACCGGATCCCCGGCCATCTCGCCGCACAAGGAGACCTCAATGCCTGCCGCTTCGGCTGCACCAACAACACCATTAATCATCCGCAGCACGGCTGGGTGAAGCGGCTTATAGAGCCGGGCAACCTGCTTGTTGCCCCGGTCGATGGCCAGTGAGTATTGGATAAGATCATTGGTGCCGATGCTAAAAAACTCGACTTCGCCAGCCAGAACATCGGCCATGACAACCGCTGAGGGGACCTCGATCATGGCACCAACCTGTATGTCTTTTGCAAACGGGATGCCCTCCTTGTCCAGGGATTCGGCGGCCTGGTTCAAAATGTCCTTTGCCTGAATGACCTCTTCCACTTGAGATATCATAGGAAACATGATCCGGACGTTACCGAAATGAGCCGCCCTGAGTATGGCACGCAATTGGATCTTGAATATGTCAGGCAGCTGAAGGCAGAATCGAATCGCTCGAAGCCCCAGAGCCGGATTTATTTCATTAGCCCACGGGATGTTGCTGTTGCTGGTGAACTTGTCGCCGCCTATATCCAGAGTCCGTATGGTAACCTCCCGAGAACCCATGATCTCGGCCAGATCCCGGTAGTTGTCAAACAGTTCTTGCTCTGACGGCAAGATCGGCCGATTCAGGTACAGAAACTCGGTCCGATAAAGGCCTATGCCGTCGCCCCCGTGGTCGATGACGGAGACCACTTCTTCCAGGAGCGTGATATTGGCGCCAACCACTAAATGGTGTCCGTCTGTTGTTTCGGCCGGCAGATGACTGGTGCGGGTAACTCTGGCCTGGAAATCTTCAAACAGCACCTTGCGCTCATCATATCGGGCAAGGGTCTCCTCGTCGGGGTCCACAATCACGACACCTGCGCTGCCATCCACGATGACTAAGTCATCTGCCTCAATGAATTGGGTTGCATTTCCCAGGCCCAGTACAGCGGGTATCTCAAGAGACCTGGCGACTATACCGGTATGCGAAGTTTGACCGCCCCGGTCCGTCATAAAGGCCTTGACTTTTTCCAACTGAATTTGAGTAGTCTCTGCAGGGGAGAGGTCGTGTGCCACAACGATGACCCGTTTGTCTATATCAGAAATATTGGAATGTGCTGTTCCGAGAAGGTTTTGAAGGATTAGCCTGTAGACATGGACAATGTCTGAGACCCTTTCTCGAAAATAGGGGTCTCCCATCTGATCGAACATTGCCTTGACTTTGTCCACCGCAATTTTCAAGGCCCATTCGGCGTTCACGTTTGTTGCCTTGATCTGCTCAATCGTGCCATCGTAGATCATCCTGTCCTTCAAGAGCATCAAGTGGCTGTCAAGGATATAAACGTGGTCCCGATACTCATCAGGGACTTCTTGGAGAATCTTGTTAAGGTATTCCTGGGCATTTTTTACGGCTTCTTTGAAGCGATTTATTTCAGAATCAATATCTTTGAGCTGGATTAAGCGCTTTTCTATGACGTCCACATCTTCCTGCTTCAAGAGATAGGCCTTGCCAATGGCGATACCCGGAGAAGCGCCGATACCCTGAAGGACAAGTTGTTTTGATGCGGAGTCAGACATTCCTACAATTCTCCGAAGCCGGTCTCTATCAGATCGGCAATGCTGTCTAATATCTTTGCATCAGCAGGGTCAATTATTTTCACGGTCACTTCGGTACCCTGTGGGCAATAGAGGCCTATAACGTCAAGAATGCTTGAGGCGTCCGTTTCCTGTCCATCCTTTATGATATAAACCCCGGCACGAGCCTGTTCGGCCAAGCGGGCTATCTGTGCCGCAGCACGGGCATGCAACCCGAGCTCGTTGGAAATGGTCAGTTTTCGAGAAAGTTTCAA
>CAZCWQ010000034.1:0-25723 GCA_964502365.1 uncultured Desulfobacterales bacterium | reverse complement strand
AGGGTGCCGAAAGGGCGAAGCTCGTTGGGCAGGCATGCTTCCACCTGTCTGACCCAGGCCATCACCCACTGGTTCCTAAGGAAATAATAGATAGCCGAACCCGGTCTTCCTTCACTCAACCGCCTTGTCGGGTAATAGTGTTCTGAAAACAGGGTATAAAAATTTGAGACCGTAAGTCCGTGGATAGCCACCTCGGCACCTAGTTCTTCAAGGGTTCGAATGAGGTCTTGATTGGCCCAGCAATTTAAGACAGTATAGAATTCTCCCAGAACGCCGACAATGGGACGTCTCTTGGATCGATCCCTTGGCACGGACTCGATGGCCTTGGCCGCCCCTTTTAAGGCCGAAAGGATGTGTTCGCTCCATATCGAAGGCCTGCCGTTAGGTTGGGCTATGGCCCTGGCTATATCTTGGATTGCTCTTGCATAGAGCTGATCCGTCTCCCCTGGATTTGTTTCATAGGGACGCACGTGAAGTCGCAGCCTATCTAATACTTCAGCGGCCAGCCACCCTTGCCATAGCAGTTTGGTAAAGCGCAGACCAAAAAGCCCTGAGAACTCGTCAAAACGCGTGGAAGTAAGTGGTGCAATAACGGGAATCTGAGGCAACCCCAGGCGCCTGAAAAGATCAGCATGCCCGATTCCGTATTGAGAAAACCTACAGGCGCCATCGTAGTTTTGCATCAGGATTGCAGTGCGTTCAGGATCGAACCTGGGCTCACGGGTCAGTTTTACAAAGTCTCCGCTCGTGACAACAAACGGATGACACTCCCTGCCAGAGGTGACTTGTCGTCCAAGGAACTCGCTTTCATCGTCGGTTTCAGGAAGCACCTCGGCCTTAATACCGATGGCCTGAAAGGCAGCCTGGACCACTGCGCAATAAGCATTCGATACAAAGGGAAAATATAGAGTCCGGTCCTCCAGGCGCCTGAGGATGTTGCGTTCGGGATGCCATTGGTCGATGCTCCTTTGCCTTGCCTTGATAACCAAATTCATGGGGCGGGGCTCAGGTCCGCTCATCCGTTGCTTTGTATGGATAGTGTCCAGGAATGCCTCTATGCGGGTGACCATGCCCGCATCGCCTGTGTGGTCGTCCACTTCCAGGACCAGACAGGGTTTTTCAGGGAGCTCTGCTTCCATGTATTTCATTAAAAAAGAATCCGGTCCACACCCGAAGTTGGTCAAAAGCACAGGGAAGAAGCGTTGATCATTGCGCATCCACAGGAGTGCCTTCATGAGATCACGGGTGTTCTTCCAGACCACATTGTCATAGTGGCCCGGCAGTGTGATCTCATCAAGGGGAAGCAGATCAAAGGGCAGTGTGAGTTGTCCTTCCCGTCTAAGCTTTCCGGCAAGATGGAGGTTCAGCCCAGGATCAAAGATGTTGTGTGTTTTGCCCAGCAACACAAGACACCGGTCCCTCGGCCCTACAGACGAAATAATCTCCTTGCCACGGGACTTGCGCCACTTGTCAAAACGGTTCTGGGCTCTACGAGCCTCAGCTATAGCCTCTCTGATCTTTCGAGGGCTATGACCCAAAGATTTGCCCAGTCCCAAGAGCACACGGTCAGCCCTTGGAAGTGAATCACTCCACCGAATGACAGGGGTTAGGAGCCTTCCCCCAAGACCCATAGCGGCTTTCACCATGTACGGTAT
Organism: uncultured Desulfobacterales bacterium; assembly: GCA_964502365.1. Classification (GTDB taxonomy): domain Bacteria; phylum Desulfobacterota; class Desulfobacteria; order Desulfobacterales. The sequence goes on along the minus strand of CAZCWQ010000034.1, from coordinate 24,068 downwards.
TGACTGCACATATGGGCAATTGAAGCTGGGGAGTCCCTTGTTGTTGCTTTGCGGATGATCGATCTCACAGGCCAGAAGGATTCGATGTGCACCCTTTGAAACGAGATCGCTGATGTGGCCATAGACCGCTTTTATGGGAAAACAGGTCTCTGAGGGAACATGCGAGAGCCCTCTTTGGACCAAGGTCTTGTTGGTCATTTCCGAAAGGACGATGGCATGGCCAAGTGACTTGAAGAATGAGTTCCAAAAAGGGAAATAATCAAAAAAACCCAAGGCCCTCGGGATACCGATAGTATGTTCGGATCCCACCTCTACGGTTTCTCCTTCATCAAAGCCTTCCATGAGTTTACTCTGCCGCTGGCTGAAGAGATCAGGTAGGTGGGCGTAATGGCTGCGAGCAGAGGCCTTTTCATAGCGCCCGCATAGACTGCCGTAGTACGAACGAAGCTCATTATCTATGAAGATCTGATGAATGCGGCACAGGTTAGGACATTTCTGACACTCAAAGGTCTTGAGTTCGTAAGGCCGACCCTTGAGGTGAAACCCAGCAAACCGGCTGGAGGCGGGCTCACGGCCCCTGGCAACCAATGCCGCACCGATGGCACCGGTGACATTATGATGCTCGGGGGTGCTCAAAGATTTGCCTAAAATATGCTCAAAGGCGGCTGCAACGCTTTGGTTTGCAGCCACACCTCCCTGGAACAGAATACGGTGGCCAACCTTTTTAGTGCCAACCACCTTTTCCAGATAGTTGTGCGCGATGGCGTATGAAAGCCCTGCGGTCAGGTCCCCCAGGCTTTCGCCTGTCTGTTGGTGATGGACCAGATCCGATTCCATAAATACCGTACAGCGAGCACCCAGATTGGCCGGAGCCTTTGAGGAAAAGGCTAGATCGCTAAAGGTTTTGCGAATCGGCACCTTCAGACGTGCGGCCTGTTCCTCCAAGAACGAGCCCGTACCAGCTGCGCAGACTTTATTCATTTCAAAATCGATAACCTGCCCGTTTTTGCACCTAATAAACTTGGAGTCCTGGCCGCCTATCTCAATAATAGTGTCCACCTGGGGATCAAAGTGCACGGCACCACGCGCCTGTGCCGAGATTTCATCAATCACCATGTCTGCTCCAACAAAATCTCCAATAAAGTAACGGCCGCTGCCAGTAACGCCAACACCACAAACGCGCACGTTATCTCCCACATTGGATGCCATCTCTTCAAGACCCACTCGAACCGTGTCAACCGGTTCTCCTTGGGTGTACCAGTACTGTTTGGCCACCAACTGCCCGTGTCTATCGACAAGGACGATTTTGGTGCTAACGGCACCGATATCGATGCCCAGGAAGACATCTCGGCTATCGCCTGACTCAATCCCATAGTAGTTTTCTGGAGTTTGTCGATGGTGTTCTCGGCGGGGGACCAGGGGCTTCAGATGAGGTTCACTAGGCCGATCTCGGGCAGCTTCCAGGGCGTTTCGGATGTTTTCAATCAAGCTATTTATTAATATTGACGAGGGGCTCTTGTGAGTGCGGGCCTCAAGGGCTGATCCAAAGGCACCCATAACCAGAAAAAGATCTGGTATAATGAGGCTGCCTGGACTGACTCCCAAGAGCTCTTCAAAGGCCTTTACAACACCTGGGTTGGCGGCTACTCCGCCCTGAAAGACTATCGGTTCGGGGAACGGTTTTCCCTTGCCGAGGTTTGTTATGAAATTCAGGCTAAGAGCGCGGCAAAGACCAGCAACAATATCGGGCTTTGGCGTGCCGTCCTGCAGGAGGTGCACCATATCGCTTTTGGCAAAGACGCTACATCTGCCGGAAATTCTGGCAGGATGTTTGGCGCGAAGAGCCAGTGCGCCGATGTCTTCAATAGTCATACCGAGACGATGTGCCTGCAAATCCAGAAATGAGCCGGTGCCGGCCGCGCAGACCTCATTCAAGACGTGGTCTACAATTACAGGTTCAGCTGTTCTTGTGTCTCTATCTACAAAGATGAGTTTGGAATCCTGGCCGCCAATTTCGACTATGGTGCGCACATCCGGGTAGAAATAACAGGCTGCCATAGCCTGCATGACGATTTCATTAACATCCGGCACGGACAGGATATTGCCCACCAACTTCCGGCCACTCCCTGTGGCAACAATTCCCTCAAAGACGTCAAATGGCGTCCCTAGTCTCTTAAAGGAGTCAAGCAGAACAGCTAACGGACGTCCCTCAGTACGTCTATAGAGGGAAGCCCTGACCTGTGCCGCATCGTCAATAATGACTATGTTCAAACTGACGGAGCCCAGATCGATTCCCATGTAATAATTGCTGCTTGTCATAGTCGTCCAGGAATTTTCAGCCTGTCAGAGAATCTGTTCGTGGCAAGACAAATAGACACAACGTGCAACTTTTACCATGCCCCCCTTTCTTAGACAAGGTTGAAAGACGTTTGACAGTTCTTGTGTGACCTGGTACATGGCTTTGGTAGTATTAACGAGCCGGAAACTGCTAAGAGGAGGACCTTCATACCATGGCTGACGAAGTGCTCATTTTTGGAAAAGACACTTGACCTTATACCACCGCAGCCAGGGAGGCGGCTGCTCGGGAAGGCAAGCGAGTAAGGTATCTCAACGTAGTCAATGATCCGGGGCATCTTGAGACAATGCTTCAGCACTCTGGTGGAAAACGCAGAGTCCCGGTAATAGTGGAAGGCAATGAGGTCACCATCGGCTTTGAAGGAAACACTTGAGGCGTTTAACAACGATGGTCGTCCCGTGGGGACGGGGATCACAAAGGTTTGAAAACTCAAGGGATGGGGGGATGGACTTTTTACGAAGCCGTCAATCTTTGCTTGCTGGTGCTTCTGCCTCAGGCACGGCAACGTTATCCTTCACCTCAAGGGGCCTGACGTTTCCGTTCAACTTGCCGCCTGCCTCCATGATCAAGTTCTTGCAAACAATATTTCCACTGTAGTTGCCTGTCGTTAAAAGCCTCAGGCTCTCATAGGCTGTTACATCACCTTCGAATTCACCACCTATGATCAGCTCGCGAACCTTGGCACGGGCAACAACACGGCTTCCTTGAACAGTAACCACTGCGTTTCCAATAAGCGTTCCTTCGAGTGCCCCGGCTATAATTAGCTTTTTCTCCGCATTTACGGTTCCTTCCACTTTGAGACCTTTGTCGATGATAGAAAGGCCGTTGGTCTTACCCGCCATGACGTTCCCCTTTGTCTAAGTCGAGCAGAATTCCGCCGAGGACCGTGCATTCTCTACACACGATAACCTCAGTGGGACTCATAGTGGCAATCGGCTTATGCATGGCCACAATCTTCTGCTCATAATTCCTGTCAGAACTTCGGTCAAACTGCCTGTTCATGTCTCCATTAACCTGGGGCCGGTTCAGCACAATGGAATAAAAATTAGCCCTAGGTACAACGATGAGATTGCCTTTGAATTTGCGGATACAAGAGCTTTAAACACAAAATGTCTACTTATGAGCGCAGTATCTTGTCCAACTCATAAACTTCTTCAACCAGCAACTTCCCCGATTCTGAATAGACATATATGGTTGCGGTTTTGAAACGTTTAACGTCACGCATATCCGGGAATCTGCCTCTAACATACTTAAATTGGGCAATGCCAAAATACTGACCCCGTTTAAACATGGAGGGTCTTCCATCCTTTAGCGGCGTCCATGGAGAGACTCTGGTCGGTTCATCCGATCCCTCTTCAGCTTCAAGAACCACGAACGTATGTCCCCTAATCTTTTTGTTCTCAGGATCAATGTTTCTCAAACTGAACTGAAATTTTACCGAAGTGCCGTCGGGCGTCGGCCATATCTCTAGTCCTTCGACTGTTATGCTATTATCGAATGATGCCGTCTCAGCAGGCCCGCCACTGTCGGTTTCCTTGTCAACCAGGGGGGCCTTCTCAGGTTTCGCTTCCTTGGCGGCAGCATCTCTTGTGCCTGCGGGCGGCGGGGCGGAAGGTGTTATTGCTTCAGCTATGACCGGTTGAGGCTTGTTATGTGAAACAGATTCATCCTTTTTACTGTCCGGTTTTGCGTTTGAGGATGCATCTTTTGTATCTGTAACGACCGAGGCGAGTTCAGCCTTTTCCTTGTGCTGTTCTGATTTGTTGTCCGGCTTGACCTCGGCCTCAAGGAGCATCAAACGCACAACGGCCCCGTCCTTGGCTTTGTTGGCCGCGACAAGGTCTGCTTTGACGTTATCGAGATCGTTTCTCAATGTGATGTTTTCAGAACGGGTTCCGTAATAAGTGACCATGGCAACCGCCGCAAAGGCGAACATCGTGCCCAAGGCGACCGCAAGAGTTGCCACCAAGGCTTTGGGTAGACGAAGGGAAACTATGTTTCCGAGTTCTCCCACTAAAAGCAGGGTCCACCCGGACCTTTTGATCTTGCGCCAATGGTTGGCTATTTTCGTGTCTCGTGCCACGTTTCCCGATAGATCTTCCATAACCCGCCAACCTGTTGTTTACGCTCAATTAGGGTTGTATGGCCTATTGAGTTGGCCGCCTCATGAATTCATTAAGAATTTGCAAGATTTGTGCCCTCATGGTCCACACCTCCACAGGCGTCCTCTCCAGGCTGAAAGCGGTTTAATCCCATTTCCTCCTATCGTCGATCTTTTTGCAGTCTTTCGGAAGCGTTCCCCTGTCAGCAAATTTCACCTTTCCACGCACCCGCATATGTTGCGGGATGGAGGCTTCAATGCGCTTGGCAAGCTCCTCGGCAGGGTCAATACCCTTTTTGAGTTCAACGCAAAATGTCATATGATCCACATGGCCCTCTCTGCTTACCACCACCTGGTACCGGTCAATTTCAGGAAACTTGGCTGCCACCTCGTCGGCGTTGCCGGGATGGATGAACATCCCCTTGACCTTGGTCACTTGGTCCAGTCGTCCCAAAATTTTCACTAAGCGGTTGGAAGTTCGACCGCATCGGCACGGCTCGTCCGTAAAATACGACAGGTCCCCTGTGCCGAAGCGGATCATAGGATAGACCTCATCAAAGACCGTGGCCACCACTTCACCAGTTTCACCAGGTCCTAATTGACGCCCAGTATCGGGGTCAACAATTTCCACAATGCAGTTGTAAGGAAAATGCATTCCCTTGTAATAACACTCGTAGGCCAGGCATCCCACGTCAGCGGTTCCGTATCCCTGCCTGAGAATCATACCAAAGTCCCCCTCCAGCTCATGACGCAGCGAATCAGGCAGCATTTCACCTGCCACAAAGCCAACCTGCAGATGAAGATCCTGTTTGAGATTATAGCCGGCCTCCGTTGCCTTCTTGGAAATGTTAGCCAGAAAGCTTGGGGTTCCGATATATCCGGTGACCTTGAGGTCATGCATCATCCGCACCTGGAGCTCCGTGTTACCAACGCCACCCGGAGTTGCGACACACTGCAACCTGTGAAGGGCGTCTTCAAACCAGAATGCAGGCGGGACCAGATGATAACTGAACGTGATCTGGCCAATATCGCCCCTTCGAAAGCCTGCTGCAAAAAAGGCCTGGGTCCAGCGATCGTTCTGACTGTGAATATCTTCAGGTTCGTAGATGGGGCCCGGAGACATGCAGATCCTCTTCAGCCGGTCCAACGGCAGAGCCAGAAAGCCACCAAAGGGAGGATCTTGCTCTTGGAGTGCGGCTAGTTCATGCTTGTGGGTAACAGGCAGTCTCTCTAAATCTTTGACGGTCTTTATCTGATCAGGCTTTGCATGGTTGGTGTCAAGCTTTTTTCTGATAGCAGGTGCGTTTTCATAAGCGTGCTGCACAATTTTTTGAAGCTCGGCGTTCTGGTAGGCTGCCCGGTCTTGTGCGGAAAGGGTTTCGAGTGTCTTGTCATAATAGCCGGATGTGCGATCAATCATTGCCGTCATAGTTACTTGTCTCCGCCTCTAAGGCAGAAAAGACGCGGACATGCCCCTTCCCACATGAACTTCCACTGACGGGCTTCGGGCAACACGCAAAATGAACTGCTTCTGGACATGTCCACGTCCTATTGTGCTATTTCTAGGGGAATTTAGCACTAAAAGAAGCCACAGTCATGATGTCGTCTGCTCTAAAAATCGCCGATCCTCCCTTCACAAAAATTGGAAAAGCAATCGTTGGGACCCCTTGCCACCAAGTTGCCAACTGCTTGAGAGCGGCGCCCGCGCCAACACCCATTCCTTTGTCCTGTAACTTAAACCCGCCAGTGACCAGCAAGCTGAGCAAGGACTGTCTGCCATCAAACATGGCATGGACCCGCACCTGGTTGGTCTTGCATGCAGGTATCCACTGCACCTCAGTGGAGCCGACCGTGTTCAGGTCAAACTCTTCAAAGGCCACGGTGAACCTGAGGTTCTCCATCATTACCGGGTAAGGGTTGGGATTCTGGACGTTGAAGACAAAGGCAAGATCCAGTGGTGCCCCGTAGTCACCTGCGTCACCCACAGTAGGCTTTACCGTTTTCTTGAAATACCACCATCCCCAATAGTGGGCCACTTCCACATAACTCAGGGTGACAACCGGAGCCTGAAAATTCTGCTCCGTCGGCTTTGGCCTCATAGCGGCGCAGCCCACCAAAAACGTCGTAAGAACGACGACAACAAGACCCTTTATAATGGTTGATCTCTTGCGCATATTATACCTCCCTTAATGTAGTCTCAGGGTTAAGTAAGCCAGCGTTTTCTTCGCTTGTAGTGTTTTACATCCCGAAAACTCTTTCGACCTCCAACATCGGTCAGGCCCAAATAGAAGTCCTTGATGTCCGGGTTCTGTCGGAGTTTTTCTGCTGTATCGTCCATGACGATACGGCCATTTTCCATCACATAGGCATGGGGCGCAACATTGAGGGCAAGCTTAGCGTTTTGTTCCACCAAGAGGATCGATATGTTCTCCTCCCGGTTAAGCCGTGTGATAATGTTGAAAATTTCGTGTATCAGAAGGGGGGCGAGTCCCATTGACGGCTCATCCAAGAGAATCAGCTTGGGGTTTGTCATCAATGCACGGCCAACAACCGTCATCTGTTGTTCTCCGCCGCTAACAAAGCCCGCTGTTTCATTGCGCTTTTCTCTGAGCCGAGGGAAATAGTCATACACCATTTCAAGCCCCTCCTTGATCGAGCGTCCGTTGCCTCTCAGGTGAGCACCTACCTTGAGATTTTGCTCCACAGTGAGGTGTTCAAATACCCTGCGTCCTTCAATCACCTGTACAATCCCCTTTTTGGCGATCTTTTCGGCACCCAGCTTGTCAATCCGCTGGCCCATAAACTCAATGGACCCGTCAGTGATCTGGCCGTCCTCATGTTTCAACAGACCAGAGACTGACTTAAGCGTGGTACTCTTCCCGGCCCCATTGGCCCCGAGGAGAGCCACTATGGCCCCTCTAGGGATCTCAATGGACACGCCTTTTAGAACCAGGATCACCTCATGGTATTTGACTTCTATATTATTGATCCTTAAGATCGGTCCCTCACCAGACAAACCTCAGACCTCCTCTGGGAGCGAATCAACGCATCGTTTATCATTTTCAATCCGCTATCTGGCATCGTTTCAAATACCAGTCACCAGTAAGATAAATGCGTTGTCCTACTTGCCGATCCACTCCTCGATGTTGGCCCATTTTTCCGGCCATCGGCCTTTGAGGTCGACTCGCTCAACGAGATTAAACTCCCCGTTCTTCCACTCGTAGATCGGCACCTGTCCTGCGACACGGTGATCAGTGGACGTAAATGTAACAGGTGGTGCGCCCAGGCCGATGTCAAAACCTTTCATAGTCTCAAAACCGTTCTTAAGGATGCTCTCGCCACTCAGATCTCCCGCCTTGTCGGCCCGTTTCAGGGCTTCCCATAGGATGAGTACGTCTCCCCAGGCCTGAACGGTACGGATGAGCCGTTTTTCCAAGGGCACGCCTGGGTTGTATTGCTTGGCATACTCAACGATCTTAGCCATACCTGGAACGTCTTGACCAAAGAATGCACATACAGCAGCCCCCATGACACCTTCGGCAGCCTCGCCGGCCAAGCGGGGCAGGTTTTCATCATACCCCCAATTGTTCACAATATGATCCGCACCCAGGCCCAAGGCATAGGCATCCCTCACTGTGGCTGCCACAGACATGGTGGTGTTTCCGTGCCATACCAGATCAGGCTTAAACTCTTTGAGTGCTAAGATCTGGCTCTTAGTGTCGATGGCAAAAAGTGAGACATCCTGATCAGGGCCTGTCTCAAAGCCCAATGTTTCGGCCTGATCCTTTATTGCCTTGATAGGGGCACTGCAATAGGGAGATGCAAACATGTACGAGCAAGCAAAACGCGGCTTTCTGTTTCCGTAGTCTTTATGTTTCGGCCACCTTTTATCAAACCAGGCCGTGATTGCTGCCCTTGCGTTAGTAGAATAGTCAGTAGCAAAAAACAGATTATATGGGGTCTTCTTAGGGTTTGTCAGGTGGCCCGAGTAGGAGGCAGATACATAGGGCATCTTGTCCTTGGTTATGGTTGGAGACAGGGCCTCTGTATCGCCGGTTCCCCATCCCAGCACCGCCACACAATTGAGTCTCTTGAACAGGTTGTATTTTGTCAGTGCCTCAGGCACACGGTAGCCGTAATCAAACTGATACAGTTTGATATTCTTGCCGTTGACTCCGCCGTTGTCGTTGACATAGTGCACAGCTTCAGCAATGCCTAAAGCATAGTCTTTGCCAACATCGGAGGTTGCCCCAGTCATATCGTTCAGCGAACCAACATTGATCGTTGCAGCCCCAGCTGAGGCAGACAAGCCCGCTAGCATGGCCAGGGCAAATAATGGTACGAACATCTTGAACCACAGTCCTTTCATTTTCATAACTTCCTCCCCTTTTCAGTGAAAAAAAGGCTTCCCAAAAGTCAACCGTTACCTAAGCCGATTTAATCATCCCCCCTTTCTAGTACGAAAATGGCCATAGATTAAAATAGTTCTTGATCTGCCACCAACGATAGGCCAAACCATTCGGTTCAAATATCAGAAATGCACAGATGGCAAGGCCAAAAGCGGCCTCCTTGATAAACAAGAAGTCCATCAAAAGCTTAGGATAGGTGTCAGCAAGGGGTATGATGGCGAGCTGCAACACCTCCATAACCACTACCATGAATATGGAGCCAAAGACGGCCCCGTAGATGGAACCCACCCCACCGATGAGAATCACGCCTACCAGCCACAGGGACCAGAACCATGGAAAGTGCTCCGGACTTATGGCCGCTAGATTACTGATCCAGAAGGCCCCCGCGATGCCGCCTATAAACCCGGCCGCAAAAAACGCTAGCAGCTTGTACTTAACAATATTGATCCCCATGACCTCAGCAGAGATGTCATTGTCTCTTATGGCTATCCAGGCCCTGCCGACCCTGGAACGCAGTAAGTTGACCAGACCGATGATACATAGTATCACCAAGACGACCATCATGTAGTAAACCTTCAGGGCGCTATCAATCACCCACGGCCCCACCTTGATGGTTCCTGGAGGCAATGAAAAGGCCTGCCCTCGACCTCCGATTTGGCTCACATACTGGGTGATGACAAAATCAACGGTAATGAACTGCGCGGCCATAGTCGTGAGAATGAGATAAAACCCCTTCACCTTGGCTGATGGGAGTCCAAAAAGTATACTCCAGACACCGGCCACGACTGCAGCAATAAAAATACTGCAAGGATAGGCAATGCCCCAATCTATAAGGAACTTGGGCCACGGGAACTCCAAGATAAGCAGAGTGCTGCTGTATGCACCCACGGCAAGAAAAGCGGCATGCCCCAAGGTCAGCTGACCGCAAAAACCGATCAAAAGCTGCACCCCCAGAGCCCCCAGCAGCGTATAGCCTATCTGATTGCATACACTGATCCAATATGTGTCGGCAACCAAAGGGATGACAGCAAACAGGAGGACAAAAAGCAATGCCATCTTCCCCTTGACAAACCTCGTTTGCCACCAAGCGTGATCGTGGGTGTAGTTTTCGTGATAGATGCCACAAGGCAGGAATGTTGTAGACATAAGAGGAAACTCCGTCCGGATTAGTTAGATTGGTTGCATTTGTCGGATCGGTTGTTAGTGCTTGTAACCAATACAACTAATTGAACGAATGAAGCCAAGTTACACCCGTTCAATCCGCTCCCATCCCCATAGGCCGTAAGGTTTAAAAAGCAAGAAGATTGCCATAAACGCAAAGGGGGCAATCTCCTTTACACCACCAGGAAAGTACTTGTCCAGATATGCTCCACACAGATTCTGGAGTACCCCGATGATGATGCCGCCAACAATGGCCCCGGGCACAGAATTGAGTCCGCCGAGCACCACTGCTGGCAGGACCAGCAGTCCCAGGTAGCCCACGGATATGTTCAGGCCGTTTATGTTCCCCAACAGCGTGCCCCCAACACCAGCGGCCATGAATGCTATTGCCCAGGCTGCGGCATAGACAAACCTAGCACTAATCCCGAGCGACAGAGCGGCCATCTCATCATCCGCCGTGGCCTGCATAGCAAGGCCCCAGCGGGTGTATTGAAAGAAACACACAAACACAAACAAGAGGACAATGGCAGCCAGGAAGCTCCACATATACACCTGGCCGACGATCAATGGTCCGAGGTGGATCGGCGTCAATGAGAAAACAGGGGGAGCAAATACCCTGGTATCAGTGCCCCAAATGAGTTCCACGATTCCCTTGAAGAAGAAGGAGAGCCCCACGGTGACCATAATGACCGTCAGGACAGGTTCTCCGATGAGTTTGTCCAGAAAGATCCTTTCCGTCAAGATTCCGAGGATAAACCCCATAATCAGTGAAAAAATGAGGGCAAGGGGAAAGGGGATACCCATGGAATAAAAGCTCAGGGAGACATACGCGCCGATGAGGGTCAGCTCTCCCATGGCCAGATTCAGCACTCCTGAGCACTTATATATCAACACCCATCCGAGGGCGATAAGGGCATAGATGCCCCCTACCATGATGCCTGTGGTCAGGGTCATCAGAAACAATTCCATGGTCGTTTCTCCTTAATCCCTTAATTTCTCAATCCGCACGGTTCTTATATGCAAATCCGTCTTAATGTGCGATTTTCGCCCATCTTCGTACGTAATGCTGGTGTCTATGTGGACAACATCCGAGTCAGAATAAAGGGCGTTCACGATTTCTTCGTACCTCTTTTCCACAAAGGCCCTGCGTAATTTTCGAGTCCTTGTAAGTTCATCATCATCAGCGTCAAATTCCTTGTAAAGATTGATAAATTTTCTGACCTTGGCCACGTCCGGGAGATCTTTGTTCGCCCGTTGGATTTGTCCTTCCACGAGGTTATAGACTTCAGGCTTCTGAGAAAGTTCCGGGTAGCTCGTATAGGTAAGCTTTTTTTTATCTGCCCAGTTGCCCACAACAGCATAGTCGATACAGGTGACCGCGGTCACGTAATCTCGCTTGTCTCCGATAACCCACGAATCTTTCAAGTAGGGGCTAAATTTTAGGCGGGTTTCCAGATACTGTGGCGAAAAGGGCCTGCCGTCACTCAGCGTCATAACGTCCTTGGAACGGTCAAAGACCACAAGATGGCCGTCTTCATCAATAAACCCCCTGTCGCCGGAATAGAGCCAGCCATCCTGCAAGGTTTGCTCCGTGGCCTCCGGATTCTTGTAGTAGCCCAGGAAGACAGAGGGGCTCCTTGAGATTATTTCGCCCTCCTCACTTATCTTCACCTCAGTATCAGGCAAGGGCAGACCTACCGTGTCAAACTTTATTTCTCCGTCGCGATGCACCACAGAGATGCCGGCAATCTCCGTCTGTCCGTATATTTGTTTGAGGTTTACCCCCAGGGCGTGGAAAAAGCGGAAGTGATCCGGGCCCATAGCAGCCCCGCCCGAGTAAGCATAGCGGACACGGCTCAATCCCAGGTGGTCCTTGAGCTTTTTCTGCATGCCTACATAGGCGAGCCACTTGAGGCACTTCCAGAACCACGAAATAGGCTTTTTCTGAAACTTGAGATCCGCAACGTGATATCCTATTTTCGTAGCCAGATCGAAAATCTTCCTCTTGATCCATGAGGCATCCAGATGCTTGACCTGAACCGTGCGGGTCATCTGCTCATAGAGACGCGGAGGGGCAAACATGACGTGGGGGCCGACCTCGCGGATGTTTTCCTGGGCCGTTTCGGGCTCTTCTGGAAAATTTATGGTAAAGCCTATCTGAAGACCACAAGAAATCGACATCATCTGCTCGCCGATCCATGCAAAGGGAAGGTAGGAGACAAAGTCATCTGTTTCAAAGCACGGGTCAACGGACATCAGGTGTTGACCCATGCTCAGCAGGTTCCAGTGAGAAAGCAAAGCCCCCTTGGGCAATGCCGTGGTTCCTGAAGTGTAAAAGAGAAGTGCCACTTCGTTTCCATGGCCATTATTTATGATTTCTTCAAAAAGGCCCGGTTGTCTTTGTTCAAGCTCTCTGCCCAAAGCTTGAACCTCTTTGAGACTTATCAGGTAGTCTTCATGGTAGTTTCGCATCCCCTTTGGATCATCCCATATGACCTTTTCCAGCTTGGGACATTTATCGAAGATGGAGATGGCCTTGTCTACCTCTTCCTGGCCTTCACCGAAAAGAAATCTCGTGTCGGAATGGTCGATAATGTACTTAACCTCGTCCATGAGGCAGTCCTGGAACAGCCAAACCCCGATTCCCCGGGCACACAGGGTGGCCATCTCGGCCCACAAACCTTCCGGACGGTTGTCGCCGATCATTGCAACCTTGTCTCCGTCATTCAGGCCGAGGCTAATGAGACCCAGAGCGAGGTGTTTCACGTTCTCGAGATAGTCATGCCAAGTCATGGGTCTCCAGATGCCAAACTCCTTCTCCCGCATGGCGACCTTTTCCGTGCCAAACTCCTTTGCCCGCTCCAAAAACAGCTTGGGGATGGTCAGGTCCTTTGTGATCTTCATGCCGGAATGCCGTTCTTCACCTCCTTGTGGCATATAGATCCTCTTCTCCCAGGTACGCCTTGATTACCTCGGGGTGGTTTTGGACCTCTTCGGGGGTGCCATCGATAATCTTGTTTCCAAAGTTGAGGACAAACACATGATCGGAAAGGTCCATAACCACACCCATGTCGTGTTCCACTAGGATACAGGTGACCTTCCAACGCTCTTCTTCATTGACATCCAAGATGAAGCGGGCCATGTCCTCCACTTCTTCCAGATTAAGGCCGGCCAGAGGTTCGTCCAAGATTAGGAGTTCTGGTTCTAAAGCGAGGGCGCGACCCAGTTCCACCCGTTTTTGCAGGCCATAGGGGAGCATGCCCACCGGTTTGTTCCTGATATGCTCAATTTCCAGCAGATCAATGATCTCTTCTTCGATAAAGGCCCGGTGCTCAATCTCTTCGCGGGCCGTCTCACCCACGTAAAGTGCCCCTCTGGCAACACCTGATCTGAGATGGATGTGGCGACCGAGGCGGATGTTGTCCAATACAGTCATTCCCCCAAAGACCTCAACCTTCTGAAAGGTCCTGGCTATGCCGAGTTTGGCCCGCGCATGAGACTTGAGTTTGTCGATATTTTGCCCCTTGAAATAGATGTTCCCCTTCTGTGGATGGTAAAGCCCGTTGATGCAGTTCATCATTACCGTCTTGCCGGCGCCGTTTGGCCCGATAATGGAATGGATCTCGCCTTTTCTGACTTCCAGACTGATACCTGCAAGGGCACCCACCCTTCCGAAATACATGTGGATGTCATCCAATTCCAACAGCACGTCGCCTTCGGCAACCTCGTTTGATGCGATCAACTTTATGAGGTCTCCCCTAAACCGGGCAAGCCGCGATCAAAGAAGCAAACACATTTACCACGAAAATACGGAAATATAGAAAAGGAGAGCGTCGTTTCATGCTTGCCTCCTGCCGCAACCCTGACGTAATGCTTTGAGCTACCAAGATGCCTTTCTGCGAGAGCGCAAAAAGATGTAAGGATTACAGATAAATAGCATGCTTCGAAGTGTTAATCTTGTAGATGAAAAAGCGTTTCTTGTCAAGCCAACAATTTCATTTCCCCAAGGAATCTGCGCACTTCTGTAAGTAGTGATACTAGCTGGTGTCCAGCCAATCCTTTTTCGACAAGGTCAAGAGTTCAGCCCCTTGAAAACAGCTTGATTTTGCTCAATGTCATTCGCAAAACGGCCTTTTTCAAAGCGCTAAAGCGTTACCGAAAAGGTCGGCAGAGGAAATCAAGCTGAGAACCGTTTCAAAACTCGATCGAAGCCCGGCATAGCCCGTGTGATGGTGTCGTCCTCCACACAAAAGGCGATGCGAAAGAAACCCGGGCACCCGAAGCCCTTTCCAGGTACAGTAAGAATCAGTTCTTCCTGTAAGGCCCGGACAAAGGCGACATCATCGGCAATAGGGGCCTTGGGGAAAAGGTAGAATGCCCCCTTTGGCTTTACGAATTCGTATCCGCATTCAGAGAGGCCATAGCACAACAGATCCCTTTTTTTCTCATAGATGCCCGCATCCACAGACACCCCTTGCAAAGACCGGACGACTCTCTGCATCAAGGCGGGGGCGTTTATGTATCCCAGGATGCGGTTGGAAAGGGCCATACCGGCCACAAGATCTTGCCTATAGGTTGCTTCAGGATTTACGGCCAAGAAGCCGATTCGCTCTCCCGGGATAGAGAGATCCTTTGAATAGGATGTAACAATGAGGCTCTCAGCATAACAGGAAAATAGACCCGTGACCTCAACGCCTTCAAATGCGATCTTTCGATATGGTTCATCAGAGATAAGATAAATGGTCTTGTTCAGGTTGCGACCTAGCTCTGTCAAAAGGCTTCCCAGTTGAACAAGGCTTTCCTTGGAATAGATTTGACCGGAAGGATTATTAGGAGAATTGATCAATACTGCCTTGGTCTTGGGTGTGATAGCAGCCCTGATTGCCTGAAGGTCGAGGGTGAAATCCGACTTGGTGGCTACAGTCCTTAGGGTGCCCCCGTGATTATCCGCGTAAAAACCGTACTCCACGAAATAGGGAGTCGGTGTAATGACTTCGTCACCAGGGTCCAGGATCGCCTTCAAGACCACATTGATGGCACCGGCAGCCCCGCACGTCATGATAACGTCATCTGCAGTAACGGCTACCCCCTGCTCTTTGGAGAGAAAATCGGCCACTGACTGCCGTACAGACGGATATCCTGTGTTGGGCATGTATGCATGATGTCCAAGGCCCGAAGCCTTTGCCGTATCGACAAGAACCTGTGTAAACTGGCTGGGAGGTTCGAGGTTCGGATTTCCGAGGCTAAAGTCAAAAACATTTTCGGCACCGTATTTCGCTTTAAGTTCCATACCTTTCTCAAACATCTTGCGAATCCACGAGGCCTTCTCCAGGATTGTGTCAATTTTTTCAGAAACAGTCATTGCGCCTTCCTGACCCTTTAAGCTAAAAGTTTATAAAAAACATGACACCATGCCACTTTCGTGTTACGTAGGCTATGAAGGAATTTGATTGCAAGGATTCACGCCCAGTATAGATAATGACTAGAGCACGCATTGTTGGCACCGGCTCCACGACGCCCAAAAGAATCCTCACGAACAAGGACCTAGAGGCCATTGTTGACACCAGTGATGAGTGGATAACGCGGCGCACCGGGATTAGGGAGCGACGTATCTCCTCAAACGGACAAGGTGAAAACACCTCGGAAATGGCCACAAAGGCCTCTTTGAAGGCCCTTGAAATGGCCGGCATTTTGCCCAAAGCGCTGGACATGATCGTTATGGGTACAGTGACGCCGGACCGTCAATTTCCATCCGCAGCATGTCTGGTGCAAAAGGCACTCAAGGCGAGCAAAGCCGTGGCCTTTGACGTGTCCGCCGGATGTTCGGGTTTCCTCTACTGTCTGTCTATTGCCGAAAATGCCATTGCAACCGGTAGCTGCAAGAACGCGCTGGTGATTGGGGCTGAACGACTTTCGTCCATCACAGACTGGGAGGATCGAACCACCTGTGTCTTACTGGGCGACGGGGCCGGCGCAGTTGTTCTGACGCCAAGCCCAGACCTTGACGGGATTCTTTCCACCCACCTGGGGTCTGACGGAAATTTCTGGAATCTCCTTTATTCGGATAACCGGAAGCCTAAAATCCCAGAGATCCTGGACACGGTTGACGGAAAACCTTTTTCCTTGAAGATGGAGGGAAACCGCCTCTTCAAGAAAGCAGTCCACTACCTTTCTGACATTGCTGCCTCGGCCTTGAAACATAACGGCCTTTCTTGTGGTGATATCAAATTGATGGTCCCGCACCAAGCCAATTTGAGGATCATCCGGGCTGCCGCAGAGAAGTTGTCGATCCCTATGGACAGGGTGTATGCCAATATTGACAAGTACGGTAACACCTCTTCCGCCTCCATACCGATTGCCCTGGACGAAGCCAACCAAGAAGGCTTGTTAAGACGTGGCGATTATGTCCTCTTGGTTACTTTCGGCGCTGGTTTGACCTGGGGGGCATCGATCGTGAAGTGGTCCCTCTAGTCGACTCCCTCCACACGGACCACCTCAGGAATCTCCTTCTTGAGAAATCTCTCGATCCCGTTTCTTAAAGTCATCTGAGACATGGGGCATCCCTTGCACGCCCCACGAAGGCGCACTTTCACAACGCCGTCCTCTACGCTCACAAGTTCCACATCACCGCCATCAGCCTGAAGCGAGGGCCGTATTTTGTCGATGGCCGCTTGAACTTCTTCCTGCATGTTTCCGTGTCCTCCTTGATTATAGCACTTAATGTATTTGCTACCATAAACGCAGCAGGCCTTTTTTGCAACCCGTATTGAAAGCTTTGCAGAACCTCGTGTCGCTCTTTGGCACTTCTCATTTTGGCTTGAGTCTGTTTGTAACACATGTCCACGGCCCAGCATCAGAATCCAAGGTTATGCAAAGATCTCTGTGCGTAAAACTCCTTTTTGAAAAGAGCAAATTTCTCCTGGCCAATCGCCTCTCGCATACTGGCCATAAGGGTCATAAAGTAGTGAATATTATGGATGGTGTTTAGACGGCATGCGAGGATCTCTTTTCCCATGAAAAGATGACGCAGGTAGGCCCTCGAGTAGTGTGTACACGTGTAGCAAGAGCATCCTGCCTCAACCGGCCCCTCATCGTCCCGATACTGGGCATTGCAAATGTTGATGGTGCCGGCATTCACAAAAAGCTGACCGTTTCTGGCATTTCGTGTGGGGATCACACAGTCGAACATATCAGTACCCATAGAGACCAATTCAACCAGGTCTTCTGGCGTGCCCACCCCCATCACATACCTGGGAAGCAAATCCGGGAGTAGGGGAAGAGTGAATGCTGTAACGTTGAGCATTGCCTCCTTTGGCTCTCCAACGCTCAAGCCACCCATTGCATATCCGTCAAAACCTATATCGGTGAGGGCCTTGGCACCATGTGCCCGAAGGTCTTCGAACACACCCCCTTGAACGATTCCAAACAGAGCCCCATGATCTGCATTGTGGCTCTCTTTGCAGCGTTTTGCCCAGTTAATGCTCAGGGACAAAGATCTTTCGGCCTCGGCGTGAGTGGCCGGATAGGGGGTGCACTCATCCAGACACATCATGATGTCAGCGCCCAAGGCTTCCTGTATCTCCATTGCCTTTTCCGGAGTCAAAGCGTGTTTTGAGCCGTCAAGGTGGGACTTGAAGGTGACTCCCTGGTCAGAAATCTCCCTGAGTTTTGCCAAACTGAATACTTGGTAGCCGCCACTGTCTGTTAGGACAGGCCCATCCCAGTGCATAAAACGGTGAAGACCGCCAAGGGTGCGTATGACATCATGTCCTGGGCGAAGGAAGAGGTGATAGGTATTGGCAAGCACGATTTGCACACCAAGGTCGTGGAGTTCCTCCGGGGTAAGGGACTTGACCGTGGCCTGAGTACCTACGGGCATGAAGGCCGGCGTCTCGATGTGACCATGGAGGGTATGAATCCTTCCCAGTCTGGCGATGTTTTCAGCTGATCTGTGTATGATCTCAAAGGAGAAGCTCATCCTGTCGGTACCTTACTAATCGGGACCCACCATAATCTCGTCTCGCTCTTTGCTATGACCCTAATTGACCTTCTACAGAATCAACATCGCATCTCCATAACTGTAGAAACGGTATTGTCGGCGGATGGCTTCCTGATAGGAATCAAGGATGAATTCCAGGCCGGCAAAAGCAGAAACCAGCATAAGCAGCGTGCTTTCGGGAAGATGAAAATTGGTGATCATGGCGCTGATGACCTTGAACCGAAAACCGGGATAGATGAAAAGGTCGCACTTGCCCGATCCGGGCCGCACGCGACCGGCCGTGTCAGCAGTATATTCAAGTACCCTCACGGACGTTGTGCCCACTGCTATGATACGCCGACCCCCGGCCTTCGCTTCATTGATGACCGAAGCTGCCCTGTGCGTAAGTTCATATGTCTCAGGGTGGATCGAGTGCTGCCTTATTTTTGTTACACGGACGGGCAAGAACGTGCCGTAACCCACATGAAGTGTAACGGCAATCACCTCAACGCCTTTGCGGGCGAGTTCCTTGAAGAGTTCCGGTGAGAAGTGGAGCCCCGCAGTGGGTGCCGCCACAGCCCCCTTCTTCTCGGCGTAAATTGTTTGGTAGAACTTGCGGTCGTCGCAAATCTGTGATGCCGGGCCGTTTCGTTTGATATACGGTGGAAGGGGCACATGGCCTATTCTTTCCAGCAGGCCGTCAAAGTCTCCCTCAAACTGAAGAGCTATTTTGTATATTCCTTCAGCGCCTTCAAGGACTGTTGCCGCAAGTCCGCCGGCAAAGAAAATCTTCGACCCTGGCCGAGGCGGCTTGGATGCCTTGACCAAGCATTCACAGACACGGTGTCCGTGGCTGTGCCCTGTTTGCAGTCCTGCCGGATAGTCGAGAAGCAAGACCTCAACGCTGCCTCCTGTGTCCTTGTTACCTGCCAGTCGGCCCTTGACCACACGGGTGTTGTTGACGACCAAGAGATCTCGGGGCTCCAGAAGCTTGGCAAGGTCTGCAAACGAGTGGTGCGAGATCCTTTTGCGCTTCTTTTCCAGGAGCATTAAACGAGACTGGTCCCGCCTGGGGGCAGGCACCTGGGCGATCAATTCAGGAGGCAGGGTGTAGTTGTAGTCACTCAGTAGATCCACGTTTATGACCGTCCTATATAAACCAGACCAAGCCCCACCATCATTAGGAGGAATCCTGCAACTCTGAGTGTTGAATCAGACAGTTCGGCCATCTTTTTTATCCATACCTTCATCCTGACAGGCGCGGCAAAATAAGGAAGCCCTTCCACGATCATGACCATCCCCACCACACAGAAGAAATACTCCATAATATCCCTCACTGCCCGTTTTGGGCCTCATTTGCAACGCTTTGCGAAAAGTCGCTTTTGCTCAATGTCGTTTGCAAAACAGCCATTTTTAAAGCTCTAAAATATTGCCATCATCTTATAATATCTCTTCGCTTTGTCAAAACAAAAGCAGGCCGTGTCGTTTGCCTTTTCGGGCCATGTTTGGTAAGGGGAGGCCATGGTGCACAGGTGAGGAGGTAGCCATGGAGGAGTCAAACATTATCTGGAAACCTACAAGGCAATATGTGGACGGATCCAATGTGAAGGGCTTCATGGAGCAGTGGGGGATCAGTTCATACAAGGAACTGTATAGGAAGTCCATAAAGGACATTAAGTGGTTCTGGCCTGCTGCGATGGACTATCTAGGGGTCCATTGGCACCGGAGGTACGACACGGTCCTTGATCTTGACGGTTCAAGGTCCTTTGAAAAGGCGCGCTGGTTTATTGGGGGAAAGCTGAGCATCGCTTACAACTGCCTCGATCGCCATGCTGTGGACCCTTTTGCCAAGAACCGCCTGGCCTTTATCTGGGAGACAGAAGACGGCACTTTGGAAAAGTGGACCTATCTGGAGCTTTACATGGCTGCCAACCAATGTGCCAACGCCTTGAGATCCTTAGGTGTAAGAAAGGGCGTGACAGTTGGAATCTATATGCCGATGATCCCTGAGCTCATTGTGGCTTTCTGGGCCTGCATGAAATTGGGCGCACCCCTTATCCCCGTATTCTCAGGTTTCGGGGCAAAGCCACTGGGGGTGAGGTTGGCGGATGCGAAGGCAAGGGTACTCTTGACCGCAGATGCGGGTTTCTACAAGGCAAGGCCCATTCCCCTCAAGGCCACGTGTGACGAAGCCGCCGAACAGGTACCAAGTCTGCGGCACATCGTAGCGGTCAGGCGGCAGGAAGGCGGCGGCGAGATTCCATGGAAGGAGGGTCGCGACATATGGTGGCATGACTTGGTTTACGAACAATCGGCTCGGTTTAAAAGTCTGGTTTTGGATGCTGAAGACCTTGCCATGATACTTTATTCTTCTGGTACCACGGGCAAGCCAAAGGGAACGCTGCATCGGGTAGGAGGTGTTTTTGCACAGGTCGTCAAGGAATTGGGCTTTCACTTTGACGTTAGACCCGATGCCAGATTTTTCTGGATCACGAACATCGGCTGGATGATGGGCCCCTGGGAAATCATGGGAGTGCAGCATTTTGGTGGCTGCTACCTTATATATGAAGGGAATCCCTTCTATCCCAACCACGAGCGCGTTCTCGACATGGCCGAACGCCACAGACTGACACATGTGGGCCTTTCTCCCACCTACGGCCGGAGCCTGAAGACAAAGGGGATAGAATGGATAAAAAAATACGACCTGTCATCACTAAAGTTCCTTGGCTCTACAGGCGAGCCCTTTGACCCGGAGAGCTACATGTGGGTTTTCCACAATATTGGACAGGGACGTGTGCCCATCATAAATATCAGTGGGGGCACAGAGATGTGTGGGTGCCTGGTATCCCCGTCTCCCCTAACACCACTTAAACCGTGTTCTGTAGGAATGCCCGGGTTGGGCATGGCCATAGGGATTGCTGATGATGACGGCAAACTCATAGATGTTGGCAAGGGTCACCTTGTGCTCCTAAAACCCGCGCCTTCTCTGACAAGGGGGTTTCTGGGTGACTGGCAGCGCTATGTTGATACTTACTTTTCATGGAGAAAAAATCCAGATGTCTGGTACCACGGGGATTATATAAGAAGAGACCGGCACGGACAACTCAGCCTCCACGGCAGGTCGGACGACACCATCAATGTGGCAGGTGTTCGCACCGGGGCCGGAGAGATCGAGTCTGCCCTCATGGACTATGAAGCTGTACAAGAATCCGCCGTTATCGGCGTGCCTGACGAAGTGAAAGGTTCTGACATAGTCTGTTTTGTTATTCTCAAGGATGGGTATGAGTCCTCTGACAAACTAAGGGCGGACATTTCCCAACACGTGGCGCGAATTATGGGGAAAAACCTCAGACCGAGGGCGGTTGAGATTGTGCCTGACCTTCCCAGGACGAGATCCATGAAGATTGTAAGAAAGGCCATCCAAAAGAAATATATGGGAGAGGATCCCGGGGATCTTGCCTCCGTGGAAAATCCGTCGGCACTTGAATACATCCCTAAGAGGGTACCTTAATCCAAATCATTGCAGCCGGCTGTAAGACGGTATACGATATGAATGCTCATTATGTTACTGGTCATTTGGCATCCCGAATCGCTAATGATCAATGACTAATGGCCGGTACGGAAAGGATTTCCGGATGACCTACGAAGCCATCATAGGCCTTGAAGTCCATGCCCAACTCCTCACAGATAGCAAGATTTTCTGCTCTTGCTCCACGGAGTTTGGTGCGCCGGCCAACACTCACACCTGCCCGGTGTGCCTTGGCATGCCGGGTGTCCTTCCGGTCCTGAACCGCAAGGTGGTGGACTACACCTTGCGGATGGCTCTGGCTACCAACTGCTACATTGCACGGCAAAGTCGCTTTGCCCGCAAGAACTACTTTTACCCTGATCTTCCCAAGGGGTACCAGATATCTCAGTATGAACTTCCCATTGCAGAACACGGCCACGTCTCTATCGAAGTCAACGGACAGACAAAGCGCATCGGCATTACCAGAATCCACATGGAAGAGGATGCCGGAAAACTCATTCATGACGCCCATCGTCCTGTCAGCAAGGTAGATTTCAACCGTACCGGGGTTCCTCTGATAGAGATTGTGAGCGAACCGGACATCCGTACACCGGAAGAGGCCGGGGCCTATCTTCGGCAGCTGCGGGCCATCCTCCGGTATCTTGAGATATGTGACGGAAATATGGAAGAAGGCAGTTTCAGGTGTGACGCTAATGTTTCCGTTCGGCCTGTGGGCACTGAAAGCTTTGGAACACGCACAGAGCTGAAGAACATGAATTCCTTCAAGCACGTGGAAAACGCCTTGTCATATGAGATTTACAGACAAAAGGGAGTTATAGAAGACGGTGGTGACGTGGTTCAGGAGAGCCGACTCTGGGACCCGGCCAAAGGGATCAGTGTTTCCATGCGTGGCAAGGAAGAGGCGCATGACTACCGTTATTTCCCTGATCCGGATTTGCTGCCCCTTGTCATTGAAGAACAATGGATCGATGAGATCCGCAGTACCCTTCCCGAATTGCCTGATGACAAGAAGGCCCGTTTCATTGAGGCTTACGGCATACCCCGCTATGATGCGCAACTCCTCACAGCCTCTCGTCCCCTGGCAGACTATTTTGAGGCATGCGTCAGACACTTCCCGGAGCCAAAGACCGTTAGCAACTGGGTCATGGGGAGCATCTTGGCCACATTGAAGGCGGAAAACAAAACCATTGAGCGGTCCCCTGTCTCTCCTGAGCGTTTGGCGCAGTTGTTGCGGTTGATCGAGTCCGGCGTCATCAGTGGTAAGATAGCTAAGACTGTGTTTGAGGAGATGATATCAAGCGGCAAGCCACCACGGAGTATCGTGGAAGAAAAGGGCCTTGTCCAAGTCACAGACACCGAGGCCATTGCCGAGGTTGTAAAACAGGTGTTGGCTGACAACGCAAAGGAGGTCGCTGACTATAGGGCGGGCAAGACCAAGTTATTGGGTTTCTTTGTGGGCCAGGTTATGAAGGCAACTCGCGGCAAGGCGAACCCGAAGATTGTTAATGAGGTCCTGAAGAAGATATTGTGATGCCGGATGACAAAGTGCATTGGAGCATGCCTGTGATCAAGACAATTGCTTGGGAAGACAACCAGGTGATCATGATCGACCAGCGGATGCTGCCTTTGCAGGAAAAGTACGTGGTCTGCAAGGACCATCGCTCGGTTATCCGTGCCAT
The DNA here is from genome assembly GCA_964502365.1 of uncultured Desulfobacterales bacterium. Classification (GTDB taxonomy): domain Bacteria; phylum Desulfobacterota; class Desulfobacteria; order Desulfobacterales. Next base: position 855 of record CAZCWQ010000034.1, on the reverse strand, counting down.
CAAAGACCTTGTGATTCGTGGGGCGCCAGCCATTGGCGTGGCAGCAGCAATGGGTGTTGCCTTGGGGGCGTTAAAGATCCGCGCCGGCACGACAGATGACTTTAAGGCGAGGCTCGACGCCATATGTCGTGACATGGTGGCGGCCCGGCCAACGGCCGTAAACCTTCAGTGGGCCGTAGAACGGATGAGGCGGCTTGTAGGTCAGAGCACGCACAAGGAAGTCGAGCAACTCAAGTCTCTGCTGGTTGCGGAGGCGAAAAAGGTGCTGGCCGAAGACGTGGCCATCAACCGTGCCATTGGACGACACGGCCAGAGGCTGCTTAATGACGGAAGCCGTGTGTTGACCCATTGCAACGCCGGGGCGCTGGCAACGGGCGGCTACGGCACGGCCCTGGGCGTGGTGCGGGCTGCCGTGGAAGCAGGCAAGCGCATCAAAGTCCTTGCCGATGAGACACGCCCATTTTTGCAAGGAGCGCGCCTTACAGCCTGGGAGCTGGTCGAAGCCGATATACCAGTTACTGTAATTACGGATAATGCGGCCGGCTACTTCATGCAACAGGGCGAAGTAGATGCAGTCATTGTGGGTGCAGACCGCATTGCAGCCAACGGCGATGTGGCAAACAAGATCGGCACCTACATGGTAGCAGTCTTGGCTAAGACCAACAGGATTCCTTTTTACGTGGCCGCCCCTTTGTCAACGATCGACATTTCGGTGAAGCATGGAAAAGAGATTCCAATTGAGCAACGGGGCGAAAGAGAAGTCACCCACTTTCGCGGCAGAAGGACCACCCCCCAAGGTGTGGCCGCACGAAACCCAGCCTTTGACATAACCCCTCACCGATATGTATCTGCCAT
>CAZCWQ010000033.1:0-28529 GCA_964502365.1 uncultured Desulfobacterales bacterium | reverse complement strand
ATGACGGTGTAATCTTGAATTAATTGCAATCGCGGCATGACATTCTTGTCTTCAATGACCCCTATCCTGCCTCCCTGAGGGATAAAGGCAAAGCGGCATCTAAGCATCTTGTAAAGTCTGTGGAGTCGAGAGAAGTTGACGTATTGGCTGGCCTTGTCAGGGGGATATCCCTGAGTAAATGTCATAAACTCTGCATAACGTCTCAATACCACCGAATCATATCCCCAGATATCATTCACGCCAATTGACATCGCACTATTGGGATTCAGGGGGTTGAATATGCGATAATCGCCAGGATGTGCGGCCAGTATTTTTTCGATCTGTGGGACTCGAATGGATTTAAGATCAAACGTGGAAAGTGAGCTCCTCCCGAAAATAAAGATTTCGGCCGCAGCCATCACCGCAATCACATAATGTGATTTGTGAGAAGTCATCAAAAGCAACAAAAAGAGTGATAATAGCACACAGACTCCACCTGCAGTCATCAGAGATCTTGATGCGAAAAAGCGAGCTTTTCTGACGAATTGAAGGTCTGCATAATATTCTTTGGGAAGATAGGATTCATTTGCATGATATACACTATGCATGGTCTGCTGCCACCAGCCCATGTCATTTGTAGGCTCTGCTGAATTTCGAATACAAAACGCTGTGGCTCCCAAGATAATGCCCCCAATAAGTATTGCGAGAATAGTTCTTCGATGGACAATTCCACGTCTGGTAATATGATCTAAACCTATGCCAGCAAGCATCGTTATGAAAAGAGATGCCTGAAATATGAATTTCGAAGTGCCTCTAAACCTGTTGAATCCGGGGAGCACAGCATAAAGGACTCTAAACAATGGCGTATATCCCCCCAGGGCAAGCAAAATGAGTGTCAGGAGCATGATCACTGAAAAGCGGCGGATACTACCTTTTCCGTAAAAAGAGCCATACACTGCAAGAATAAGACCGGTTGTACTTGCAAAGAGCGACATTTCCCACAAATACCAGCGCCCCCAATAAGGCAAAGTGGTGTCATCGCCGAAAAAGCCTGGTGCCAGGAGCGTGACAATGTTTTCAGGAGGAAAAGAGAACCTGGCGGCGAATTCGTACGAGAGACCAGCGTTTCTGACAGTCTCACTTGCCACCTGAATTCCGGGCAGAAGCTGGACTGCCCCCAAGGCGCAGGCCCCTGCATACATACTCAAGAGTCCCAGAGATATTCTTATTCTCTGTTTCGCCTTAGACATGCAGAGGGCGGAGTAAAGTGCGGCTGCAACCGCAGTGTAGAAAACATGTTGTGGATACCCAGCAAGTATCTGCATGGTAACAGCAAACATGCCGAGAAGAGACCATCTCAATGAACGTTGTTCAAAGAGTCCGTCAATTGATAGAAACACAAGAGGGGCCCATGTCATGGTGCACAAGTGAGGGAGATGTCCGGCGCGGATTTGCATGAAGTGGGCGCCACAGAACATCAGAAGTACCGACGAAACAAGGCAGGCCAGTGGGTGTAACCTGCGATGTGAAGTCCAGAGATACACAAAACTTCCAATGAGAAAAACATGCAGCGCAATGCTGAAATTAATGGCTCTTGAAAGTGGTAACACTAAGAAAAGGATGTTTAGAGGATATAGCAATGCAGATTGAAACCCTCCAAGAAACGGCATGCCTGAAAAGACGTGCGGGTTCCATAAGGCAAGGACTCCATGTCTAAGTTGACTAAAACCAAACTCTCTCCAATAGGCAAATTGATCGAACAGATCGGCATTCGGTCTTGAGAGGACGATCTGATCGGTGGTAAACAAAATGTCAGCAAACATGGCTAGGGTTATTGTAAATATAATGATAACTGCCGTCAGGAATGGAAGTCTTGGCCTGATTTGGGAAGACATTGTCCCTTCTGATTGTGGGTTGACCATGAGAAGCTGTTGAATACACCGTTGAAAACGGGTGAATTGCCAGAATTACCGGTTCTTGTTAGAACCTAGGACTATGTTGATCATATGAACGACATTTCGCCTACGATGTCCCATCTCTTGTATCGTTTTTCAGAACCACTACTACTAAGGTATTGTCCCCGATTTTTAAGAATAATTGCTCCATATTTCGGCGCACATACTCGTAAAGGTCACGAGATAGCATTCTATTGAGAACCAAGACATAATCGGATTCCTCAATAGTATTTACGGAATTAACGGCACTATCGAAAAGTCCGAAATATCTGTTCCAGTTCAATATGTCTTTATTGGGGTATGAATATACCCTAATTCTTCTATTTCCAAAAAAACTGCTAACCTTTTTCAAGGTGTCCTTATTCAATGCTTCACACCAATATGAAATGGTAAACCCTTCTTGTACAGCTCCTTCTGGACCACCTATCAATTCATTGTAATAACTCAGTTCATAGGGATGATAAGCGCATATCCTGGACAAAGAAAAGGCCATACTTGCCATTACCAAAACAACCATTAATACTATAGGCACTTTATCAAGGCGTGTAGTCACCACGCCTAGACCAGTTGCAATTCTAGCTATTAGGTTGGTAAAATACTGGGAAGAAACAAAAGCACCTCTTATGAACAGAATGATAATAAACGGCCAAGCCATGCTGAATAACCTGACACCGTCGTGTTTGGGTGTTCTTGGAAGAGCAAAAGCCGTAAACAAAAGGATAAACGGAGCAATTTCAAAGAAGCTTGTCGTTTGTTTTGTGTTTTCCAGATTGTGAACTATGCCAGGAATCACAAAGCCAACGACTAGAAGGGGAAGCGTTATGGCGAAAATGACAAAAGGCTGGTGCCATGGAAGTCTGTAATCGTAAGCTTTACCGAAATATAGTGTTGGAAGAGGTACGACTGACTCTCTTTCAAAAAAACTCCGAAAATAAAACAAGACTTCGCGCCCAATACCGAACCATGCATGGGGGTTGAATATTATAAAGAAAATGCAAGATAGTACAGTGAAGGCTAAATAATCCATAAAAAACTGCCTTTTGTTTCTTGATACAAATAGGAAGGAGAGCACCATGGGAAACAGCAAAAGTCCCGTGAATTTTGTTGCGAGCAAAGCTCCAGCAAATATTGACGAAAAGAGTATTCTCTTAATCCTCACACGTTGATAATAGAAAATATACAGGGTTATGAAACTTAGTGATGTTACAACAATATCAGTTGCAAGGAAATGCATGTGTGCAAAGAACCTTGGAACCAAAACAAACATTAGACTTGCAAGTGTTGCAATCAGATAATTCTCATAGGTTCTAAGAAAATAAAGAGCTAAAACAACGAGAAAGACTGAAGCCCAGAATGCTGTCGATACGCGGTACTGGTAAATAATGTTATCAAAAAGGAACCGTCCGATCAGCTTTTTGAACAATATCCCGGACAGTTTGTAAAATGGTGGATGACAGTTATGATGTCTGTCGTAGTTCCAATATTTCTGAAAAGCTTCGTCAGAAAATGGATCGTCAAACTTGACCAGTTTTCCTAACCATTCCGAAATCCTTTCAGAATGGACTGTGTAGTATGGCTCATCCCATGTTAGTCCATAATCATCAATTGTGGACACGATGCTAACAAAACCGACGATGAAGACAAATATGACAAGTAGAACTTGCTTACAAGACTTGTTATTCAGATTCTGTTTCACACTCATGAGATTTCAGAAAAGCGCTCTAAGCCGCCACTTGTCTTTTGGAACCATACACCATACGGTGCAGGCTAGTGTCAACAAGGATATTACTGCCCCTATACGAAAAGGTCTGGAAACGAATCTCATCTCTATCTCATGGTCACCTTGTTCCAGAGGGATGACGCGGAATGTGTAATTACCACGAAGAATGGGGACCTTGCTTCCGTCCATTGTAGCCTCCCATCCGGGATAGAATATCTCGCTTAGGACGAGATAGCATGCCTGCTTGGCCGAGGTCTGGAATCGGATATTTTCGTTATCATAGTATGTAATCGAACAGGATCCTGCAACACTGTCTCCTTTGGCATGTGGCAGAATGAACTTTTCAGATTCAGGCTCCAACACGACCATCTTAAGTGGATCAAAAGCGTCAGTCATCATGAAATCGAGGGTCTCTTGTGCTGGTTTGACTACAGCTCGGCCAACAAGGATGGCTCTAGGAACAAAATCATCTAACGTTGTCACCCGTGTGTCCTGCACTGTGTGTTTGAGATTTAGCATTTTCAAGAATTTGTGATTAGGATCCTTGACAAAAGATGTGGTTAAGACGTGTCTTTCCGGTGGCAACTTCTGGCTTGCCTGCAAGTATAGGATATACCTCTTAAGGATAAGAGGATCATATCCGCCGATACTCTCAAAGCGGTAGAGTAAGCCGTCATTAGGCAAAAACATGCTGTTTGTTGCGAATACTCTCACCGGTTTTGTCAGGTCTTTGAGTTGGGTGGCAAGGTTTTGCTTTTCCTTAGAACTACCAAATTCCTCAGACTTGACGAACTGGACCGAATACAGGCCAAGGTCGATTATAACTATGATCATCACAAGAGCATTAAAGAGACTTCTGCTGATCCTTTTCTTGTAGTAAAGCGTCAGTAACAAGGCGGCAGCGAAAAAGAGCAAGGCAGACCTGTTCACTGCAAGAACGATTTTGGTGGGCAGCACTCCGATGGAGGCAGGGTCTACGGGCTCCTCAGCAAAGGCCTTGAATAGATGGAAAAAGAAATCATATGTGAAGAAGTGAATAGTAGTTATCATAAACAAAAATATACAACCTCCCAGGACAAGAAATAGTGTCAAGCCCTTGGTGAATCTCAATGAACTCTGTTGTACGTGGTTGAGACCTATTCCCGACAGTACGGCAACACCGAACACATATAGAAACAAAATCTGGGCAGGAATGCGAAAGCTGTGGAAGCCAGGCAAATTATAGAAAAGAGGATACAGAGGGTTGTATTTACCCAGCGCCAGAAAAAGGGACACGATGACTAGTCCAATAAAGAAACAGCGAACACGGCGAAGCGCATGTGTGTTAGGGGCTGAACAAAAGATGAAACAAAGCGGGAGGATGCCCATGTACGCACAGGTTTCCCAAAAAGTCCAACCTTTGGGACTCAACCAGTAGGTTTGATCAACAACATTTCCGAAAAGGTCGGGTATCAAGAACGATATGAGCCTTTTTGGATGAAGTGAGTCAAAAGTTGCAAACCAGTAGCTTACACCCCCTGCGCGGCCTGAAAGTCGGATGAACTCAAGGGTCGGAAAAAGTTGAACAGCAGCAAAGCAAAAACCAGTGAGTAAGACTACTACCAACCCAAGGCCTGTTATGATGACACGCTTGCCCTGTCGAGCCTTCAACGAGAGCCCCATATAGTAGATGCTTAATGCCAAGATCGCCAGGATTGTATAAAAGGCGATCTGAGGAAATCCTCCCAGGATTTGAGTCCCTAGCGACAAGCCAGCACACAGTGCCCACCTGAAATCGATTGTCTGAACAAATCGATATGCAAAGAGTAGTATGAGAGGAATCCATATGTAATTTTGGACAAGGGACAAGTGTCCGGCATAGAGGTGTGCCATCAAAAAGCCGTTGAACGTGAACACAACTGCTGACAGAAAAGCTCCCCACGTTGTTACTGATAGTGTTTGCATGAAAATGAACATGAAAATTGCTCCCAGAAAGCAATGGAGTATTGTTGAGTATACATAGGCGTATTCGGGAGGCATCAAATAATAGAGGAACCCAAGCGGATAAAACATTGACGCCTGGATATTGGAAATGAAAGGTGTGCCGGAAAAGAGATAAGGATTCCAGAACGGAAGTGCGTTGTGGGACCGTACATGATCATATATGAACTTTTTCCATGGGTAGAACTGTAAAAGAAAATCCGACCCATACAGGTGTCTGTGGAGGACAAGTACTTTGCCGAAAACAACTAGGACCAACAGAACAAGCAAGCTAACTGAGAATGCCTCATGTCGAAATGCAGGCTTCATTCGCCGAATCAGTTTTCCGCCCTCAGCGTGGATCATAACTCGTACTGCATGCTAAGATAATAATAGTGCACTCGGAATATTTCCGTCATGGTTCGTAGAGAGTCTAAACCGACTTTGACCGCGGAATCAAAGGAATGGTACCAGTCTACAGGGAATTCTTCGATGGTATAGCCAAGTTTTTGGGCAAGAAAGATAATCTCCGCATCGTAGCCCCATCTGTCGATCTTCGATCGAGAAAAGGTGTCAAGGGCGGCGTTTCTCTCGAAGCCTTTGAGCCCGCACGTAATATCAGACACCCTCAAGCCGAGGCTGAACTGTGCAAATCTTCGAAAAACTTCTCCAAGAATGCTACGCAAAGGGGTTTCCCGCACCTTGAATGAGGACCGCGGCAAGTGTCTAGATCCTATGACTACTGGGGAACCGGATTCCAAAAGGGCTAAACATGTGCCAATGAAGTGAGCGGGCACGGCCAAATCAGCGTCAGTAAAGATGACATATTTCCCAATGGCTTCAAGTATCCCAGTTCTGACTGCAAAACCCTTCCCTCGGTTGACAGGATAACTTATCAAGCGCGCATGCGACTTGGCGTTAATAATCTTGCCACAGATGGCTTTTGTAGAATCAGTGCTTCCGTCATCCACAAGGATCAATTCATAGGCCAAGTTCAACGCTTTCAGGTGGACATCTAAGAAGGAAACATTGCTTCCAATGCAGCCAGCCTCATTATAAAGCGGGATCACAACAGATACCATCGGATCTTTTTCCATGGAAGACAAATCTATAACCCCTTTGTTTTTACAAAATTGATTAGCTTAGACTGATCTGGGTTAAGGGACAGGGACTTTTTGAAAGCCTCTCTTGCCTGGCTGGGTCTTCCTGCCTCCAGAGCCATCAACCCTAAATTGTTATATGTGTTGAAGTCTTCCGGATTTGCAGCAATCGACTTTTCATAGGCCTCGATTGCTTCCGGAATACTGCCGATTCTCGAGTAATAGTATCCCCACGTATTATACAGTGCGCCGATGTTTGAGGCATACCGGGAAGAGATTTTCAATTCTGATAAAGCATCCTCATACATGGACGTGTCAGAAAAAAAGATCGCAAGGTCTATATGCATACCCCGATCATCATAGGCGACAGTTGACGCCCTCCTTAGCATCTCTATCCCAGACAGTTGTCTTCCACCACGCACAAGATCCCTGCCTATTTTGAAGAGAAAATAGCCTGTAACTGATCTATTCATATAATCGCGATAAAATGCGTTATTCACGCTTTCCCACATATAGTATGGCCATATATCATTTTGTTCTTTCAGTACAGACTCAAATTTGTGTGCGGGCACCGCCCGATAGGTGAGTCCATGTGGGAGTAAGTCAAAATCTTGTCCTGAAAAGACGTTTTTGTCTAACAAGGCGATATACACACCTTTTCGTGATTTCACTAATTTTGTTTCTATTGCGTATTCTTGTTTTTCGCGTTTGCGGTTATGAATCGAGTTATCTTTATCAAGCAGAGGCATTTTGAAAATTAGGTCGTAGCGATCGTAGATAGCAACATCAGGTCGCGTATTCTCTGCCAGTCTGAGGTAGGCAACTGGGAAAACAGTATTATCGCCACCCAAAATCAAGGTGCCACTACTGGGAATGCTTCTCATGACATTTGCACCATATTCGTAAGCTGTATAATTCCTATGCTGGTCGTTCTGGTAAAGGTTTGTAGTCAGCAAAACCAGAGGGAAGCACACAAACGCAGACCCAAGGCCCAGGCGGCACATCCGGTTCAACGCCGGACTTGAAAACTCATATTCCATGATGCAGGCCATGCCTTTGCCGATGAGGATAGCCAAAACAATGGTACTGGGAATCTGAAAGGCCGTGATCTCAAGAGAGATGGTGTTCAAAAACACGGTATATGTTGTGTCAAAAAGCGCTATGAGAATCCAGAACACCTTGTATCTAATGTCTTTTTCTCTTGCCCAGCCAATCGCTGCAAATACCAAAAGAAGATGAAATTGTGTGATTATCTCCTTCAGGGCACTAACAAGCCGCGCTCCATATGTGGCCCATGATTTGCTAAGCATATATCCGTGGCGATGCTCGCTTGCCGTGACGTGGTGGAGGAAACGTCCAACCGTGTCCGGATCTCCCCAGTGAATAGCAGCTCCTGCATGGGTTCTGACGGGTAAATAGAGATACACAGAAAGGCCGAGAGTAAAGAAAAAAGTCAAGAGCAAGAAATTTTTTACATTGAATAGGGCCCTGCGATCCGACCAAATGATAAAACTTAGTACCGCAGGGGCAAGCATGACGGTCTGAATATGATTTCCAAAACTGATACCCACCACAAACGCAAACATGAGCAGCCGCTCAAAGGACATGGTCTCACGCCACCAGAAAACGAAGGTTATGATAAGGGCAACGAAAAAAGCGTGAAACGCATACACCTCTGCGCACGTGGTTTGGGACCAGAAGGTTGCAGAAAAGGCCAGCAGTAATGCGGCAGACATTGCACAGAGGAAAGAACGTGTCGCTCTGAGGACAATTTGGTAGGTCATCCACACTGTCAAGGCGCCGAAACAGGCCGACATCAGGTTGAGCCGGAAGGCGATGTTGCCCAGGGGGATCATACTGAATATCTTGCCTGCCAATGCATAGAGCGGATAACCCGAATTATGGGGATTGCCGAGGCAAAAGGCGGATGCGATAAACTCGCCGCTGTCACCCAAATACACGGTCGGAGATGTAGAAAGCAGGTAGACTAGGAAACTGCCGACAAAAGGTATTAAACCGATTGAGGACAGCATTGTCTTATGCTGGTGCCGTCCAGTATTTATGAATCCACGATACACGACGCTAAAGCGTGCCCTCTTTACAAGTATTCATTGCTTTGATACTAGCAAAATAATGGATTTGTTACAAAAAAAATGGAATATCTCTAAAGCCCTGTTTCTTCCCCTGCTCCTCGCAATCCTATCATTTGTGGTGTATGCAAACACGCTTCAGGGCGATTTTGTGTGGGATGACAGGGCCCTGTTTGTGGAGCACCACGACCTCTGGCAATGGAAGAATCTGAAGAAGCTGCTTGCCTCTCAGGACAACCTGTTCGGAGACCGTTACACAGGCTACTATCGTCCCTTTCCAAATCTGACATTTCTCTTGGACCGATATCTTTGGGGTCAAGCTCCTTCCGGGTACCATCTGATCAATATCATTTTCCATGTGCTTACAACGCTCAGTGTATATTGGATGGCGTGTATTGTTTTTCAAAACCGCGCAGTGGCGTTTTTGGGTGCCCTATTGTTTGCGTGGCATCCAGTGCATACGGAAGATGTTGCATGGATCAACGGTCGTAACAACGTAATTTCAAGTTTTTTCTTTATCTTATCTTTCATTTTCTACTTAAGGTATGCAAGAAACGAAAGATTCCGGCGGACATGTTACGCCTTCTCGCTCATTTTCTTTGCCATATCTCTCTTTAGCAAAGAGTATGCCCTCACATTGCCCTTCATCATAGCATGCTATGAATACGTTGCCCGTGAAGCAAGCATGAAAGACAGACTTTTTCGGATAGTCAAAAAAACTGCCCCATACATTATCGTGATCCTGTCATATGTAGCGATTAGATCCGCGGTGCTGCCCGCCCACGGCATAAAATTCATGCACTGGGAAACATTCTGGATGAGGCTCCTTACAGTTCCCAAGACCTTTGGGGTTTATCTGAGGCTCCTTGTGCTCCCCTTAAATCTTACAGTTCATTATGAAACCACGTTGATTTCATCTGTATCAGATCCTGTGTTCTGGGTAACCTCGGCAATCGCGGCGTGTTATGGAGGCATGCTTTATTACACATACTCATGTTCAAAGAGTTCTTTTCTGATGCTTGCCTGGATCATCCTGACCCTGACGCCGGTCCTTAATATTATTCCCCTTTCAGATGATGCCACGTTCATAGCTGAGCGTTATCTCTATCTGCCGTCAGCAGGGTTTTGCATAATTGCAGCTCAGCTGCTGGCAAATTATTGGTATGCAAGACGTGGCTCAAGGCAAAAACTCGCTTTTGGCTTACCTGTGCTTCTCGGATGTCTGTTGTTGCAATGGTATGCGTTCGGAACCTTGAATCGAAATCTGGCATGGCAAAACGAGCTCGCTTTATGGACGGATACAACGTCCCAAAGCCCTCGATCTTACAAGCCATATTTTAATCTTGCTGCTGCCTACAGGAAGGCAGAAAAATATGACGCCGCACTTGAGATGTTTGAAAAGGCTTATTGGATGGCCTCGGGAGACGAAGACAGGGGGCTTATATTGTGCAATATCGGCTATGTATATTACACTAAGAAAGATTATGACAGGGCCAAGGCAACTCTGGAGGAGGCTGTTTTGCTATCTCCAACAAATGCAGGAATATATAACCTATTGGGAAACGTCTATTTTGAGGGACACGACTTGGAGAAGGCACTTGAACAATACGAGAAGTCCATTGAGATTGATCCAAAGATCAAAGACACCCTTATCAATATCGGCATGACCTATTTTAAGATGGGAAAGACAGATCAGACCATAGAGTATCTTGAAAGGGTGAGATCGACTATGCCCGAGGATGGGAAGCTCTGTTACTATCTAGGGTCGGCCTATGACAAGAAGGGTATTTATGACAGGGCTGCGGCATGTTATGCTATCTATTTAAAAAGCTTGCCCTGCGATGCACATTATCAAGAAGTTATCAGGCGCCTAAAACAAATAGAAGCAGCTCCGTGAGTTCGGAGCTGCTTCTAAGGGTGTATAGTGATGGCTTGCAACCCAAATAAACTATTTATTAGGTGCTGCCACTGGACGACGCACCATCCTGAGTGATGGAATAAGTATAGTCGCCACTGTCATGAGCGGCGGTTATTGTAAAGTCGTCGTTGGCACCAGATGCTGCTGTTGTGACATTCGTGGTGCTCCTGAAGCCGCCTTCGGTTAGTATAGAATTGCTGGTTATGGGAATATTAGGATGATCGACCTGGTATGACATGGCAGCAGTATAAGCATTCTTGCAATCTGCCATGGCTGACTTTTCATAGGATCGCTTCCGATATTGTATGAAGTTCGGGATGGCGATCGCTGCCAGGATCCCTATGATGGCGATAACGATCATCAACTCAATCAGGGTGAAACCTTTTTCATTCTTCTTGCTCAATTTCTGTAACATGGCTAAACCTCCTTTAACAAAATTGCTCCGTGATTTTATGCAACGCGGCAATGCCGCCTCACGAAATTGAAAGTTCTGTATTCAAATTTTCTGTTCCCAGGACCTCTTGTGTCCTCACCCCCTTTCAGTTTTTGTAGAGTCGTTGATAACATGCTTAAAGATACGTCCCTGTTCTACAGACAATTTTTTCAAATAGACTCGACCCAGGGAGCAAGCAAAAACTGTACCCGAATTGTCAGGGACGACCAACTTTCTCCTAACTAGTTGATAATATGAAGCATTGATAAGTGTGCAAAAAAAAACGAGAGTGGAACTTAATCTGCGGCCGTTGACAAAAATTGTCAATGACCTGACAAGCTTTGTAAGGACAAAACGGACCTGCCAAGCCCTTATTCCTTTTCAATGCCCAGTTTGTCGAGGCGATAACGCAAAGAGCGCATGCTGATCCCGAGCAGCTCTGCGGCCTTTTGCTTGATTCCTCCTGAGTTTTCCAGTGCCTTTAACAAGTATCCCCGTTCCACGTCGGCCAATACAGCGTCCAAATCAAAGTCAGGCGCCATAATATCAAGCAGCGCAGGTTTTTCCATTGCAGCGGTTTTTTCGGTCCGCTTGTGCGTAGCAAGGGCAAGGCTTTCAGGTAGGATGATGTTGGTGGTAGCCGTTGCAACACTTCGCTCGATCATATTTTCAAGCTCCCTGATATTTCCTGGGAAGTCATACTGTGAAAGCATATCCAAGGCGTAAGACGAAAGCTTATGGATCGACTTGCCCATATCTTTGGAAAATTTCTCCAAAAAATGCTGGGCCAGGACGGGCAGATCCTCCTTCCTTTCCCTGAGGGGAGGGATGTCGATGTGAATCACGTTCAACCTGTAGAAAAGATCCTCTCTGAAATTTCCGGCAATCACCTCATCTTCCAGATTCTTGTTGGTTGCTGAAATAATTCGGATGTCCACTTTAACATCCTCGGTTTCCCCCACCCGTTTGAAGGCCTTTTCTTGGACGACCCTCAAGAGCTTAACCTGGACGGTGGGACTGAGTTCGGCGATCTCGTCCAGAAAGGCCGTGCCACCGTCGCTGACCTCAAAGAGCCCCTTCTTGTCGTCAATAGCCCCGGTAAAGGACCCTTTTCGATGCCCAAACAGTTCACTTTCCATTAGTGTGTCTGGAATGCCACCACAGTGTATGACAGTGAAGGGTTTGTCCTTTCTGGTGCTGTTTTCATGGATGGCTCGTGCGATCAATTCCTTGCCGGTGCCGCTTTCCCCTGTGATAAGCACGTTGGTTCGGGTGTCAGCCACCTGCTTCACGGTGTTGTAGATCTTCATCATGGCCATGCTGTTGCCCACTATATGGCCGAAGTGACAGGTCTTTTTGAGCTCAGCGTCCAGGATCTCCTTTTCGTGTTCAAGGGTTTTTCTCTCCAAAGCCTTCCTTATGGTCTGTTTGATCTCATCTACGTTAAAGGGCTTTGGAATGTAGTCGTATGCCCCTTCGTTCATGGCTTCCACGGCCGTCTCGGTAGTAGCAAACGCCGAAATCATAATCACCACGGTTTCAGGCCCGCGTTTTTTTGCTTCACGCAATACGGCCAGACCCCCAACTGGACCCATTCTGATATCGCAGATAATCAAATCGTACTTGTTTTCTTCAAGTTTTTTGATGGCGTTCTCGCCATCTTCTGAACAATCTACATTGTATCCCTCCGATGTAAGCATGAACTCAAGCATCTCGCGCATGCTCAAGTCATCATCGACAACAAGCATATTTGTCATGTCATTAGTCATCACTCACCGCTATGCGGAATTCGTGATTGGTCACTGGTCATCAAAGACGATTTTCCCACCCACCATGGTCAAGACTGTCTTGCCTTTGAGCTGCCAACCATTGAACGGTGTGTTTCGGCTCTTTGAGCAAAATGTGTCAACATCAACAATAAATTCCTTTTGCATGTCAATGATTGTCAAATCTGCGGGGCCGCCTGGCTTTAAACCTACATGGGCCAGTTTGAGAATTCGCGCAGGGTTTATAGACATCTTGGCGATCAGGTCCTTTAAGCTCAAGATCCCCATTTCCACAAGTTTAAGGCCCAAAGGCAGGGAGGTTTCCAGCCCGATCAAGCCATTGGCAGCGGCGTTGAATTCCACGTCCTTTTCAACACTGCTATGGGGTGCATGGTCTGAGGCAATGACGTCGATGGTGCCGTCTGCAAGCCCCTGTCGAATGGCGTCCCTGTCTTTGGCCGTGCGTAAGGGTGGATAGACCTTGGCGTTGGTATCGTAGTTCATAACCGCCTTTTCGGTCAGCAAGAAATAATGGGGAGCTGTTTCTGCTGTCACCGGCAATCCTCGGGCCTTGGCCTCGCGAATGAGGCTAACGGTACCCTCGGCGCTTGCGTGGGCAATATGAAGCGGCGCGCCTGTGAGCTCGCACAGGGCAATGTCTCTGGCTACCATCACCGTCTCTGCTGCATTCGGTATGCCTGCAAGTCCCAAGCGGGTGGCCGTAGGCCCCTCATTCATCACTCCGTTTGCCGTGAGATTTCTGTCTTCGCAGTGGGAAATCAACAACAAATCAAACCCCTTGGCATACTCAAGTGCTCGGCGCATGAGCTGCGCATTCATGACTGGATTGCCGTCGTCAGACAGCGCTGCGACCCCGGCAGCCTTCATTTCTCCATACTCTGCGAGACCCTTGCCACGGAGTCCTCGGCTTATAGCGCCCACAGGATAGACTCGCACGGTTCCGGCCATCCTTGCCTTCTTTAGAATATAATCTGTAACTGACTGATTGTCGTTGGCTGGCTCTGTATTCGGCATACAGCAAACAGCCGTAAACCCCCCGTGCGATGCGGCCAGGCAACCTGTTTCAACAGTTTCTTTGTATTCGTGCCCCGGTTCCCGCAGGTGGGTATGCATGTCGATGAGACCAGGGGTGACGAGTTTGCCTGAGGCATCAATAACTTCGAGTTTCGAGTTTCGAGTTTCGAGTTTCGAGTTCTTAACGCTTGATATCTTGCCGTCCTCGACTAGAATATCGAGCAGGCCGTCAACACCTGTTTCAGGGTCGATTACGTGGCCTCCTCGAATTAATATGCGTGTCATCGTGGCCCCCCGAGAAGAAGGTAAAGGATGGCCATACGCACTGCCACTCCGTTGGCCACTTGGTCCAAGATCACGGAGTATGGGCCATCGGCAACCTCGGGGGCGATCTCAACACCCCTGTTTATTGGGCCGGGATGCATAATCAGGACATCATCCTCTGCCCCGGCAAGGCGTTCTTTCGTCAACCCGTAGCATTGCGCATATTCCCTTTCTGAAGGAAACAGAAATGGCTGTTGACGTTCCTTCTGGATACGCAGCATCATAATGACATCCGCGCCCTGTATTGCTTCTTTGGTGTCATAGGTCACAGGGGCTCCCAAGGTTTCTATACCCTGTGGGATCATAGTGGGCGGCCCTGCCAGAATAACGTGGGCCCCCATGTTGAGGAAGCCCACCGTATTAGAGCGGGCAACGCGGCTGTGTGCAATATCGCCTATAATTGCTACCCGGAGTCCGGCAAGACGCCCCTTCTTTTCACGCACAGTCATCATATCCAAAAGCGCCTGGGTGGGGTGTGCGTGCATCCCGTCTCCGGCATTGATTACACAGCTTTGCACCAGGCGGGCCAACATGTGGGGTGCCCCGGCTGCTTTATGGCGAAGGACAATTGCATCCGGATTCATGGCCTCCAGATTCCTGGCGGTGTCCGCCAGGGTCTCGCCTTTGACCATGCTGCTGGTTGCGGCAGAGATACCAACCGTGTCCGCACTGAGCCTTTTTGCGGCAATCTCAAACGATGTTCGGGTCCTGGTGCTCGCTTCGTGAAAGAAATGAACAATGGTTTTGCCGCGCAGGGTGGGTACCTTCTTGATGGGACGGGTGGATACCTCTTTTAGAGAGTCGGCAGTATCGAGGATGAGTTCAATCTCTCCGGGTGAGAGACTCTCCATGTCGAGTATGTTTTTCTTTTCAAATTTCATTAGTTCTTGCAAAAAAAAACCTCTTTACCCTTTTAGATAAAGAGGTTAGCGCCCACTGAGGCGAGGTGACGCATATATACGTCAATAAAGGATACCTCCTTGATAAATGACGCGATGCTCGTATAGCACCGCAAATTAGGACAAGTCAAGGGCAAAAATTCTGTCACCCATGACCGGCTTGGTACCGGCTGCGCGAAGGGATGCCGTTGATTCGGACCCCTGACTCTCACGGTGGCACAAGCTCTTCTCGGCCAAAAACGAGGCCTGCCCCGGGCTGATCAGTGCAGAAGGTGTCCAAACCGCTTCCATCTGACACCTGGGTTTTGACTGTTCCATGACCAGTAAATGATGAATGCCTTCCCCCTGAGCATGGAATAGTTGACGAACCCCCAAAAGCGGCTGTCATAACTGTGATCACGATTGTCGCCCATGACAAAGAGTGATTGGGGAGGAACTGTGACAGCAGGCATGTTGTCACGCGGTCTGGCAATGGCTGCAATAACGTGAGGGTCCAGGTATGAGCCGTGCGGATCGACCATTGGCTTGTGATTAAGGTACACTTTTTTGTTTTGAACTTCTACAACGTCGCCAGGTATCCCGATGACCCGCTTTATGAAATCCTTCTTGGGATCTTCAGGGAATTTGAATACTACAATATCGCCCCTTCTTGGCTCCGAAATCGGGATGAGTGTGGTGTTAACAAAGGGCAGCCTCACGCCGTATATGAACTTGTTTACAAGGATATGATCTCCCACTAAAAGGGTTGGCTTCATGGAGCCTGAAGGGATCTTAAACGCCTGCACAACAAAGGTCCTGATGAAAAGGGCAAGGACAACGGCAACAAGTATGGCTTCGGCGTATTCCCGAAAGACGCTCTTCTTGGGCTGAATGGAACTTGTACCAGATTTTTCTTTTTCTAAAGGCATTGGGCTTTTCCTAAATGCAGGGGAGCAATTCCTGCGGTTCCCCTAGGGTAAACTTTCCTTTTTGTATCCACTTCTTCAAGATCTCCGCAATTTCCCTGGCCCGTATCACACTAGACAAGGGAACGGATGGTACATCCTGGTCATTCACACGGATAGTGCCCCCCTTGAGTTCACTATAGCTGACTGTGCCGTAACTCTTGGATATACCGTTTGGATAATCACGTCCGTAGTCCACAATCTGGGTAAAGATCTCATCGTCTGAAACCGCAGTGAACTTGACGATTTCTTCGTTAAGGATAGGGATCGGCACCCCCACCCCCACAGCCAATGAGCAGCCGTAGCCCTGGATGCTCACCCCCACCAACCATTTGGCACTCATCTTTTTCAGATCCCCCATGACCCACAGGGTCCCAGCCGGAGTCAGTGGCACCCCCTTCCTGGTGCGCTTCACTCTTGGTTTATGTTGAGTTCCGTGCCAGACTATGTATCCATGACCTCCGCCAAGGAAGATTCTTGTGCCTATCCCAAGAGTCATAAAATACGGGTCGTTCATTAGAGGGCTTAGTTGCCCTGCACTGCAGTAGTTGGCGTTTCCGGCATTCGGTCTCAGGGTACCCATGTATGTGTAAATTGTCTTTTCACTAAGATTTATCGCACAGTTATAGTTCTGATACGCATTCCTCGGGTTACAAAGAGTCGCTTGAGGCAGGTTTTTCAGTGTGACATCTTTTTCAAGTTCCCGGCTTGGATAACAGTCAGTTCCGTATGCCGTGACTTCGAGATCAACGGTCTTGCCGGCCACAAGATCCTGGATCACATGTCCGCCTCCATACTTGAATTCTCCTGGGTGTACCTTGTTCAGGGGATCCTCTTCACACGGTTCCGTAGCTCCAAGGTAACAATCCACGGCAGCCAGCCCGGCATACGCCGGTACGTTGTTAAGCCATACCTTTGCAGCCTTAATACCGGGCACCGAATGGCCAAAATTGATGAGCGCTCCCGAGGAACACATTGGTGAAAAGGTTCCGGTTGTAACGATGTCCACGTAACGAGCCGCCTCCACAGCGCCACGTTCTTTTACAATATCAATAATTTCCTCGGCTGTCACCACTACGACCTTTCCGTCTCTGATCTTCTGATTGATCTCCTGAAAGGTCTTTTCGACCTTAAGGCGCTTCACGATCCGCCCTCCTTTATTGACGTCACTGTCAGTTCTTTGGCGTAATTGAGCTTGTCTGCAATGTTGTGTTTGATCCAGTTAGAATCCCACCATTCTATTGGGTTGACAAAGGTGTGGTGAATCAAGATGCTAAAATGGAGGTGGTCCCCTCCGGCTAAACCTGTGCTGCCGGTATAACCGATTATGTCCCCCTTCGAGACCTCCTGGTCTGTCATGACGAGGATCCGGCTTAGATGACCGTACATGCTAAAAACGGCCAAGCCATGATCTATGATGACGGTTTTTCCGTAAATACCCAGGTTCCCGGCGAATGCAACCCGCCCACTGTTGGCGGCAGGGACTGGCGAGCGGCCGGTAGAGGCCAGATCTATTCCGAGATGGACCTGGCGATCTATATCCCGACCCTGGTATCGGTAAGTGCGATGGTCGGCAAAGCTCGCCTTGCGCGCCGAGGCCGGAAGTCTGCCAAATACGCCACTCCAATATAGTTTAGCATCGCTGCTCGCGCAAATATCTTGTATGGTCTTGTAATTGGCTAGACGCACATCCTTGTTGACTGTCAGGTACTTGTCAAGAAGGGAGATGGAACGGCTCCCCTCGTCCAAAGCATTTTCGAATTCAGGCATTTTCCGTTCAAGAAAGGCGTCCGAGACATTAACAGTATCCTTTTTAAATGCCTTTATCTTGATGTGATGAAGGAGACCCGTCCGTGAGGTATTGCCAGCTACATCCGTAGCCGTCACATAGATGTGTGCTTCGGGGCCTTCGTCGTAAGGGACGGCAAAAAACGCCACAAAGACACTGGAATCAGAAAAAAGCCCCGTTGAACCCGGAAAAAAATGGTCGGCCACTTCTACACCACTGGTGACAACCGGTTCAGAGATCCGGTAGATTGCCAGGCCAGCGCCGCCCTGATTTAAGTTATGATTGCGGGTGATCATATCAACGTCCGGGGGTTGGGTGTCAATAATCAGTTTGTGCTCTGCATAAGACCTGTTTCCTGACCACCAACCTCGATATGAATAGTCCCAGGCTGCTGTCCTAAGAACAGCCTCTCCGTCCTTTAAACCAAGCTCACGCACCTTGATTTCAAGAGAAACCGGTTGCTTGCGAATAACACCTTGCCTGAATAATCCCTCAGAAGGAAAGGTACGGTCAAGCAGAACGACTTCTTTGCCCTGCTGGAGGATTGCTATCCAAAGCCTTTTCAGACCGCTCTTGTCGTCAAGAGCTTCCGCCTTGAGGGTGTACGAGGCACCAACAGATTCAACCGATCTTTCCAACCTGAATGTCGGGGCTTCCCCTTCCAGCCCTTTAATGGTCTGCCAAATCAAGGCAGCCGCGAGGGCACACAGCATGATGACAATCAATAGGAAAAATCTTGAGGTCTTGACATTGTCCGCCATGTAAAGCTCCGCGCCCAAAAGAGGGGGATTCGCGCTGCCGGGTTACGGTTCCGGCAACAAACAGACCATTCTTGGTTTGGGGCCAGAGTGGTTGCTGAGTGGACAAGACGAACTTTTCTACGAAGCCGTCAGGGTTGTTACAAAAAATCCGCCGCAGACCATAACAACTTGTCGGTGAAGAATCAAGGTTGATTTGTCCTCTGGCAATCTGCTTTGTCATTCTTGACATTTGCCCCAGGGTACGCTAAAAAAATATATAACGTTGTTTGACTTTTAGATGTTCAAGGTTGTTCAGGATACTGCTGTTGGCACGGATGTCGCATGCAACATGTTGTTAATGTAGGGGGAATGAGCATCGGGAAGGGAAATCAGCCAATCTTGATCGCCGGGCCATGTGTGATCGAGACTTTTGAGTCTACCATTCGGGCTGCGGCTTTTTTGAAAGATCTCACCGATGAATTTCAAATTCCTTTCATATTCAAGACCTCTTACGACAAGGCGAATCGAACCTCGCTAAACTCCTACCGTGGGCCAGGCCTTTCCAAAGGGTTGGATATCATATCAAATGTCAAGGATGAGCTAGGCGTAAAAGTACTTTCTGATGTACATCGATTTGACGAGATAGCTCCAGCAGCTCAAGTCCTGGATATTCTGCAGATTCCGGCTTTTTTGTGCCGTCAAACCGATTTTATTGTCGCTGTTTCCGAAGTTGGGAAACCCGTGAACATAAAGAAAGGGCAGTTTTTGGCCCCATGGGACGTTAAGCACGTTGTGGAAAAAGTCGTTTCCGCGGGCAATGACCAGATTCTTCTGACGGAACGGGGAGCGACTTTCGGTTATAACAACCTGGTTGTAGATTTCCGCAGTCTGGCTATTATGCGCGATCTGGGGTGGCCAGTGGTATTCGATGCTACGCACAGCGTCCAGCTTCCCGGGGGTGGGGGAAGTTGTTCAGGGGGGCAAAGGGAATTTGTACCCATGATGGCCCGGGCTGCTGCGGCAGCCGGTGTAGATGGCATCTACATTGAAGTCCATGACAATCCGGAACGTGCGCTTTGTGATGGCCCCAACTCCCTTGCGATGCAGGAAGTAAGGCCTCTGCTGGAGCAACTGACGGCGATACAAGGTGCTCTATCGTGAACCTTTTCTTGAGGTTTGGATAATAGGGGACTGTGTTTGTGTCAAAAGTTCGTGCAGTGCTGTTTTGTATCATCGGTCTTATGCTCGCTGGACTTGGAATGGGCCTGTTGAGGTTTCACCATCTCAAGGAAGAGCCTGACGCGCTTGCGGTGTTGTCCGAATATAGTGATGTTACCTTGAATCACGTGCACCATGTCGCAACCCGGAATGGGATTAAGGAATGGGTGCTCGACGCAGAGTCAGTTCGGTATCAAAAGGACGAAAACAAGACGATCCTCAAAGACATTTCTGTCACTTTTTTTCTCAAAGACGGCAAGACTGTGCACCTTGTCAGCAGTGACGGCGCTTTTTTTACCGATACCAAAGACATGGAAGTCTCAGGAGATGTAGTCGTGCGAAGCGGCGCCAGCGTGTTGAAAACTGAGAAACTGTGCTATGATTACGAGAGCCGCTCCATCTCCACGGATAGTCGAATTGTTGTCAAAGGTGAAGGCATTCACCTTACGGGCAAGGGAATGACTTTTTCCTTCAAGACTGAACAAGCCATGGTCAGTGGAGGCGTAGAGGCTGTGTTTGAAAACTGTACCTTATAGAGGCAGTGCTTATATTAGAAGAGACGAGATGAGGGCCTTGCCATGAAATCCCTTCATATTAGATGGTCTCTATTGACTGCGCCCATATTGCTCGTGTTCGCAGCGATTAGTCTTGGGGCCTCAGAGCCCGGGGTGCGAGAGAGCGACGAGCAAACAGATCCTGGCACGCCTATCTGCATTACGTCGGACAGCGTGAAATCGGATCACAACATGAGATGGGTGGAGTTCATAGGCAACGCCAGAGCCACTCAGCAAGATGCTGTCATTACGGCCGATCGTATCAAGATATTTTACAGGCCTGGTGGGGATACGGGAGAAGTGACGAGTTCCATTGAAAAGATCATTTCCGAGGGAAATGTTAAGATTGTATTTGACAATAATACTAAGACGGCAACCGCACAAAAGGCCGTCTATACTGCCGATGAAAGGGTCTTGGTGCTCAGTGAGGGGGACCCGACAGTGTGGTCCGGCAAGAATAAAATCCGAGGAAAGAGGATCACTCTCTTTGAGAATGAAAATCGAACTCTTGTGGAAGGAAACGAAAATGAACAGGTGGAGGCAACGTTTTATACCGACAGCGAGGGAGGTTTGATAAAATAAGTGCTGAAAGTCAAAAACTTGGGCACTTCCCCCCAATACGCCCTCGCATTGTTCGAGTACTTGGCGGGTAAGCATGGCGAACCAGGATCTCGTAAATGGCGACTCTAGTGGCAAAGGACCTGGTCAAAATTTACAAGGGCAGGCGCGTTGTCGACACTGTTAACATGAAGATCGATAGCGGAAGCATTGTGGGATTGCTCGGTCCAAACGGGGCAGGGAAAACGACTACCTTTTTTATGATCGTGGGCTTCATACGACCTGATAGCGGCAGCGTTTTTTTAAACGAGGAAAACATTACATCATATCCTATGTATCTTAGGGCGCGCAAAGGGGTCGGGTACCTTCCGCAAGAGCCCTCTGTATTTCGAAAGCTGACTGTGGAAGAAAACATCCTGGCTATTCTGGAAACACTTCCTCTTTCGAGAGAGCAACGCCACGCACGCCTCAAAGAGTTGTTGCAAGAATTGAATATCAGCCATTTGGCGCGGCAGAAGGCTTACGCTCTTTCAGGAGGGGAACGCCGACGGGTGGAGATCACACGAGCATTGGTGAATGAGCCCTCCTTCATTCTGCTTGATGAGCCTTTTGCTGGTATTGACCCCATAGCGGTAATTGAGATACAAAAGATAGTAAAACAACTTAAGGAGAGAGGCATTGGAGTGGTGATATCAGACCACAATGTTCGGGAGACCTTGGGCGTGTGTGACTGGGCATGGATCTTGAACGAAGGTGTATTGATCGAATCAGGAACTCCCGAAGCCATCGCCTCCAGCAATGTGGCGAGGGAAATCTATTTGGGTGAACGTTTCCGATTATGAGGGCAGCAAACTAGGTTCAGCATGGC
Source organism: uncultured Desulfobacterales bacterium (assembly GCA_964502365.1). Lineage (GTDB taxonomy): Bacteria > Desulfobacterota > Desulfobacteria > Desulfobacterales. The sequence goes on along the minus strand of CAZCWQ010000033.1, from coordinate 6,680 downwards.
ATTGGAGCTTCGACAATATCTACGCTTGACGCAACAGCTGGTCATGACGCCACAGCTTCAGCAGGCGATTAAGCTATTGCAGCTGTCGCGGCTGGAGCTGTTGGATTTGATCAATCAGGAAATGGTGGAAAATCCGTTGCTTGAGGAGACTCCCGAAGAGCAGGCCGCTGGTGACAAGTCAGGGAATGAAAATGAAGCTGTGCCGTCACCAGCGGAGGGGGACCAGACAAAACCGGTAACTGTTGAAGAAAAAGCTCGGGAGGATATTGATTGGTCGAACTATTTGGGCGAGTACAACTCGGCAGGTCCTGTGTATTATGAGCCGGAAGAACGGGAAACTCCTGAATATGAGAATTTCTTTGCTCGGCAACAGTCGTTGACTGATCATCTCGTGTGGCAACTTCTTTTAACTCTTCCGGACAAGACCGAAGAAAGGATCGGCAATGCCATCATAGGTAACCTTAATCGTGATGGCTACCTGCAAGCTACAGTGGGGGAGATAGCAGCTCTGACGGGGGACGATACTTCACAAGTGGAAAAGGTCCTGAAAAAGATGCAATCGTTCGATCCAGTCGGCATCTGTGCGAGGGACCTGAAAGAGTGTCTCTTCATTCAGGCCAAGTACCTGGGACTAGAGGATTCCCTTCTTGTTCACATTATTCAAGACCACTTCAGGCACCTAGAAAACAAGAATTACAAGGCTATCAGCCAAGCCTTGGGCGTTTCATACAATGATGTTCTTTCTGCCGTAGAGATCATTACCAGGATGGAACCAAAACCTGGTCGTCAATATAGTGACGAAGATCCTATATACATTAGTCCTGACATTTTCGTCTATAAGGTGGGTGGTGAATTTGTCATTGTTCTGAACGAAGACGGCATGCCCAAACTGCGCGTGAGTCCCTTTTACAGGGAGACTTTAAGCAGGGGGGAAGGAGTTCCCAGCCACACCAAGGATTACATCCAGAATAAACTCCGATCTGCGGTGTGGTTGATTCGCAGCATTCACCAACGTCAGAGGACCATTTACAGGGTCGTTGAAAGCATTGTCCGCTTTCAAGAGGATTTTTTTGAACATGGAATCGGCTATTTGAAGCCGATGGTGTTGCGTGATGTTGCAGAGGACATTGGAATGCACGAGTCGACCGTAAGCCGTGTTACTACTAACAAGTACGTCCATACCCCGCAGGGGACTTATGAACTCAAATTCTTCTTTAACAGTTCTATCAACCGGCTTGATGGAGATTTCGTTGCCTCTGCCAGCGTCAAGGAGAAAATTCGTCAGATCGTTAACTCCGAAGATCCAACAAAGCCTTACAGTGACAGGATGATGGTTGAGATCCTAAAGGCTTCAAACATTAATGTGGCCCGCAGAACAGTAGCCAAGTATCGAGAAATGTTGCGTCTGTTACCATCCAACAAACGTAAGAGAATACAGGGAGGTTCATGAACATGCAAAAATCGGTAACCTTTATAAGCCTGGCCTCGTCAGAAGCTCTGAAAGCCTATGCGTTTGAAAAGCTTGATCGGTTCGACAAATATCTCCAGAACCCCGCCAAGGCAAACGTTGTGTTGACTGTGGACAAATTTCGCCACATAGCCGAGATAAGTATCAGCGCAGACGGATTCATGATCAACGCTCACGAGGAAACCTCTGATATGTATTCAGCAATAGATATGGCTTTGGACAAGATTGACAAGCAGATCAAGAAGAATAAGAAGAAATTCAAAAAACGTCGATCAACTGCTGCCAAATCCAAGGCCTTCCCTTATGAAGAGATGGACACGGCGGAATCAGGAGGCCCGGATCAGAATCTGCCAGGACTCATGAGGATCGAAAGTATCGAGTATAAACCTATGGACGTGGATGAAGCGGTCCTGCAAATGCGGTTGATCAAGGATAACTTTTTAGTTTTCGCCAATGCTGAAACACAGCAGATCAATGTTCTATATCGCTTGAAAGACGGTAATTTCGGTTTGATTCAGCCGAGTTCGTAGCAAGGACCTGTTATGAAGATCTTGGACACCCTTAAGGAGAACGCCATTATTGCTGAGCTAAGTGCCACTGACAAGAAGGGGGTATTGGATGAACTCACTGCTTGTCTTGCAGCGGCCTCCGGGGTTAGCCAGGAAGAAATGGTTCGCGTCCTATTGGAGCGGGAGCGTCTGGGCAGCACAGGCATTGGTGGTGGCATAGCAATTCCTCATGGAAAACTGAAGTCCCTGGAGTCTTTGTTGCTGGGATTCGGCCGTAGCAGTAAAGGTGTCGACTTTGACGCCATGGACGGAAAACCTACCTACCTCTTCTTCTTATTATTGGCCCCGGAAGACTCAACGGGTGGTCATCTGAAGATGCTTGCCAGGATATCCCGATTGCTCAAGAATGCCGTGTTTAAAGAAAGATTGATTAACGCTACCGACTGGCGGGAGCTCTACTCGGTGATTGAAAGGGAAGACGAGGAGTTTTGACTGGCACGCTCCCCGCAGGCCCCGCCCGGAAGAGCTGGCAGGCTTTATTCTGCCGGTCAGCCGACTTGTGTTCCCTGTGAATGCTGCCAGGTGTCCAGCTCCTTGCGGGCTATGCAGATCTAATTGGAACGGCAAAAGATCATCATCATCACCGGCCTTTCGGGTTCCGGAAAGAGTACGGCCATTAAGGCACTGGAAGATGCCGGATTTTTTTGTGTAGACAACCTGCCGGTCTTACTTTTGCCCAGGTTTTTGGAAATTCGCCTCGGGCAGTCCTCGGAAATATCAAAGCTGGCCCTGGTGATGGATATTAGGGAGGTGCAGTTTGTTTCAAGTTATGCAGATGTGCTGGACAACCTCAGGAATGGAGGTTATCAATTTGAGATCCTTTTCCTAGAAGCTTCAGAAGAAGAACTGCTCAGGCGTTATAGTCAGACGCGAAGGCATCATCCCCTGGCCCGAAAGAATAACCTCTTGGAAGGCATACGCGCCGAAAGGGAACAACTCAAAGGCCTCAGGGGGTTTGCCGATAAGGTCTTTGACACATCTCGTTATAATGTCCACGACCTTAAAGCCATGGTAGTGCGCCATGCTGAAAGAGAGATCCATACCGGTCAGCTCGAGGTTCACGTCTTGTCTTTTGGTTTCAAGTACGGCATTCCCCTTGAGGCGGATTTGGTTGTGGATGTCCGTTTCTTGCCTAATCCGTATTTCATACCGGAATTGAAGGAACTTGACGGCACATCGCCTCAAGTGGAGGAATTTGTAAAAAGATGGGATGAAACAAGTACTTTCTTGAAAAACTATTTAGATCTGCTGGATTTTCTGATACCGCTTTACGAAAAGGAAGGAAAGTCGTATTTGACCATTGCCATTGGTTGTACGGGTGGAAGGCATCGTTCTGTTGTAGTTGCTAATGAGATCTTTGAGTATTTGAAAAAGAAACTTGATCGCATACACTTGACACACAGGGATATTGAGTTAACTTAGCAGACATTGAGATACTGGCAAATCTCCATATGCATTATCGGATATGCAGGCATGCGGAAGCCCGGCTTAGCCGTTCGCAGGGCGAAGAGCCTTGCGTTTTCCGCGTAACAGACAGACCTTTGCATAACCTCGTCTCGCTCTTTGATATGAGGTTTTTGATTCATAATTGTCGAGTTCCTAGGTTATGCAAAATTCTCATAGACTGAGGTGTTGACCTTTATGATTGGCATTGTTGTAGCAACCCACAGCGGTTTGGGAGAGGCCCTTATTGAAGCGGCTGAATGTGTTTTGGGCGGGCATCTGGAAGCGTGCACTGCTGTTTCCGTGGACCTAAAGCACAGCGCCGAAAAACTGAGGGCGAAGATCGATAAAGGGATTAAGACTGTAGATCAAGGTGACGGCGTGATCATCCTCACTGACATGTTTGGAGGGACACCGTCCAACCTAAGCCTGTCATTTCTTGAAGAGGGCCGGATTGATGTTTTGACTGGAGTGAATTTGCCTGTGTTGATCCGAGCGGCAAAATTGCGCAAGGAAAACAATCTGAGCGATTTGGCACAGAGTGTCCAGTCATATGGAAAAAAGAGTATCTCGCTGGCCAGCGGGGTATTGAAAGGAAATAAAAGGGGCTCATAGGAGATCCCCTGGTAGCTTGTAATATATACCACACACTGTGTTTTCGAGGCGTTTCCAGGCACGAGACGCATAAAACCTTGGCTCAAGGCGCACGGCATAAGGCTCAAGGTGCAAGGTAGTTGAATGCTTTGGCCTGTACTTAAGCCGTGCGCCTTGAGCCGTAGTACAAGCTAGTAAAAATGCTTCGCGAGCCGCGAGTTAACATACATGAGAAGGAGGGTCTATGAGTATTCGTGTTGGAATTAACGGGTTTGGGCGTATTGGAAGACTCGCTTTTAGGGCTGCTATGCAGAATGACTCTGTTGAGGTCGTAGCTGTCAATGATCTGACAGATGCTTCAACAATGGCACATTTGCTCCAGTACGATTCTGTTCATGGTTTCTGGGGTGCGGACATCGTGGCCGGAGATCATTCCATTGAGGTGAACGGACGTTCCGTACGGTACACGGCGATTAAGGACCCAACCGACCTTCTTTGGGGCGACCAGGGGGTGGATGTGGTTATGGAGTGTACCGGTTTTTTCCGCACCCGCGAGGGTGCTGGCAAACACCTGCAATCAGGCGCCCGCAAGGTAATCATTTCAGCTCCAGCCACGGACCCGGACATAACGATCGTGATAGGTGTTAATGACTCCTTATACAATCCCAAGGAGCACCACATTATATCAAATGCCTCGTGTACGACAAATTGCCTGGCGCCTGTCGCAAAGGTGCTTTCTGAACACTTTGGCATAAAAAGCGGACTCATGACTACGATCCATTCCTACACAGGAGATCAGCGGATCCTCGATTTTCCCCACAAGGACCTCAGGCGGGCCAGGGCAGCAGCTCTTTCTATGATACCCACCACCACGGGGGCCGCAAGGGCTGTGGCGTTAGTCCTACCAGAGCTCAAGGGGAAATTGAACGGCCTGGCTGTACGAGTGCCTACTCCGAACGTGTCTCTCGTGGACCTGGTGGCGCAGACTGATAAGAGTGGGCTAACACCCGCTGATGTAAATGGTGCCTTAAAGAGCGCGGCCGAAGGTGCGCTGAAGGGGATTTTGGCATACAGTGATGTCCCACTGGTATCGATCGATTTTAACGGTTCCAGGTACTCTTCTATTGTAGATGCTTCCAGCACATATGTTGTGGAAGATCTAGTCAAGGTGCTCGCTTGGTACGACAATGAAACCGGGTATGCCACACGGATGGTAGATCTGGCAGCCATAATCGGAAAAGAGCTTTAGGGGGTCTAACCTTATGACAAAGCGCAAACCTTTGATTGCTGGTAACTGGAAGATGTTCAAGACCGCTCCAGAGGCAGTGGAGCTGGCGAACAGGTTGAAATCTTTGGTGTCGGACGTCACTGACGTTGATGTCATGGTGGCACCTCCATTTACGGCCCTTGCGGTGGTAGCCGAGATTTTGAAAGGATCGGCAATACACTTAGGAGGCCAAGATCTGTTCTGGGAGACCGAAGGTGCCTATACCGGGCAAGTGTCGGCGCCTATGTTGAAAGCTGCGGGATGCAGCCATGTCATTATCGGTCATTCTGAACGGCGTCAGTATTTTGGGGAAACCAATATTACAGCGAACCGAAAAATCAAGGCGGCCCTTCAAGGTGGCCTAGTTCCCATCCTGTGCGTTGGTGAATCCGAAGGTGAAAGAGAGGCCGGTCAAACCTTTTCCGTTGTTCAGAAGCAGTTGGAAGAAGGCCTGGAAGGGCTCGGTGACGGCGAACTGCAAGGTGTGACCATTGCGTATGAGCCTGTGTGGGCGATTGGGACAGGCAAAACAGCCACCAGTGAGCAAGCCCAGGAGGTCCATCAGTTCATCCGGGCCCGCATGGATGCTGCCGGCGGAAATTCAATTGCAAAGGCTGTCCGCATCTTGTATGGTGGGAGTGTGAAGCCGGAGAATACGTCCGGGCTTATGGCTATGGGCGACATTGACGGCGCATTGGTAGGTGGTGCCAGTCTGGATGCCGACTCATTTGCGGCCATTGTTCGAAATTCTTTATAAGCTGCCTAGAAAAAGTGAGAGACGGAGCGGTTTTGTTATGTCAACTTTCATCATTCTTATACATATTGTCGTTTGTATTGCCTTGATATTCATCGTGCTCTTGCAGACAGGCAGGGGGGCGGACATGGGTGCCGCATTTGGGGGAGGCTCCAGTCAAACGCTGTTTGGAAGCACTGGTGCTTCCACCTTTTTGAGCAAAATGACTACAGCTGCTGCCGTGGTTTTTATGTTGACCTCTTTGAGCCTGGCATATTTTTCCAGTCGGAGGCCCACCAGCTCCATCATGCCCGAAGCGGTCCCAGTGACCCAAGAAGCACAGCAAGTGCCTGCCCAGGCTCAAGAAGCGCAGGAGGCGCCCGCTCAGCCTCCGGCTAAGCCAGAGGCCGCACAGCCTGCTGTGCCTGGATCCGCATCCAAGCCTCTTCAAGACACGGGTGCACAGAGTACTGTGCCGGCCCAGCAGTCCGAGCCTGCCAAATAGGGTGAGTTTTATATGCCGAAGTGGTGGAAGCTGGTAGACACGCTGTCTTGAGGGGGCAGTGGGTTACGCCCGTGCGGGTTCAAATCCCGCCTTCGGCACCA
>CAZCWQ010000032.1:19971-28884 GCA_964502365.1 uncultured Desulfobacterales bacterium | reverse complement strand
AACCGACCCCCGGTGCTTAACACTATAGGTGCAAAGAGCGTAGACGAAAACTCATTGCTTGCATTTACTATTACGGCATCTGATCCAGATGGTGACGACCTGACATATTCTGCCAGCAATCTTCCTACTGGTGCCAGCTTCAATGCTGCCAGCCAGACCTTTAGCTGGACTCCCGGATATGGCGCTGCTGGCAATTACACAGTGACCTTTATGGTTACTGATAATGGCTCACCAGTACAAAGCGATTCTGAAGATGTCACCATCACAGTAGCAGCTGACGACCAAGCGCCGGCATCTCCAATGAACTTGCGGAGACTACTAGGCGAATAATGTAGGCACTGTCCCCTTGGTAGGCGGTTCGAGGCCCTATAGTCGATCCGGTCGGTGGACACAGATAGCGGATATGCGGACATCAACTTGATTTTTTCTCCCACTGGGGGAGTAAGTACAGCAGAGGGAATACGAACTCGGAGACATCCTGCAGCTATACATTTCTTATGTAGGTCTCATAACTTGAGCGATAGATGTCGGTGAGGGTGAGGAACGCTGTGATAACTAAGGGGCCATATATGATCCCCAAGATACCGAAAACCTTTAGGCCGCCTAGAATGGAAAGAATGACCAAGAGGGTATGCATCTTAACTTTGTTTCCCACGAGTTTTGGTTTAACTGCATATTCTATGACAGAGCAGATGACCAGGTAAAAAATCATAAAGAAAATACCTGCCGCCAACCTTCCTTTCAGGAACAGATAGATAGAAGCCGGAACAAAAACAACGCCAATGCCAACGATGGGGAAAAATGCCAGGATGGCCATGATAGACCCCCAAAGGAATGGCGAACCTAAGCCAAAGATAGCAAATACAACACCTCCCAGAGATCCCTGAATCAGACCGGATATGCCGTTTACGACAAGGACCACTGATGCCATGGCGTGGAATTTATCCATAAGTTTTCTATCTTGATCCTCAGGAAGTGGAGAAAGCTGTATGAGAAAAGTGATCAGCTTTTTCCCATCAATTAACAGAAAGAAGATAACCAGGAGCATAAATGCGAAGTTAACGACAAACTTTAAAACGTTCGAAGCAACGGTGCTGACTTGTTCGTAAAGAAATAGTCCAACAAACCTTACCAGTTCAGACAGACCCTTGTTGAGGTGCTCAGCTCCCAGTTTGATATTATAATTTGAAAGGACCCGTTCGACATACTCCATAATCCGGCTATTCTGTAAAAGTTCCTTGAAATCCTGGTTTACAGCAGCGTTAGTGCCCATAACATACAAGCCGTATGCTTCTTTAGAAAGAGCACCTATAATAAACACCAAGGGTACAAACACCACCAAAAAAATAATTGTACACGTGACCAGAGATGACAATGCTGGCCGCATCTTCTTGGCAAAGAAGCTGTGAACCGGATAAAAAATGCCGGTCAAAACAAAACCAATGATCAAAATAGACATAAAGGGCCACAGGACTCTGCCTACGAAAAAGATGGTGATCAGAAATATGATGAGGAAGTACCTGAATATCATCTGTGTACAGGTCTGTTCTGCCATTTTATGGTCCTGCTTTTCATCCATGACGGCACTATCTCCTTATTTTCTTCTACACAATCTCTCAGTTTTTGTCCGTCCGCAAAGCCCTGACACACAGAGCTGCGATTTCTATAAAGATGATAACGGATAAGGCGCAACAAACCCCAAATCGCATGTTTTCTGCTGAAATTTTGGAACTTTTTCTTGAGATAGTCTGCCTCGTCACTCATTCTTATGGATGTAACTGGCTACCAGCACATATAACTTCGGCTCATCAATGAACTTCTCAATCTCAAATCCGTAATGCCTGAGCACGGTTTCAGCTTCCAATTGTTCAGGAAAGTCATCCAGAGGAAAAGGCGAACTTTCTTTCAGTGAATCAATAAAGGACTTTCCTAGGGGGTGGCTGATCACCATGCGCCCGTGTGGTTTTATCATCCGGCCAATGTTTGAAAGGCTGCTATCTTTATCAACAATATTGGAATAACAGGCGTTCATAAATACTACGTCAATGCTGTTGTCAGACAGAGTTATGTCCCGGATGTCTGCCGTCATAGTCTTTGCATATGGATACTGTTTTTTGAGGTGCTCCAACATGGGTTCTGAAAGGTCACAGGCAAAGACAGCTTCTGGCCTGTATGCCTGAATCAACGGAATCAATATGCCGGTGCCTGAGCCCACATCCAGAACAGTGTCTCCTTCGCGAATACAGGCTGATGCCACAATCTGCTCTAGACGCTGAGGCACGCCTTCTGGCAGAGGTGGATCAAAGACATGAATAAGCCCACTGAAAAAATCACGCTGTAACCGGTTAATCTTTTTTATCTCCTTTTCGTCAAGTATCTTGCTAACATTCATCAAGGCTCTATCTGCGGCTGGAACAGGCCAGTTTCAGCGCGACGTACTTCTGTAACAAATGTCTTTACTTTCTCGTAGTCTTTTTTGAACCGCACAGGTCTTCCGTTTCTGTCTCGCGCATTGGTCTCTGTACAGCTATCCACCCCAAAAGGCTTCACAGCCATTATGCCTTCATAAACATTTCTTGGTGAGATCCCACCGGCCAAAATGACAGGGATAGAACTCGACTCTACAAGTCTTGCCGCTGTCAACCAGTCGCAAGTGAGTCCGGTAATGCCAATGTACCCGTCTACAATCTCCTTTCCAAGCCACGTATCAATCAAAAAATAATCGGTTGAAGCTTCAAAACACTCAGCAATTTTCAGTGTTGGAATCCTGTTGTTGCTTTTCGGGGGAGGAATTGGCACTGATCGCATAACCTCAATTTCCGGGAATCGGTTTCTTATCGATACTTGAAGTTCTGCGAGAGACTCACAGGGGATCAGACGACCGTCATCACACGTTAGAGACTCGCAAAAATGTACAATGTCCGTCTGATAGTAGTCGATGGCCCTAAATAAGACCTCTCTGGTATTGAAGAGAGGAATCAAACTGTGCTTTGCACCGGTACCCCTCGAGACGAGAACAACCTCCTTTATGGTTGGCACCTTCCATTCCTCTTCAGAGACGACGACACTCCCAATACGATCGACACCAAGTTTGATGACGACCTCGGCTTCGTGGGGGTCTTGTATCTCATAGATCTGAACCGCGATTCTAGACATTTTCTGTTGTCACCACGCGCATAAAAAGATATCCATGAAGCTACTCCTATTAAGCGATTACGCTCAATTCTTCAAGTGGTCCTTGAGCTTTCTAAAGACCGCCTCGCCCCCTTTTTTCCAACCGAGTTGAGCATTATAGGACCGATGCGGTCTAAAGGACTGGATGCACTCCTCAAGGGGCGTACCAATGATATTGATGTTGTTCAAGTTTCCCTGTCCCAAGGCATCTTTGCTGCAAAAGTATAGGTATCCGATGGACTCTGGATCAAACCCCATGAGATGAGCCGCCACCGTATCAACGGCCACACCATCCGTGCCCGCTACGGCGACGCGCCAGTCGACCGGGTCTCCGGAGACAGGCCCGTTTCCCTCCATGGCGGTGAATCCATCCAAGACACACAGGTGAGGGGGGATCATGCGGACAAGCTGGTAAACAAAAAGGTGTAAGTTAAGATAGCCTTGGTGCAGCTTGACCTTGTCGCTGCCTGAAATTTTTGTAATGCCTAGCCGACTCAATCCTTGAAATGTAAACACCGGCTTTATGTAAGAAGGAACCATCTTAAACAGCCGATCCGAAACACCGCCCACAACGTTTATGAGGTTATGGCCCATATCACGGATGAGGCTTCCGACAGCCATGTTCTTGAGGCTCAGGGTCACCACTGCCGTATCGTGAGTCTTCGGGATAGCCACAGAGATCCTGTGATCACTTTCCCACACGGTCTTCGCTATTCGAAAAGCGATGGGTCTCAGGTCTTGGTCGTACAGTGTAACGACGTGGCAAGTATCCCTGTTCAGATCTATGAGTTCAACGTTTTCATGAGTGTTGGACAGTTCTGTAAAACCAAAATTCTTGTAACCTTCAAAGGTGTCAGAAGTCGCAGCCCCCTCGGCCACCACCACTGGATGGCCTGTGTGTTGTCGAATAAAATCCACCACTGCCCTAGCAGCCTCTCTATGCGTGGCAGCTAACTGAACTCGGGTAGACACAAAGTTCGGTTTTACTACATGCTTTGTGCCGACAGTTGCCTTCCCGCCCAGCAACTCCAATACTTGTCTAATATTTTGATACCGCTCAGGCCCCTTCACCACAGCCACTGTGGTTTTCTCTCTTGTTGACATCTTTACTCTTGACGATATTTGTGCACCATGTACGTGAGGGTCTCGCATAACCCCGTGTCACGCTTTAATATGACGTTTTTGATTCATAATTGTCGTTTTTCAAGGTTATGCAAAGCCCTCCTACGTAAGAATAAGGTGGATAGCTCAAGTCTTTTTGCGCGTCCTTTCGAGAGAAGGGTGAAATTTCCCGCGGACTCCTCCGATCTTTTTGTCGGCTTTCTTGTGTTTATCATAAACTTGGTCTTTCAGGATCTTACGCTCGACCTGTTTGAGTCTGGCCCGTTGCAGCTGTTCCAATATCTTCTCTTCCCTTGGCCGATTTCCCCTTTCGATCTTTTCCACGTCATCTTTTCCACGCTTGATTTTGTCAAGCTCTCTGGAAATCTCTGACCCCGGTAAAGACTTCGTCTTGCTCTTCTTCGACATGGTACACCTCTACATTACAGTCCTTTTTCGCCCTGATCTGTCTATCCAAGTGCGAAACATGTTTGAAAAAGCTTTTGCCTCAGGGTCCGTACGTAGTTGTTCCAAGCTGTATTTCATCTTCAAAGACCAATTCGGGTATTCACTGGTCGTTCCGGGCAGATTTTGTTGGTCAGTGTCCTTAAACAGGTCTTCCTGGCTCAACACAAAGAGTTTAGCAGGCGTAAGTGCAAGAAAGCCCACCACAGCATTGTGAATTTCTCCTGTAACTTTGGGATAAGCCTTTGGATCAATGGAGCAGTGCTCTGGCAGGAGACCTAGCTCTCTTGACAGCCGCAACAACTTCTTCTTGTCTGCCTCTCTTTCGCCAGATGTTTCGGTAGCTGCACACTCGTTGTCAAACATGCCTGCCTCCGAGCGAACTTCTATATCTCTGTGAGTCCAGAATCCGGCCAGTGTGGGCAAGTCATGCGTTGCTACAGTAACCAAGGCTAATTCGGGATGACTTTCAGGCCGAATGAAGTCTTGTTGATCATCCTTTTCAAAATAAAGGAGCCTGTATGAAAAGACATTTGCCTCATTCAATCTTTCCCGTATGTACGCTGGAACAGTTCCAAGATCTTCACCTATAATGACGACACGGTTTCGGACGCTCTCCAGTGCCAGGATTCTGAGCAAATCCTCTACGGACTGCGACACATAGGCCCCTTTTGTTGTCGGTTCGCCCTCAGGTATGCAGTAAAGACGAAAAAATCTCATGACGTGATCAATTCTTAACGCCCCTCCAGCAGTGCAGTTTTTCTGAAGTTCTTTGATAAACAGGTTGTAACCGTTCTCTCGCAACCTTTCCATGTTAGGTGGAGGGAAACCCCAGTCTTGACCGTTTTGTGAGAATGCGTCTGGCGGGGCTCCCACCCGGGCTTTAGGGATGAAATAGTCTTGATAGGCCCAAAAATCAGCGCCGAACCGGTCGATAGCCAACGCCAAATCGTGGTATAGACCAACACACATGCCACGGCTTTTTGCGTACTCCTGGGTTTGAGCAAGTTGCTTCTCCAACTGCCATTGTGTGTACTCGTAGAAAAGGATTTCTTCCCAGTGTTCAAGTCGTAATCGCTGGACTGCCTTCGTGTCAGGTCTGTGATATTCTGGAGGCCATTGTGGCCAGATCCACATTTCCGGATTGCGGGAGCGTATTGTCGAATCCAAGGCGCAGAAGGTAGCAAAATTCTCCAGAGGTGCTCCCTCTGTTTGGATATAGTCTTGCAGTTCTTCTTGCCGGTCGGTTCTTGTGCCTTTACTATTCCAGTGATTCTTGAGAAAGGTTTGGAAGATCTGTCTCAAAACACTTTCTTTCAATGCTGCCACTTTTTCATACTGTACTCTTTTGGAAGCTCTGAGCTCGGAAAGGAGCTTTTGAGATTTTGATGCCTGCATCGTGGCCTGAACTTCGGTAGATGCAGCATAATCCTCAATTGCGGGAATATCGAGGTAGATAAAATTTCGGTATAGACGGCTTATGGGCAGATAAGGACTTGTATTGAAAGGACTACGGTTGAAAGTGGCGTGAAGAGGATTTAAGCCGATAATGCCTCCGTGAAGATCCTCTGACACCCAATCCACGATCTTTTTCAAATCACCAAAATCGCCGATCCCCCAGTTCCTCTCAGAACGGACCCCGTACAGGCTTATGGCAATACCAGCAGTGCGCCCATCTCCTTGCAGGGCAGGTGGGATATAAGCCTTATCAGGACATGCGGCAACAAATATGGTCTGTGATTGATGTTGGTCTCCCGCAGTCACTGACAAATGAAAAGTGTAATACCCAAGAGCATCGATCTTGGGAAAGGGTATTCCCCAGCGATAGAAAGTCCTGCTCGTCAGGGCAAAGGTTTCAGAGAAAGATAAGTCTTTATGAGTATAGGGAGCCTCTTGTGTAACGCCGTGTTCATCCGTTATAGTGAGACTGATGTTCAACCGCTCGGGTCGCACGCCTTCGGCCCCGACGGGTGTTTGAAAAAAGAGCTTCTTTGGTGGGTCGTGGAGATTGACCACAATTGTAGCTTCAGCAAGGCGGGACCACTTGGACTCTAGTCGGCAGAGCCATGCTTGCTTGATCTGCTCATCAGTATCAACAACCACCCCCATAGCCCTAAGGATTTTCTTCTTTTGTTCCGCAGAGGTTGAGCGGATGTGTCCCCAGTTGTCGATGTATTGTGGTTCTATCCCGTAGGAAAGGGCTAATTCTTCGATGATAGCTTCTTTTGACAAAGCATCCCTCTTGACCAGCGTGCTCCTCGCAAGCCCCCCGGAAAGAGCGGGTAGGCTTCACTTGAGACCTTACAGAGCTATGCCGTCTTGAGTTTCAAACGCGCAATGCATAACTCGCAACACACAACCGATATCCTATCAAGTTGATGACACAGTTGTTACCACACACATGGCTGCTATCGCCTCCCCCTTTCCAATGACTCCCAAACCTTCCATGGTAGTTGTTTTGACATTGACGTGCGTGGGTTCAAGTTCAAGCAATGCGGCGAGATTGGTCTCCATGACCCCACAATAAGGGGTGAGTTTAGGTTCCTCGGCCAGTATGGTAGCATCCAGGTTGTTCACGCGGAGACCCTTGTCACGAAGCATTTGGAAAGTCTGTTCGACGAGCGTTGTGCTGGATATATCCTTAAACTTAGGATCCGTATTTGGGAAATGTTGGCCAATATCTCCCAGTCCAGCAGCACCCAGCAAGGCATCGCACACCGCATGAAAAAGCACGTCTGCATCAGAATGCCCCAGGAGACCTTTTTCATAAGGTACAGTCACACCTCCAAGGACGAGTCTCCGGCCTTCTGCCAGCCTGTGCAAATCGTATCCTAAGCCCACGCGCATATGGAAGCCCTCTTTCGCGAATCATATCTTGAAAGTATAAAGTCTGCCCCCCGCCCTTTATATATCAGACCCACCAAACACCTGTCAAAAGCAATGAATAGGAAACAAGGCGCAAGGCTCAGGGGTATTTGATTCCTTTACACTATGCCTTATACCATAACAATCAATCTTGAGGCTTCCAGTACCTGAAAACACCTCGAAAGAATAATGCACAAAATGTGGTATAAACTATATTGGTGTCAAGTTTCTGACAATAATCCTCACAAGCACCAGCCATCCTTCAGGCAGCCCCCCCGCCCTTCAGAACGGTAGAGGCTTCACTCATCTTGTTAATCTCCGGATTTGTGGTATCTTTATCATTTACAACCCGTTCATTTCCTCGTCCACCTTAACGTGTTGGAAACCTGTGGCTCCAAATTTGCAGTGGTAATTGTCGGTTACTGCAGCGACTCTTTTGCTGGTGCCAATGTTGATATGGAGAACAATTGTTTTCAGCAAGTAACTGGTCACGCCGTGTTGGGATCATGGGCCTTTTCTCAGGTGACTGGCTGGAGACCTTCGTCATTTGTTCATAACTCTTTAAAAGGAGCGGTCACTTAATGGCAAACGAGAAAAGACTGGTCGATCGAAGAAAACACAAACGATTTCAAGTGAAGGCGGGCGGCGTCGGTGTGCTCACCCCTCGTTGGCCCAAATCCACTATTGTAGGTGACATCTTAGACATAAGCTCGGGAGGACTTGCACTCCGTTATATCACTGACGAAGTGACTTCGAATGGGCCATCGGAGTTAACCATAGTGTGTGCAAACCCTGCTTTCTATTTGCATAGGTTGCCTATTAAAGCCGTTTCAGACTTCGAAATTGCCAAGGCCGCCTTCGGTTCCATGGCGCCAAGGCGTCTTGGTTTGCAATTTGGGGAGTTGAGCCCCGACCAAACATCTCACCTAAAAGATTTCATCATGAACCACACGACACACCAACCTTGACCGGGGTGCTCCCCGCCTGTGAAGCACTGTCGCCAGGCACAATCCCTGCCCAAGAATGGCAGGGATGCTTCACTGAATCCTTTCCGTGAAGTCCTTTCTGATTCCAACAATTGGCATCTCTTTTCTCAAAATGTGACGTTAATTACCCAATACTCCGGATATGATTCTTGCTCCACCGCGGCTAACCATGATGAAATTAAGGGAAAATTCTTAGCTGATCACTTTGGCACGATATTTTCATAATAACCTAAATATACTACGTCAGCCCTGAAAGAGGACGCCCTTCACAACCCACGAACAGGAGATTGGGTTTGTTTCTTCTCCAGGGCTTTCGTGGTAC
>CAZCWQ010000032.1:6696-19871 GCA_964502365.1 uncultured Desulfobacterales bacterium | reverse complement strand
CACAACCCACGAACAGGAGATTGGGTTTGTTTCTTCTCCAGGGCTTTCGTGGTACCAACAGTGTATCTATATTGAGATTGCGGCCGACGGAGCCAGCTTTAAAGCTCCCAATCTCATCCCCCTTCACCTGCCTAGCTGCCTTGCCCTTAAAACTCTATGATCTTAAGCTGTTATCTTTCACAAAAGCAAAACCAACATTGTCATTTTGGCCAACACGTGCTAGTGTATTCACCGTAGATTTTCTGTGTTGGCTTGGGTTAAATTTCAATGAGTGGTACAAGAAAGGTAAGGGTTTAGCCTTTCGAAAAAAGCTCGATTTTACTCAATGTCGTTCACAAAACGGTCTTTTTTAAAGCGCTGAAGTGTTACCAAAAAAGGAGTTCTCTTGTGAAAGCAGTAGCGTTAATTATTCGCGACGGTTGGGGCTATCGTCAAGAGAGTGAGGGAAACGCAGTAAAGGCAGCAAAGACACCCAAAGTTGATTCATATCTGGCGAACTATCCGTGGGTACTAATCCGTGCCTCTGGAGAGCCTGTGGGTCTGCCGGCTGGCTACCAGGGATCGAGCGAAGTCGGTCACCTAAACATGGGTGCTGGCAGGATTGTTATACAGGAACTCAAGCGTATTAACGACAGCATGGTAGACGGCTCACTCTTTGAAACACATGATTTCAAAGACTTAGTTCAAAACTGCATCACTAACAGGTCAAGGCTTCACCTCATCGGCCTACTGCAAGACGAAGGCGTGCACGCCCACTGTGATCAAATGTTTAAGATTATGCGTGCTGCTCGGCAGAGAGGCGTGGGAGAGATTATCGTTCATGTCTTTACCGACGGTCGAGACACACCGCCCCGTTCCACGCTCCCTTACATAGATGAATTAAATGAGCTCATGAAGGAACTGAGGAATACCCGTGTCGGCACCCTCATGGGCCGCTATTACGGTATGGATCGTTCCAAAAACTGGGATCTCACCAGTACCGCCTTTGATTGTATCGTGAGTGGCATTGGCCGCAGCGCCGAAAGCGCTAGGTCTGCCGTTGAGGAATCTTATGCGAAGGACAAGACACCAGATGACGTGGAGATGTTTGACGAATACATACCACCATATGTTATCGCAGACTATGATGGCGTAAGGGATGGAGATTCAGTGCTGCACACAAACTTCAGGCAGGATCGTGCCATTCAGCTTTCTATGGCCTTTGTCGAGGATAACTACCCTGGAAAGCGCTCGGCCCGGCCGAATTGTTTGTACGTTGGCCTTACACGCTACTACAACGAATTCCCTCGCTTCATCCTTCCTGCCATGGACTCTGGGGGTGGCATGAAGAATCTTCTCGGAGAGGTTATCAGTAACAATGGGCTCAAACAACTACGTCTTGCCGAGACACAGAAATTCCGCCATGTCACCAGCTTTTTTAACGGGAAATCCACGGAGCCCTATCCTGGGGAGGATCAGATTGAGGTAAAGAGCGAATATGACCCTGCCACATTTGCTTCGCACCCGGAGATGAATGCCTATGACGTCCGAGACAAATTACTGGAAATAGTTGAAGATGGCTGTGAATATGCCTTTATCGCTATCAACTTCGCCAATTGCGATATGGTAGGGCATACTGGTGATATGGCAGCTGCAACCAGAGCAGTCGAGGTCGTAGATGAGTGTGTTGGAGATTGCATCGAGGCACTTCTGAAACTGGAAGCTGAGATTCTGCTAACAGCTGACCACGGAAACGCTGAAGAGATGGTCGATCCGAGAACCAAATGCGTGAAGACCAGCCACACCCTTAATCCGGTGGAGCTTATTTACATTGGCAGCAAAGCTCGAGGCAAGAAGCTGAAGCCAGGAGGCAAGTTGGCCGACATCGCTCCCACTATTCTCAAGCTCATGAATATAGAGATCCCACGTGAAATGACTGCCACCCAGCTCATCTATAGCTAAGACAGAAGATGCTCACATTTTATGTGCAGGTAGAGGATGGAAACAAGGGAAGTTACTGGGGTTACCTGGCCTGTTTCTTGCTTTTGGCAACACGTGACAAGGAAACAACTCCGCCCTATTGGAACCGACGGTTTGGATGTCTATGAACAGGATTTTTAGTTTGCCTAAGCGGCAATATTCCTATAGCATAAATTGTTTATATAGTTCGTAGAGACTGTCGCAATGAAGCCGTTGAAGACCGATCTTCATATCCACACAAGAGACGATCCTGAAGACCACATCTCATACTCGGCCTATGACCTAATTGATCAAGCCGTGATAAAGGGTTTTGATATTCTTGCAATCACCAATCATCAGAAGCCAACGTATGATCAACACCTTATATCGTATGCAGCCGAACGTGACATTGTGTTGATCCCAGGGGTTGAGGCCACTATTAAGGGTAAACATGTACTATTGATAAATATGCCCTTTGAGAAGGCTTCCTTCACCACGTTCGAAGATGTTCGAAAAAATAGAGCTCTAGACAATTTGGTCATTGCGCCTCACCCCTACTTCCCGAGCCCCACTTGCTTGAATGGACAGCTTGAGGCCACACCGGGGCTATTCGACGCCATTGAATACTGCCATTTCTATAATGCACGGATAAACTTTAATAAGCCGGCGCTCCGATTTGCTTACAAACACCAGCTTCCTGTTGTTGGAAACTCAGATACTCATATACCATATCAGTTTGGCTTGACTTATTCGCTGGTTGAAGCAGAAAAGCATCCTGATGCCGTCATACAGGCCATCAAGGCCCACCGGGTGAAGCCGGTTTCCCGACCACTCGTCCTCACTCAGCTGATAAGAATATTTATGCGTGTAGGGACTACCAAAGATTTTGCTTGGACAAGAGCCTTTGAACTTCTCTGGAAGGGAGGACTGTCAATTAAGGGTGTTTTTGACGGGACCCTGTGATGCGCTATTATCCTGTGAATCTGGATATTCAAAACAAGAACTGCCTTGTGGTGGGAGGTGGTAGCGTAGGCGAGAGAAAGGTAAAGGTTCTCGTGGAATGCGGAGCCAAGGTAACGGTCGTGGCGCAGGACGCAACAGAGCACCTTAGGGCCTTGGCTTCAGACGGGCTGATTCATTTAATCCTTAGACGGTATGAACCATCCGACCAGGATGCTAAATTGCTTGTCATAGGTGCGACAAACAATGAACAGGTAAACCGAAAGATTGGTCTCGATGCAGCAAGGCGAGGGACTCTTTGTAATATTTCCGACCTGCCAGAGGTTTGCACCTTTGTTCTGCCTGCCATCGTCCGACAGGGTGACCTGTTGATTGCCATTTCCACTTCGAACAAGAGTCCAGCCGTGGCCAGAAGAATACGTCAGACATTGGAAAAGCAATTTGGACCAGAATATGCGCTTTTGCTGAGCCTGATGGGCTCCATACGTCAAAGGCTTCTTACTGATGAAAAAAGCGTGGAGGCTCGTAAGCTGATGTTTGAACGCCTACTCGATGAAGAGCTGTTGGAAATGATTCGCGAGGATCGCACCCATGATATAGATGCCTTGCTAAAAGACGTGCTGGGCGAGGGGTACACCAGAAAAGAGTTGACCAAAATGGACCAAGTCCAAGACACGCTTGGCTCTGAGTAACTACCGTTTGAGAGGACAAGACATGAGCCTTTTCTTTGGTTTGACTATGGCATGTTACATAACAAGCTCGCTAGGCTATCAAGGTTACATCCTGTTTCAAAAGCGACTCGTATACCGAGCTGCAAATATCGTGCTTTGGGTTGGGTTTTTGAGCCATGCGGTGGTCATCATATTACAATGCCTCAAGGGTGGACATATTCCGGTTCAGAACCTCCATGAAGCGCTTTCAACATTTGCATGGGCCGTAGTTGGCGTTTTTCTCTTACTTCAAATCAAATTTCATCTCATGGTTCTGGGAGCCCTCGTGGCACCCTTGGCCACTTTGTGTGTGGTCATTGCCTCCGTACTGCCGAGGTCCAAGGTTGAGCTGGCTCCACTATTTGAGAGCCTGTGGCGAACGATGCATGTTGGAACCCTCATTCTTGGGAATGCAGCCCTCGCCATTGCCTGCCTGGTGGGCATTTTATACCTAATTCAAGAGAAGGCAATCAAGGACAAGAGGCCAGGGTTTTTCTTTCGCCGACTCCCATCTCTTAAACTCCTTGATTCTATGGGATATGCAAGTCTTATAGTCGGATTTCCTTTGCTCACTTTCGGGATTATCACAGGTGCCATCTATGCCCAGATGGTCCAGGGACGATTCTGGAGCTGGGACCCAAGAAAGATCTTTGCAGGAATCACGTGGCTGGTGTACGCAGCTTTGCTCCATGAACGTTTGGCCGTGGGGTGGCAAGGAAGGCGTGCAGCCATTATGACTATTGTGGGATTCTTAATACTGCTTTTTACGTTTTTCTTGTTCTTTCTGGGATGACTTTCTTTCTTAAGGGGCTACAATGCCTCTTTCATGAGGGACTACTCGCTCCTCAGCATCTAATCTGCCGATAGGCGGTGAATCTGCGGAGATAGGCTGAATGGTTCAAAAAAGGCACATTGTCGCGATTGGCCTTAATCATAAGACAGCCCCGGTGGAGGTGCGGGAGCGCCTGGCGTTTTCCAGTGAAGACACCCCCAAGGTGCTGAAAGCCTTATACCGGACTGACTGTGTGGAAGAGATCGTGCTTTTTTCCACTTGCAACCGCGTGGAATTTCTTTTGACTACGCAAGATAAAGCCAAAGCCGTGGACAGTGTCAAAGATCTTATGGCTGAATTCAAAAATACACCTCGTCACAGCTTTGAGCAAGCGCTTTACATCTACGATGGAGACGAGGCAGTGCGTCACGTTTTTCGAGTGGCATCAAGCCTTGATTCTATGGTGGTGGGCGAGCCTCAAATCCTTGGGCAGATAAAAGATTCTTACTTGGAGGCGTGTGATCACAAGACCTGCGGTGTAGTGTTGAATAGACTTATGCATCGGTCATTTTCAGTGGCGAAAAGGGTAAGAACCGAAACCGGAATCGGCGACCATGCTGTGTCCATTAGTTATGCAGCGGTAGAGTTGGGACGTAAGATCTTTGGCGATCTTGAAGAAAAGGCCGTATTGCTCCTTGGCGCTGGCGAAATGGCAGAACTGGCCGTAGAGCACCTGGCGAACAATCGTGCCCGACCCATCTTTGTTGCTAACCGAACCTTTGAGCGAGGTATTGAACTTGCCGAGAAATTTAACGGAACAGCCATTCGGTTCGAAGAGATCCGTAACTACCTAAAAGAGGTGGATATCGTCATTAGTTCAACAGGCGCCCCGGAATACATTCTGGTCCACGATGATTTCAAAGGGCTCATGCGCGCCCGGAGAAATCGGCCCCTTTTTTTTATTGACATTGCAGTGCCTCGGGATATAGACCCCGAAATCAACCGTATCAACAATGTCTACGTCTACGACATTGATGATCTGAAAAGCGCTATTCAAGACAATATTGACGAGCGCCAACAGGAGGCAGTGAGGGGGGAGCGGCTTGTTGATGCCGCTGTCATACAGTTTCGCAGGTGGTTCCAAAGCCTTGATGTGGTACCCACCATTGTGGACCTGAGGGATAAGATTGAGCTGATCCGTCAAAGGGAACTCAAGAAAACTTTTGGATCACTTAGTACTGCATCTGAGAAGGATAGGGCTGCGATTGACCGACTTACCGCAGCCATGGTGAACAAGATTCTACACGATCCTACCGTCTTTTTGAAGCAAAGCGGGCATAAGGACGAAAAATCCGTTTATCTTGACATCACTCGAAAGCTCTTTAATCTGGATGAGACAGACTATCCAGAGCCGGAACCAAACGGGGAGCCTGGAAACTAGAGACTTCGCTCTAATTACTTCTGGCAAATTTGGAGAAATAGCTTGGAGAAAAAAATAGCCTTTCTTTTTCCGGGTCAAGGCTCGCAGACGGTTGGTATGGGTCTTGACCTTTATGAGGAATATGATTTTGTCCGTGAGATATTTGATATGGTGGACGAGGTAACAAAGACCCACATATCAAGGCTCTGTTTTAAAGGCCCCATGGAGGATCTCACCCTTACGGTGAACTTGCAGCCAGCGGTTACAGCAGTCAACTTGGCCTGCCTGGCTGCCATACAGAAAGAGGGGATCCCTCTTCACATGACGGCTGGCCACAGTCTTGGAGAGTTCAGTGCTCTTAAGGCCGCAGGGGTGACGGATTCCGAAAACACATTCAGGCTGGTTTTTAAGAGAGGTCACTTGATGCACCGCGAATCGACCAAACACAGGGGGGCAATGTGCGCCCTTTTGGGGCTCGATATCGACACCGTAAGCGAGTTTGTTGACGAGGCCAAAGAAAGGGGCGTGGTAGCTATAGCCAACCACAACACTGCCACCCAGATTGTGATTACCGGCGCCCCTGATGCCCTGGAATATGCCTCTCAATTGGCTGAAGCCCGCGGAGCCAAGGCCGTTCCCCTCAAAGTCAGCGGGGCGTGGCACAGCGAACTGATCAGGGGAGCCGAAAAGGACTTTAAGGCATTTATAGAAGGAATAAGTTTTAACACTCTCAACACACCAGTGCTGTTTAACGTCACTGCAGATTATGAGTCAGATCTCAGTCAGATTAAGGAACTTATGACAAAACAGCTTTGCAGTCCTGTTCGATGGTACGAGTCAGTGTGCAGGATGCAGGACGATGGCATGGAGGTTTTTGTCGAGGTCGGCCCGAAGAGGGTATTAAGGGGGCTCCTTCGCAAGATCATTACCGACACATATCCCCATGAGGTTTATAATGTGGACGGGATGAAAGGCCTGGAAGTATTTTTAAAGGCTATAACATAATTTTGGCCTTTCGATTCTGAAATCTGTGTTTTTTCTCTGGAGAGTTTTTTTGTCATGAATGCAGGGAAGTCAGCAGACGCCTATAAAGATTTTTTGGAAGACATCGGTCAGTTTTCTTCTGACAAGACTGAAGAAATGCCGCTTTCTCAAAAGGCGGCGGTAGAGAATGGAGGGCCGAGTTCTGTTGGCCAACGGGTCCGTGTGGTTCGCCAGGAGAAAGGCCTAACCACAGAAGATGTGGGCCAGCGGACAGGGCTCAGCCCGAAATATCTGAATCAGATCGAGGCAGACGAACTTTCTCCGCCGTTGGGTGTGTTGATAAAGATTGCCAAAGCCCTTCATATGAAGCTGGGCCGATTCATTTCAACTGGCGAAGTAAAGCCCTTCACAGTGATCCGCAAACATGACCGGCGAATTGTTTCCCGATACTCCTCTGAACAAGGGGATCAATATGGATATACGTATGAGTCCTTGGCACCGGACAAGAAAGATCGTCAGATGGAACCCTTTATGGTGACTCTGGTGCCGTCCAAGGCAAAAAAAGAACTCTCAACTCATGCAGGGCAGGAGTTTATCTATGTCCTCGAAGGGGCTATGGAAGTGATTTTGGAAGGCTATACGAACGTGCTTTACGCTGGTGACAGCATTTATTACGATTCCACTGTCCCCCACCTAGTCCGGTGTCACGGTGACGAGCAAACCGTTATCTTGGCTGTGCTTTATATAACGGACGCATAGTGCACACGGGCGGCCCTCAATCTGTTCTTTTCAGCAGGATTTCAATTTCTTTAAAGTGCTTTACGTGATGAATAGCTGACAGCTTGCGATTCTTATATGCCAGCAAACGAATACCCGCAGCCCTTGCCGCCAATTCATCAATTTCCGAATCCCCGATATAAATTGCCTCGCCAGGCAAGAGTCCGAAATGATCCAGAATCTTTAACAGAGGTTCGGGGTCCGGCTTGGGCCGCTTGACATCCAAGCTCGATACAACCAAGTCAAAATATCCCTCCAGCCCGTGCTCTACCAGTACCTGATTCATGGTATCTGACCGATTTGTGGCGATTGCCGTCTTATAAGTGGGACTCACGTGTTTCAGAAAGGTTTTCAGGTACGGTTCCATCCGCATCATAGGAATGAACGGGAAATAGCTTATATGGTGACGGTAGGCGATGGCCTCTTCCAATCTGGGGTCTTCGCTGAAAAGATGGGCTAAGGAGTCTTCTGCTGTGTGCATATGCACATATTCGGACTGTTGCTTTTGCATTGGCGGTTTTCGGAAATGGGCCAGTATATGATTGTAGTATGCCTCATTGGCCTTCTTTGAGTCAAACATGACTCCGTCGCAATCAAAAATAATCACTTTAACGTGTTGCACGAATTGGCCTTCTCTCTCCGCATTTGCTGAACATCAAACACAATGCTAATATCGAGCTGAATACCTCCGTAGTTACATGGTGGGTTACAAAAAACGCCTTGCTGTCTTATGAAGGATTCTGTTATACAGCGTAGGCAATAACAGTTAAAATTTTATAAGAATAATAAGACTTATGCGCTTCTGTCAATGCCTGAATGAATGCGTTGTGCTTAAACAACAAGACTGTTATATAGAATTCTGGAGGAGTTATGAAGATTCGAACAAAAGTCTGGCTCGACGACGATCATGAGAAAGTCATCTTTGGAAGTGGCAGATTGCTCATGCTTGAGACAATCGATCGCCTCGGCTCCATGAACGGAGCAGCCAAGGAGCTCAAGATGTCTTACCGTGCCCTGTGGGGACGGATCAAATCGACTGAGGAGCGAATGGGGGTTAAGATCCTGGCCACAAAGCCAGGAGGTGGAAAGGGGCACGGCTCCGCTTTGACACCGACGGGCAGGAAACTCCTCAAAGATTACAGATTATTAAACCAACGAATTATGCAGGCCGCTGACCGAGAATTCAAGAAGATCTTTGGAGACGTATAGCATCATGCGTAACAGGCGAAATATCTACCTTCAAATGAAATCCGTTGAGGAGGCCCAAAGGCTTTTCTTTGGCCGTATACCCTTACAAGAGTGTCTCAAGAATGAAACGATTTCCGTTCAGAAGGCAGCCGGGCGGGTTACCGCAGAGCCGGTATTTGCACGATTTTCCTCACCCAGTTATCATTCAGCAGCCATGGATGGTATAGCTGTTCGGGCAGAGACAACTTTTGGGACTACTGTTGAACGACCGAAACAGCTGGGCATCGGGCAGGAGGCCTTTTTTGTCAATACCGGCCAGCCCATGCCAAAAGGCACGGATGCAGTCATCATGATAGAATACGTTTTGACCATAGACGATGAAACGGTTCAGATTGAGGCAAGTGCATATCCATGGCAACATGTACGAAAGGTTGGCGAAGACATAGTTGCTACGGAACTCATCCTTCCTCAAAACCACCTCATTACACCTTACGAAGTTGCCGCACTTTTGAACGGCGGGAATTTCAATGTGAAGGTCAAACAAAAGCCCCTGGCAGTCATCATTCCTACAGGATCAGAGTTGATAAGTCCCCAGGATATGAAGTCTAACACCCTCGCTCCAGGTCAGGTCATTGAGAGCAATTCCGCTGTTCTTGGGGCTTTAATTGAGGAATGTGGTGGAAGATACTTGAGTCATTTCATAGTGCCTGATGTCTTTGAAGAGATCTTAAATGCAGTCCATGAGGCCGCAGATGGCGATGCCCAAATGGTCATTGTCAGTGCGGGGTCCTCTGCTGGTTCCGAGGATTACACTGCGGGCGTGATTCGCAGGCTTGGAGAAGTACTTGTTCATGGGGTCACCATGATGCCGGGAAAGCCAACAATCCTAGGCATCATCAACGATAAACCCGTCATCGGTAGTCCGGGTTACACTGTTTCAGCAATCATGGCTTTTGAGAAGTTCCTCCGACCCTTGATTCATCAGATGCTCGGCATCCGGCAACCAGAGCGGCCCAAGGTGGAGGTTCGGACAACCCGAAAGATGGCATCAAAGCTTGGTGTTGACGAGTTCGTTCGAGTGAAACTGGGTCGCGTCAAGAATACTGTTGTGTCCTCTGCGGTTCCAAGAGGTGCAGGTTCTGTGACGACCTTGACTGAGGCTGACGGGATCATTGAAATTCCCAGCCACATAGAAGGAATTCAAGCTGGAGAGATTGCGAAAGCCGAGCTTTTGAAGGACCTGGCTGAGATTGAAAACACGGTGGTCGTGGTGGGAAGCCATGACAATACGCTAGATGTTCTGGCCAACCGTATGAAGATGCGGGACTGTCGTTTTGGTCTTTCTTCAAGCAATGTGGGAAGCCTTGGTGGGCTGATCACGCTGCGGAATGGACACTGTCATACAGCAGGTTGCCACCTTCTGGACACAGAGACAGGGACATACAATGTTTCCTATATTAGACGCTACCTACCTAACATGAGCGTAAAATTGATCAATCTTGTTTATCGTGATCAGGGTCTGATAGTACCTAAGGGCAACCCCAAAGGAATCAAGGGTATCGAAGACCTGGCCAGAGACGACATCTCCTTTGTAAACAGACAGACAGGTTCGGGGACACGTATTCTGCTGGACTATCGGCTGGGATCCCTTAACATCAAGCCGGAAACGATCAAAGGATACGATCAAGAAGAATTTACTCACATGTCGGTCGCCGTCACAGTCCTCAGCGGTGCGGCCGATACCGGCTTGGGCATCTACGCAGCGGCCAAAGCCTTGGACCTGGACTTTATTCCGGTGGTGACAGAAGAATACGACTTGGTGATCCCGGAAGAATTTTTTGGAGACGAAAAAATCCAATCGATGTTAGAGGTTATACAATCAGAGGCCTTCAAGAAACAAGTCGACCAGATGGGGGGATACGACACTTCTAAGACGGGCAGAATCATTGCCAGTCTGTGAAAATGGGTAACAGTGATGTTCTAATGGTTATTGAAAAGTTGCTGAGAACGCAGTCAACTGTGGATTTTATAAGGTAGCATACAATGAAAAGTCTCGTATATTTTGCAGATCTTCGAGCCGGGCCGGGGCAAAACCTTCTCGGCAAGGTCAAGGGGCTATTGGATTCTGTGGGCTTGGCGGACAAGATCAAGAAAGGGGCACTGGTAGCTGTGAAACTCCACTTTGGAGAGGCGGGTAACACCGCTTATCTACGGCCCGCGTTTGTCCGCAAGATTGTCGATGCGATCAAGGATGCTGGGGGGCGGCCTTTTTTGACTGACGCAAACACACTGTACGTGGGAAGTCGAAGCGACTCGGTTGACCATCTCAACACAGCAATCCAAAACGGGTTTGCTCATGCTGTGGTCGGGGCCCCATTGATCATTGCTGACGGCTTGCGAGGACGCAACGAAACAGCTGTTACAGTGAACTTGAAACGCTTCAAAAGGGTCTACATAGCCTCTGAGATCGTCGGGGCAAATGCCATTGTCAGTGCGGCACATTTTAAAGGCCATGAACTTTCGGGCTTTGGAGGGACGATCAAGAACCTTGGAATGGGGTGCGCGTCCAGAAAAGGGAAACTGGCACAACATTCCACGGTTTCTCCCAAAGTGACCAGGAAAAAATGTGAGGGTTGCGGCGAATGCGTCGAATACTGTGCCTCGAAAGCGATTTCCTTGGTTGATGAAAAGGCAACAATCGACGGAAAAAGGTGTATAGGCTGCGGTGAATGCATCATCGTCTGCCCGAACGAGGCTATCAAGATCAGATGGGACCAGGAGATACCAACCTTTTTGGAAAATATGGTAGAATATATGGTCGGAGTCCTGAAAGGGAAGCAAGGCGCTGCCACTTTTCTCAACTTCATTACCCAGGTATCACCCGCTTGTGACTGCTATCCACACAACGATGCCCCTATTGTGGCGGACATAGGTATCGTTGCCTCAAACGACCCAGTCGCTATTGACCAGGCCTCTGCCGACTTGGTCAATCAGGCTGAAGGATTGGTTGCTTCCGCCCTTACCACAAATTTCGAACCTGGAGAGGATAAGTTTCGAGCCCTTTACCCAAACGTGGACTGGGAAATCCAATTGAAATACGCACAGGAGATCAAGCTGGGGAGCAGGGCCTATGAGCTTGTCAGAATTTAGCAGCAGGCTGTTGCCCAAACCAAAATTCCTTTGAAATGAAGTCGTTAAGCATTCTGGGCAGCACTGGTTCTATCGGCACTCAAACACTAGACGTTGTGAGGCAGTTTCCGCTTCAGTTTAATGTCGAGGCATTAGCCTCAAACATGAGTCTTGAGTCACTTGAAAAGCAAGTGTTGGAATTCCAACCCAGTACGGTTTGTGTGTTTAATGAGGAAAACGCAAAGGTCTTTAAACAAATGATCTCCTCTAGAGTTGAGGTGGTCTTTGGAATGGAGGGCCTGAAGGCCTGTTGCACCCTGGATAAAGTCGACATAGTCGTGACAGCTCTTGTTGGAGCAGTAGGATTGGAACCCACCTTAACTGCTATTGAAAACGGCAAGAACATCGCCCTTGCAAACAAAGAGACACTGGTTGCAGGGGGGGACTTGGTCATGCCTGCAGTCAAAGAGCGTGGCGTTGATCTGATACCAATTGACAGTGAGCACTCCGCAGTTTTTCAGTGCTTGAACGGTGAAGATCCTGAGAGTATCGAAAGAATAATTATTACTGCTTCAGGGGGGGCATTCCGCGATTGGAACAAGAGAGATTTAATTGACGCAACTCCCGAACACGCGTTGAAGCATCCTAATTGGTCCATGGGAGGAAAAATTACAATCGACAGCGCGACTTTGATGAATAAGGCGTTGGAAGTGATTGAAGCTCACCACTTATATTCAGTGCCTTTTGAAAGGATTCAGGCAATCATCCATCCCCAAAGCATCGTTCACAGTCTCGTCGAATTCACGGACACCTCAGTTATGGCTCAGCTTGCACTTCCGGACATGAGGCTGCCCATTCAATATGCCTTGAGTTACCCCAAGCGTTTGGCCAACCCGGGTTTGAAGCCATTGAATATGCCTGAATGCAAGGATCTGACGTTCAGCCAAATCGATGATGACTTTTACCCTTGTTTTAAGATAGGTGTCGATGCCGGAAAAAAGGGGGGAACCGCCCCTGCTGCAATGAATGCTGCTAATGAATTTGCAGTCTTAGCCTTTTTGGACAAGAAAATCGATTTTCTCCAAATATCGGAAATAGTCGACTCTGTTATCAAGGCACATTTTGTAGAGCCAAATCCTTCGCTACAGGATATCTTGGACGCAGATGAGTGGGCGAGGAAAAAGGCAGCAGAATTGATTGAAGACCTTTAGTGTAAACCTTGCATCTTTAGCTCAAAGGAGGGATCGGGCATTTTCTTGCATTCGTTCGAAATCCTTCTCGCTCAGCCCTGCGCCAA
>CAZCWQ010000032.1:0-6596 GCA_964502365.1 uncultured Desulfobacterales bacterium | reverse complement strand
GATCGGGCATTTTCTTGCATTCGTTCGAAATCCTTCTCGCTCAGCCCTGCGCCAAGGGCGATTTGTCTCGCCCACTTTTCAGTAATGAGATCTGCCGGTTCGTGAGCATCGGAGTTCAACACCAGTCGCGCACCCTGCGCCCTGGCAACTGCTGCCACATGCCCGTTAGTTAGGCTGTGTCCCTTTCGAGCCGTGATCTCCAAGAAGATACCTCTATTTGCTGCCATCAGCACCTCTTCCTCGGAGATCAGACCTGGGTGAGCCAAAATGTCTATCTCGGCAGCCAGGGCTGCTCGGTTCGTCCCGGGAATTACGGGCTCTGCAATGGTTTCCCCATGCACCAGAACGATCCTGGCCCCCAGTGAACGGGCCTTTTTAGCCAAAGCCCCTATTTGGGGAGGGGGGATATGAGTCAACTCGATTCCAGGCACAGTCTTGATTTTATTGATGCGATTCAGTTCTTCCGAGACAACCACAATGCGGGGAACAATGAAATCGAGGTTAGAAGCGTCGGCATGATCAGTGATCCCTAAAGCCTTGATGCCGATAACCTGCGCGCGTCGCACCAGTTCTGATGGCACCAAAACTCCGTCGCTGAAGATGGAGTGGGTGTGAAGATCAATCACAAAGAGTCTCTACATCTTGTACTTGCCGAAGTCTTCAGGAGAAAGCTTCTCTAGGTACTCTTTCCATTTTTTGCCTTCCTCGCTTTCGTCCATTACTTCTGGCTTTCCATCTAATTCTCCGGACTTTTGCAGAACCATATCGTCAACAAATATTGGACAGCCAGCCCTGAGGGCTAAGGCAATAGCATCACTTGGACGCGCATCAATATTGTACGATTGCTTGTCAAGTGAGAAATAGATCTGAGCGTAGAAAGTATTGTCCCTCAGGTCGCATACCTCCACCTTGGAGATTGTCACATTCAATGTGTCCAGCAAATTCTTAAATAAATCGTGAGTCATCGGACGAGATAGTCGAACATTTTCCAACTCCGTGGCAATGGCAGTGGCCTCCAGTATCCCAATCCATATCGGCAGAGCCTGATCCATATTGACTGCCTTAAGGATAACTATGGGGGCGTTTGACGTAGGATCGATAGTTATACCCGAGACTTTCATTTCATGCAGCATTCAGTATTCCTCCTTTTTTCCTGGACCATTCCCCACAACACTCAACTGGCTCACCCAACAACGAATGCGAAGAGGCCTCAGCTACTTTGACAGGCACAAGCTGACCAACACGGACTCTACTGTCTGAAAAGTTCACTATCCTGTTGCAAGGTGTATGCCCAGTCACCTGACCATTACCTTTTTTGCTCACACCTTCAACCAACACCTCTTGGATAGTCCCCACAAGTGATCGGTTCTTTTTCAAAGTGATCTCATTCTGAAGCTCCAGGAGTCTGGCAAGCCGTCGACGTTTCATAATCTCGCCAACTTTGTTTGGAAATCTGACTGCCGGCACATCTGGACGATCAGAATACTTAAATGTGTAAAGATTATCAAATGCGACTTTTCCAACAAGATCTAAGGTTTGATCAAAGTCCGCCTCCTTCTCCCCTGGGAAGCCCACAATAATGTCGGACGTGATGGCAATATCAGGCCGGACTTCTCGTAGCTCCTCGATCCTGGCCAGATAGTAGTCCCTTGTGTAGCCCCTGTTCATGTGCTTTAATATTTTGTCTGCCCCAGATTGAACAGGCAAATGGATGTGGGGGGCCAACTTGTCAAGTGTGGCAAAGACTCTAATAAGCTTATCAGACAGATCCTTGGGATGAGAGGTTGTAAAACGGAGACGCTTCAAGCCTTTGATTTTGTTCGCGGTCTCAAGGAGTGCCGGAAAATCCGAGCCACCGCCGTTATCCAGGCCATAAGAATTCACATTTTGCCCCAAGAGTGTAACCTCTTTGACACCCTTTGCCACTAGATGTTGGATTTCTTCTAGGATGCCTTGAGGTTGCCGACTGATCTCCCGACCCCTTACATAAGGGACAACGCAGTATGTACAGAAATTGCTACAACCGCTCATGATGGTCACAAAAGCGGTTGCGCGGTCTTCTTCGAAACTTACTGGTCTTGTCACCAACGGCTCCACAGTCCCTTCTTGACTAACATCCACAACTTGCTTGTTCTGTTCAACAACCTGCCGTATAAGGGTGGGAAGCCGTCTTAGGGCAAAAGTGCCAAACACGATGTCCACATGGGGTGCCCGTTCAAGAAGGCGTCCGCCCTCCTGTTGAGCCACACATCCTCCCACGCCAATGATCAGATCAAGCTTATTGCCCTTGACTCGAGCAAGCCGTCCTAAGTGGCTGTACGCCTTGTGCTCTGCCTTTTCGCGGATGGAGCAAGTGTTGAGAAGAATGAGGTCGGCTTTCTCCGGGTATGAAGTAGGCATGTAGTTCATGGATGCCAGGAGTCTGACCATCTGCTGCGAATCATAAACGTTCATCTGGCAGCCCATGGTGATTATGTGTACCAGTTTTGTTTTCATGTGCACCGCTTCTATCGACCAGTCACCAATCCGTGTATGGTGATGGACTTGATATCTTTCGTGGCAATCTTGAACTCGCCATAGGTCAATTCGCCATAACAAGCCATCTCCTTGTCCACGACAATAGGGACAGCCTTGCCGTCTTTCAGTAACACCTTGGCCTTTAAAGTATCAGCCTGAATCACAAAGTCAATCGATACGATCTTATCAAAGCCTATGTTGATATGGCCACTGCCAAGCTTTCCGGAAATGGCTGTATGCCCTTCGAAACTAAGCTTTTCAACTCGTGCTGAAACATCGGACCGATCCATGATAGTGGCGGAATAGTTGTCTGAAGGCTCAGGGACGCGGATCCGAGCAGACCCGCCGATAGCGCCCATACCCGCCAAAAAAAGGCAAAACAGGGACAACAGACCTACAAGCCACGCATTTCTCATAGGGTTTCCTCTTTTGGGATTTCCGCTGCTTCAATCCGCATTTGCCTCTGAAGGTCATTGATGATCATATCCAACTCTCCTTCACATCCGGGGCCAATGTGAAGTGCTATCAAACATTCCTGTGCGTCTACCGTCCTCATTACTGCCACTCCAGAGTAACCCTCCAAGATAAACTTCAAGTAATAGAGCTCTCGTGGGTCTATCCGGTAATATCTGTTCACGGAGGCTTTGGGTATCATAAAAAATTGGCTCGACCACTGTTCAAATTGGAAGGTCCAACGTCTTAAGTTTTATATCATAGCATTCTTGGATTTCCATTTTCAATGAAAAAATCGGTGTTGTGTAGATCTTGTCTTTGAGCTATACGAGATTTCCATGCAGGAGAAGTGGCGTATCCATACACCCGACCCTGAACAGACTTCCAAGCTGGCAGCCGACCTCGACTGTCACCGAGTCGTTGCTGCAGTCCTCATAAACCGCGGTTTCGACTCAGCTGAACAGGCAGCACACTTTCTCTGGCCTTCCCTCTCCGATATTCACTCCCCATTTTTAATGAAAGATATGGATAGAGCCGTTTCCCGTATAATTGTAGCTCTCCAGCACCATGAAAGAGTGCTGATTTTCGGAGACTATGATGTAGACGGGATTACAGCCACTGCCCTTCTGCTTGATTTTCTTACGTACTTAGGCATTGACGCGGATTATTACATACCGCATCGTCAGTCCGAAGGCTATGGACTCAGCTCCGGGTTTGTGGAAAACGAGGCCATCAGGCGCGGCACAAGCCTCATAATTACTGTAGATTGCGGCATCAGCAGTCACAAGGCCGTCCGTGACGCCGGCCGTGCAGGCATTGACGTTATCATAACAGATCACCATGAAATCCCTCTGCGACTGCCTGAGGCCTTTGCGATCTTGAATCCTAAACGACCAGACTGTCCCTCAGGTTTTACGACGCTCGCCGGAGTCGGCGTAGCCTTCAACCTGATCTTGGCGCTACGCAAGCGCCTTCGGGATAAAGGGTTCTGGAGCACCCGCGCAGAGCCAAACCTAAAGGATGCTTGCGATCTCGTCGCCATTGGAACAGTGGCAGACATGGTCCCCATTCTTGAAGAAAACCGCATATACGTGAAAACTGGGCTTGAAGTTCTGGCCGGTTCCAGCCGTCCAGGTTTGAAAGCCCTGTCAGAGGTCTCTGGTACGACTGGCCGGTGTCTTGATGCATGGGACGTGGCGTTTAAGCTGGCGCCACGTTTGAATGCCGCCGGGAGACTTCGGCACGCCTCTATGGGATGTGAACTCCTGACCACAAACAGCTATGAAAGCGCTCAGAGCATCGCCAGGGAACTTGATGGCGAAAACAACAGAAGAAAGGATATGGAAAGACTTATCCTTTCCGACATTGCCCAACAACTTAAGGCCAGTCCTCACCTGTTACAGAGGTCAATAGTCTTAGACCAACAGGAATGGCATGAAGGGGTAATCGGCATCGTAGCATCAAGGCTTGTTGACCGTTATGCGCGGCCTGTTGTTCTGATTGCTGTTCACGACGGCGTCGGCAAAGGATCGGCACGAAGTCCAGAAGGCTTTGACCTATTTGAAGCCCTCACTGATTGTGCCCAGTACCTGAGCAGATTCGGAGGCCATAAGACTGCGGCTGGTTTAAGCTTAAACGCCGAAAATATCCCTGCCTTCCGTACTCACTTTGAAAAACTTGTCCGTGACAAGACAAAAGGACAGGATTTGACGCCCAAACTCAACATCGATGTGGAGATAGCAGCTGGAGAGATTTCTCCCAAGCTAGCAGATGATCTTGAACGACTGGCTCCTTTTGGAACTGGAAATCCAGAACCTTTGTTCATGCTTTCAGATGTGCACGTACTGTCTGCCCGAAGAGTCGGAACCTGTCACGTGCAAATGCGATTGGCACAGGGCAACAACACGCAAGGCAGGTCCGTTGATGCTATATTGTTTAATGCGGATGTGCATAGCCCGCCCCCGAAGCGCCTTCGTCGCATCGCCTGCAACGTGCGCTGGAATCGGTGGCAAGACAGAAAAAATATCCAAGTGATAATTAGAAACCTACATACAGACTAGCCAATGTAATTATCGGAATTTTTCTGTTGTAATTTGACAACAGTTGTCGTAGGTTAAATAATATTTAGTCTGCGTCATTGACGTCAAATCGATTGTACAATCTCGAAGCCCTTTTCTCACGGAGCGGGGTTTGGCTTTACGGGTTCGGGTGAGGCAACCGATCACGAATTAGAGCGCCAGCTGATATGGCAAGAATATTTCGTCCAAGTAACCGGGAAGCAAGGATATTATCCAGAATTGAGAGTTCGAAGGAACGGGCCCACCGGCTTGTCATTGAGCAAACCAAGAATGTCTTAGACCCATTGAGCAATGCAATAGCAATGAAACTCATAGAGGGAAACCTGATTGAAACCACCAGCAAACAGGATATCGAGGACCAGATTGCGGGTTCCCTTCAAAAGCTGACCCGTGCAGATGATTTTGACATTGATTACCAAATTGCGCCTATCAGGAGGCTGGTACCTCGCCCAAACTTCGTGAGCCTCTATCTGACAGCATTCGTCGTGGAGCAATTGATAAAACACAGAAGCGTAGAAGACATTTATGGCTCGGATGAAGAAATCTACAATTGCATTAATAGCCAAGTTGCTAAGTTCGTCCTCTAATGAGGCCCACCTTCCATCCCAAGCTGGTAAATGGACCGTTTGAGGACCCTGCCCTCTTTATCCCATTTCTTTTTGAAAAGCGCGCCATCCTCTTCGACATCGGTGATTTGCACCGCCTTCCCCCAAAAGAGATTCTTAAGATTACTCATGTGTTTGTGACTCACACACACATGGACCATTTTCTTGGGTTTGACACAGTCTTGCGAATTTGTCTTGGCCGCAACAAGACTCTCCATTTGTTTGGCCCCCCTCATTTTCTTCGAAACATTGAGGGAAAATTGGCTGGCTACACGTGGAACCTGGTAAAGAATTACGATAACCGTTTCTCTCTCAAAGGCACTGAGGTTCATCCGGATCATACCTTGACCCAGGTATATAACTGTAATGAGGGTTTCACCTCACAAGATTTTCCCCGCGAGTCTGCATTTGACGGAACATTACTGGAAGAACGTTCATTTTCAATACGGGCCATCCATTTGGATCACAAGGTCCCTTGCTTGGCTTTCAGACTTGAAGAACGGTTCCATGTGAACGTCATGAAGGACCGTTTAAGAAGTCTCGGCATACCACCAGGGCCATGGCTGAAAAGATTTAAAGAGGCACTGTATGATGAGCAGGACCCGGACAAAAACTTTCACGTAAGGTGGGAGCAAAACGGCAAAGAAAGACGACTTACGTTTCGTCTGGCTGATCTTGCGCGACAAATCGCCCGCATATCACCAGGTCAGAAGATTGTGTACATTGTTGACGCAATTTTCAATAGCAAGAACATCGAAAAAATTACTGGTTTTGCCAGTCATGCCGACCAACTTTTTATCGAAGGAGCCTTCCTTCATGCACAAGTGGATGAGGCCCGCAGGAAATACCATATGACAGCAAAACAAGCAGGCATCCTTGCCAGAAAGGCTGAGGTCAAACAATTCACGTTATTCCATTTCTCGCCCCGATATCTCCACTCAGC
>CAZCWQ010000031.1:0-28884 GCA_964502365.1 uncultured Desulfobacterales bacterium | reverse complement strand
GTACTGATACCTTTTCTTTCGTTCCGAGCCTCCCGGGCTGGTCTTTTCTGTGACTTATCTCCGGGGGATGCTTTGCCCCCTCCGCATTCCCCTCGACAAGCTCGGGGCTGCGGTCTCCCCCAGAGATAAGTCGCGAAAAGACGGTGCCCTTTCGGCAGTCACTCAGAAAAGGTGTCAGTACCCTTCGTGGCGATTTAGAACATTTTTCATAGGGCTAAACTGTTACCTTTCAATAATGTCGGATTCGGTCTAAATTCTTTTGCGAGCAACATCATCTTAAGGCCTCAGTGCTGGAATGGGTGGAATAGGCATCCACATCTTTGGTTGACATGCACCGCATATTGTGGTTTTAGGTATCATAAGCTGCAACATATAAGGATATGTGCTAAGAGAAAGGCTTAACTTGCCTGACGCTCTAGACGCCCTTCAAAAGATGTGAAAGGATTAAGGGAACAGGAAAAATGAAAAAAAGCATGAACCCACCAATAACGACTTTGAAATGCATCAGCGTTTCGGCGAACAGACGGCAGAGTTCTGGCGACAATCTAAACAAGAGCACTTAAAACCGAACAACAAGGAAAAGTCCGAGGTGGACAACAGCTGAGACGGGAATCTCCATGAATCGATAATTGAACTTTTTCGTCACTCTCGCTATCACCCTGCACCAAAAAGGCACTCACCTGGATCTGACTATCTTTTGATGCCATTGAACGATCCGGTGATATTTCATGGTCAACATCACCACAGCGGCTTTCTCCTTTGGGCTGTAGACCTTAGGTACGATGGCACATAGACATCAAGAGAGGAAGGCAGAAGACCCATGACACAAAATGTGGGATTTCTCGAAGAGCCTGGCAGAAAAGCACTTGTAAAGACCCCTTCTGTGCTGAAGCGCCTCAGCGCTGAGGTCCGGACGCGGGTGGAGCGGGTCAAGTTCCTTTGTTTGGATGTTGACGGGGTCCTCACCGACGGCAGCCTTTTGTACCATGATGACGGCACAGAGTCCAAGGCCTTTGATGTCCGGGACGGCCACGGCATAAAGATGTTACAACATGCCGGCATTGAGGCAGCCTTGATTTCCGGCAGAGAGTCTCGCATGGTAGAAAAAAGGGCCGCAGATCTGGAAATCACCGCAGTGGCGCAGGGAGTCAGAGACAAGGTGTCGATTCTTGAAAAGATGCTATCTGAAAGGAATCTCAAACTCGAAGATGCTGCCTTTGTAGGCGACGACGTGGTGGATTTGCCTGTTATGAATCGGGTCGGCTTTGCCGTTGCAGTGGCGGATGCCTCGGAGCACCTATTCGATGCAGCACACTATGTCACCCTGGCCCCTGGGGGCAGGGGCGCCGTAAGAGAGGTGGCCGAACTGATCCTCGGGGTGCAGGGATTGTGGGACAAGGTCGCAGGAGTATATTTTGGTTGAAACATCCCTGTGACACAGTCCACTGATGCTCCTTGACTTGGATCACAAAACTGACTAAGACACATTCCATGAAAGAAATGCTCGGCCTCATGGTTCAGCGAGCGCTGACATCTGCCTTCGCTGCCGGCCATCTTCGACCTTTTGAGGCCCCACCAGCCATTGCCCTTGAGACCCCCAAGATTGCAAGCTACGGTGACTTCAGTACAAATATTGCCATGTCCATAGCTAGTCATCAAGAAAGGCCCCCCCGAGAAGTTGCCAGCATCATCATCGATCATATTGAGGACACGAACAACTTGGTTTCAAATATGGAAGTTGCAGGTCCTGGGTTCATCAACTTCTTCATCGTCCAGGAACAGTGGTACAAGATCCTAAGAAGCGTTCATGATGGGGATAAGGCCTATGGCACTTCGGAAATCGGGCTTGGCAAACGGGTTCACATCGAATTTGTGAGTGCCAATCCCACTGGTCCTCTCCATGTAGGCCACGGACGCTGCGCAGCCGTTGGCGACACGTTGGCGGCCATATTGGAGGCAGCAGGATATGAGACCGAAAAGGAGTATTATGTAAACGACTCTGGCCGCCAGATATCTACCCTGGGCCGGTCTGTATTTTTGCGCTACCGACAACTTCTGGGAGAAGTAATAGAGTTCCCAACAGATTGGTACCAGGGGGGCTACATTAAGGATCTGGCTGAACAGCTCGTTGCTAGCCGAGGCAAAGGGCTGCTGGAATTATCTGAAGAGGAAGCTGTTATTGTCTGCGCAAAGTTTGCGGCCGATGAAATCCTTGCAGAGACAAGAAAAGACCTGGAGACATTTGGTGTCTCCTTTGACCGGTGGTTCAGCGAACAGTCCCTGTATGATTCCGGAAGTGTCCAGGCGGTGATCCAGGACCTTAGAAGCCAAGATATCATTTACGAACATGACGGGGCCGAATGGTTTCGCACACAAGATTTCGGCGATGAAAAGGACCGGGTTGTGGTTCGGGCCAATGGCGCAACGACTTACTTTGCTTCCGACATAGCCTACCACAAGGACAAACTTGAGCGAAGATTTGACAGGGTCATCGACATATGGGGGGCAGACCACCATGGTTATATGCCGAGGATTTCCGCATCAATTCAGGCACTGGGCCATGACAAGGAGAAGTGCGAGTTCATCCTTGTGCAACTGGTTAACCTGCTCCGAGGTGGCAAGCCTGTAGCTATGTCCACACGAACCGGCGAGTTCGTTACCCTGAAGGAGGTCATGGATGAAGTGGGCCGGGATGCGGCACGCTTCATGTTCTTGCTGCGTCATTATGACAGCCCACTGGACTTTGACCTTGAATTAGCCAAGAAGCAATCAAATGAAAACCCCGTGTACTATGTACAGTATGTCCACGCAAGAATCTCCAACATTCTCAAGAAGGCTCAGCAGAAAGGCTATGACGATATTTGTTGGCACGAAGACTTTCCCGCTGTCATCAATTTGCCCGAAGAAATTAAGTTGATCAAGCTCATGGCCCAATATCCGGAGGTCGTGGCTCAGAGTGCTCGGTTGTTGGAGCCTCACAGGATTCCGTTTTACATGAAAGAGTTAGCAGGGGCCTTTCACGCGTACTATCATGACCGCAGTAAGCACCAGGTCGTAAGTGATGATCACAGAGTCTCAGCGGCTAGGCTTTTCCTTGTATCCGGCATCAGAATTATTATAAGGAACGGGCTTGCTCTGATGGGAGTCTCAGCACCGGAAACCATGTAGAGGATATTGCACACTCATGAGCAGAAGCGTTTCACAGTCCGAACATGAGAAGAAAACTGCGGCAAGAAGATCCCGGTTTGCCATTGAACTGACCAGAAAAGAGGCGTTTCTTTGGTTAGGAGTAGCTTTCCTTGCCATGGTGTGGATGTTCACCCTGGGTGTAATCGTGGGTCGTGGGCTCTCGCCGGTCCGCTTCGATGTTGAAAAGCTTACAAGAGAACTCACCGCTCTCAAGGAAGCGGCCCTGGAAGGTGACGAAGGAGCAAATGAACCCGGTTTTAACAAGCTTTCCCATGAAAGGCATCTTGGCTTCTATGACATCCTCACTGACAAGAAGGAAGAGGCGCGGTTAAAATCCTTGACAAAGGCGCCAAAGGCTACTTCCAAGACACCGACAGGAGACAAGACACCTCGCATAGCAGAGTCGGAGACCCTGCCGAAAGCATTGGCAAGCAAAAAGCAAGAGCAACAGTTGACATCGTCTTTAATGAAAGAGCAACCGACCGCCGTGTCTTTCACCCTGCAACTTGCAGCTCTCAAGGATTCGACCAAGGCCGAGGAGATGGTCTCCGACCTGAAGCGCAAGGGATACGGGGCTTATGCAACCACGGTACATATCACGGGAAAAGGTACATATTACAGGGTGCGTGTGGGTCATTTTAAGAATCGCCATGACGCTAAGGAGACAGTCGCAATGCTCAGGCGCGAAAAGTTTGAACCGATCGTCATACGTGAATGAAACATGCCACCAGTCAATACGGAGTCCTTTACTATGGCGAAAATTACCAAAGAAGAAATCATCCAGGTGGGAAAACTTGCCCGCCTGCACCTGGATGATGCAGCGGTTGAACTTTATGCCGAACAATTGGGAAATATCCTGGCGTACATGGATGCCCTGAACCGCGTGGACACCAAAGGGGTGACCTCTACGTCCCATGCCATTTCCATCAATAATGCCTTCCGGGATGACGAAGTAAAACCTTCTATGCCTGTAGATCGGGGGCTCACCAATGCCCCGCAATCGGAGGACGGAAGTTTTGTCGTCCCAAAGGTGATAGGATAACCGTGGGCCTTTGTCGACTGACCATACACGAAGCCCGCGAACTGCTCAACAGAGGCGAAATCAGTTCTGTGGAGCTGACCTCGTCGGTTTTCGACCGGATTGAAGCAGTTGAGGATAAAGTCTCCGCTTATATTACATTGGTCAAGGATCGGGCCATGGCTCAGGCTAGAGCTGCGGACGATCTGATTCGAGGCGGCGAGGCCAGGCCACTGACTGGTATTCCCTTAGCAATCAAGGATATTCTTTGTACGGAAGGCATAAGGACAACCTGTGGGTCCAAGATATTGGAGAACTTTACTCCGCCATACAGCTGCACAGTCGTGAAAAAGCTCAGTGAGGACTACGGAGTCATTATAGGCAAGACCAACCTGGATGAGTTCGGCATGGGTTCCTCCAATGAGCACTCAGCCTTTTTGTTGACCCATAACCCATGGGATCTGACACGCATCCCCGGGGGTTCCAGTGGTGGGTCAGCAGCGGCTACCGCTGCTGATGAATGCATTGCGGCCCTTGGAACCGACACAGGCGGTTCCATACGACAGCCCGCCTCACATTGTGGCGCTGTGGGCCTGAAACCGACTTACGGCAGAGTGTCTCGTTTCGGGCTTGTGGCTTTTGCGTCTTCACTTGACCAGATCGGTCCGATCTCCAAGGATGTAACGGATTGTGCCATCCTTATGAATGAGATATGCGGATACGACCCCGCGGACTCCACGTCTGTCCCACGATCGGTACCCGACTACACTAAATCGCTTCGATCTGGCCTGGACGGGCTTGTGGCAGGCATACCTAAAGAGTATCATGTGGGAGGCCTGGACGCGGATGTATCACAAGCTGTAAGCGATGCAATAAATGTTCTTGAAGGGCTTGGTTTAACCTGCAAGGAAGTATCTCTTCCTCACACTCAGTACGCTGTTGCGACCTATTACATCATCGCACCTGCCGAAGCAAGTTCTAACCTGGCTCGCTACGACGGCGTCAGGTACGGGCTACGAGAACCCCCCTCAGGTGATTTGATACGCATGTATCAAAAGACACGATCGAAAGGCTTTGGATCAGAGGTGCAGAGGCGAATTATTATCGGCACCTACGCCTTGTCAGCAGGATACTATGAGGCTTACTACGGAAAGGCATCCCAGGTCCGCACCCTTATCATGGAAGACTTCAAACAGGTCTTCAAGACGTGCGATGTCCTGCTCTCTCCTGTGGCCCCAACCCCTGCCTTTAAGCTTGGGGAAAAACTGGACGACCCCCTGTCCATGTATCTGTCGGACATCTTTACCCTACCTGCCAGCCTAGCCGGAATACCGGGGATCTCTGTTCCCTGCGGGTTCAGCAGGGAAGGGCTTCCCATAGGATTGCAGATCCTTGGCAAACACTTTGACGAGGAAATGCTCATCAGAGTTGCTTACAATTTTGAACAAGCAACCGACTACCATGACAGACGGCCGAATATCTGATTAATGATAGGCTTGTAGGATCGTAACCCTAACAAAATGAAGACAAAGGCAGGATAATATGAGCATTCAACCAGAAGGGGAAGACCTGAGAAAGGCAACGAGATGGATATCAGGCAAGCGCCTCAATAACCCTGGGGCAAATGTGAGCAGTTTGATTGAGAAGGCGTGTGTCAAATTTGACTTGCCGCCCAAGGATGCCGAATTTCTCATCCGCTTTTTTGCCAAAAAAGATGCCCCGAATAAGAATCCTTCCTGAAGCCTTATCCAACAAGATAGCTGCGGGCGAGGTCGTGGAACGTCCAGCCTCGGTTGTCAAGGAGCTCGTAGAGAATTCCATCGATGCCGGTAGTACACAGGTGTTGGTGGAAGTGAAAAAGGGCGGGCGGACCCTCATTCGAATCTCTGACAACGGCGTTGGCATGGATCGCGATGATGGTCTCCTTTCCATAGAGCGCTATGCGACGAGTAAGATCCGTGACGAGACAGGCCTCTTTTCGATAAGAACACTGGGGTTCCGAGGGGAAGCCCTTCCCAGCATAGCTGCTGTTTCGGACATGGAAATTGTTACCAGAACGGAGTCCTCTGATGTGGGGACCCGCATTGTTGTCAAAGGCGGACAAATCAAGGATGTGTCTGAAGTCGGAGCCCCCAAAGGGACAATGATTTCTGTAAGTCGTCTATTTTTTAACACCCCTGCCAGACGCAAATACCTGAAAACAGACCAGACGGAGATGGGCCACATCAGCGATACGGTCACGCGGTTTGTGCTCGCGTGGCCAGGTATCCATTTCAAGTTCTTTCACAACGAAAGGACCTTGGGAAACTGGAGCCCTACCTCACATCCTCTTCACCGGATAGGAGAGGTCTTAAGGGGCGGTTTGGAAGAATACCTGCATGAAGTAGACTGCAAGACAGGCAGCGTTACTGTGCGTGGGTTCGTGGCCTCTGCCGACATCACACGGTCAACTTCCCGCGGCCAATATGTCTATGTGAACGGTAGGTTCGTCCGAGACAAGGTCCTGTATCACGCTATTATGGAAGGTTATGCAGGTCATCTTATGAAAGGGAAGTTTCCTGTAGTAGTACTGTTTGTGACGCTGCCACCTGATGAGGTAGACGTGAACGTTCATCCCACTAAGAGCTCGGTCCGATTCGAAGCCCCGAGGCAGGTCCATAATACGATTGCAAAGGGTATAGCCGCCGCCTTGCGACCTTTAGACCGCCTCGGGTGGGGCCAGCGGGCTGCGCCCAAATCTGCTCGTGGGTCCAAGCATTACACGATTTTGTCATCTCGCGGTGAAATCAGTGAGTCGTCCTTCCAACCCATGTGGAAACCTTCCAGTCCCCCCGGTGACGTCTCACCTCGCCTGTGGCAAGAAACGACTTTTTCCTCCCTCAGGGTCCTTGGGCAGATCCATAATACCTATATCGTATGCGAATCCGAAGAGGGTCTTGTTCTCGTCGATCAGCATGCCGCTCATGAACGGGTGGTTTTCGAATCCCTCAAGGCCTCCTATGATGGGTCAAAGACTGTGACTCAGGGTCTGCTGATCCCTGAACGACTGGAGTTGGGCCACCGAGAAGCGAGCATCTTGGACACCTTGCTGAAAGACCTGGGCGACATTGGTGTGGAAATAGAACCCTTTGGAAGAAGGACTTACCTGATCAGGTCTGTTCCGAACATTTTAGCGGAAAAGCCTGCCGAGCCCCTGATTATGGAAATAATAGAAAAGGTGGCTGAAATCGGTGTTGCCTCCGGGCTCCATCGAGCCATGGACGAGTG
This sequence comes from uncultured Desulfobacterales bacterium, assembly GCA_964502365.1. Classification (GTDB taxonomy): domain Bacteria; phylum Desulfobacterota; class Desulfobacteria; order Desulfobacterales. The sequence goes on along the minus strand of CAZCWQ010000031.1, from coordinate 21,410 downwards.
CCTTATCATTATGGCCTGCCACGGGGCCATAAGGGCCGGGCAAAGGCTTTCAGATCAAGAGATGAAGAGGCTTCTGGAACAGTTGGCCCCCCTTGAACACGCGACCCATTGTCCCCATGGCCGCCCCACCCTGATACGCCAAAGCCTGCACCAAATCGAAAAGGACTTTAAGCGTATCGTCTGAGTGTTGCATCCCCGAAATAAGTGTACAAAGCGTGAGTCCCTTCATGATCTTGGTCTAAAGCCCTTTGGCTCGCTCCGTGAGCGTTTTTGGGCGCCAGCGCCTTTTGTAGGCCTTGTCTTTTACCTTTAGTAGCCCTGGACTGTTATGGAAATACATGAGGGGTGAATAATATCCGTTTTCCATAAATTCTGCTTCCAGATCATCGAAAAGCACTGGACGATTGGGCCATGTGTACCTTTTTTCTCTGCGTTTTAGTTGCTCCCATTCTTTCAACGCACGGGGTTCTTTGTTAAATACCGCGCTTCTGGCATGTTCGCACAGAAACATCTCACAGACGATGGGCTTGATGTTCCAGAGGCACCCACCCGCTCCAAGGTAGACACACTTTAAGCCAAGTCTTGGAAAACTTAGGATGTGCAACAACCGATCAACATCTTCGTTGGGCGACATCAAAACATTTATCACCACGTCAGCAAAAAATGTGGTAATCCCTTCACGACCGCAGCAAGCACTGTGATGGTTGTGGTAGCACTTCTGTGTACAAACCCCTGAAAAATGCTGTCGCAAAAACGAATCGACATCTTGTCTGAATCCCAGATATTTCTTTATCCGCGCCCTCAGGCTTGCCAGCGCTGAGGGAGAAGCCATATTCAGTCGGCCCCGCACCATTGTAATCGCTTCTAGTTGTTCTCGGTTGTATTCGCTCATTCGTTAAACACGGTGGTATAATCTGGGCGTATCTTGCCCTCTCGCTGTAATCCATCACAGCGCCGAATTCTTACTAGAACGAACCAGCAGGAACTGTCAATTCTTCTGTGGCTCAGCATAAATTTGATTTGATTGTTTACCGAAGTCAGGAGAGTCGACAAAAAACTGGGGCGCGGTAAGATTGAGGGGGGGAAGTTTACGAAACTCAGTTGAACTGGCCGGCAAATTTTTCCACATCAAGCTTTAATTCGTATACGTCTCCCATCATGCCCAGGAATTCTGGTTCTGCACAACCCAACGCTGCCATGACTGCAGAGGCTATCTCACGTTTGGTCGCATCTTTCAGTTCGTTGGCAGACAGAACCGCTATCACATTTCCCAGGCAGATCATCCGCTGAAAACGTGCTGATTGGCTGCCTCTGTTGATGTTTGGCAAATCCCTTAAGGTATGAAACTCACAGGCACTCCTGATGTGATTCGGCAACCTCCAGTGATCACACAACAGAGTACCCAAAAAACTGCTTGGGGGTAATGAAAAATGCCTTTCTGCTTCGCTGAACAAGGAACCATCTTGTTTGCAAAAATCCTGGACTGCCTTGTAATGGTCGGGGAAAAATTTTAGGTAAACCAGTTTTCCAATGTCATGCAAGATGGCTGCAGACCATAACTCTTCAAAGGACAACAGAGGTTCGTGTTTCTTTGCCAGGTGTTTTGTACACAAAGCTGTATAAAAGGAATGAAACCAGAACTTGTCGAGTTCGCCCTTCTCCTTGATTGACAGGGTGTTGACGACAGACAGCGAAAGCACCATGCGATAAATCTCGTTAAATCCCAGAAAGGCTAAAGCAAATTTCACATCCGGCACCTCTCTGGGAAGCCCATAATAGGCCGAGTTAGCCACTTTCAGGACTTGGGCAACAACTGCAGGTTCGCTCTTTACAAGATCGGCCACGTCTCCCATGTCGGCATCACCGCTTTGTATCAGTTGCTGGATTTTGGTCACTACCTCCGGCAGAGCCGGGAGGCTGAAGTGTTCACGAAGAAATGTCTTTGGGTCAATCACTATGGGAGCAAGTTCAGTCATACGCACCTCAGGTTCACAATGGTTGTCTTTTTTCAATAACAAGGGCGCCAAAAATTGCAGCAAACTTGTAATATTCTTTTTGCATTCTGCATTTTGTGTGCCAATTGGTCCATCAGTTGCAGCTTTATTCCCAATTCCTCAATTCCGGTCTGTCCAGGATCTAATGTAAAGTATGCTGGTCCCTCTTCAAGACTTCCTCCTTCAAAAACTGGAAAAGTCCGTACTCTTCTGCGTCCGGCTTTACTTCGCCCAAGGCAACGCCTGGGATTATGTCCCTTGCAACAGGATCGGCCAACGGCACTGCGCGTTTGATCAGCCTTAGGGTATTTGTCTTGCCATTGTACATGATAATGGGGCCATATGTTTCCCTATCCCCTTCCTGTTTGTGATGAGCGCCAAACATCACGTAGTCATTCACCGTCACAGCTGCAGGCACGTATTCGTAACCCAGGATCTCAACAAAGAGCTCCAACACTTCCATGACCACCTCAGAATCTGCCCTGGCAAAGGCCTCGAGCCCTTCATCGGCCATCTCTTCTATGTCCCTTTCATCATAGCGAAGATCCAGCAAATCCAGAGCCAGCCTCTGCACGTAACCGAGGGCCTCCCGGCCCTTGCACATAAGGATATCGGAGTCATTCAAAATCTTGATAATGTTTCTAATACTCACCATTTCTTTCAATTCAGGACTCTTGCGGAGTGTTACATCCTCAAGACCGGTGTTCCTGTAAAGGGGGAGCTCATTGTCCAGCACAAGAACCTCCCCCAAGCCCGGCTCCAATTCTCGGAAATAGAGTTCAAGGTCTCTCCTGTTTTCCAACACAAAAGGGCTTAGGGCAAGAAGCCTCCGCATGGTTTCTTTGTCCACCCTGCGGGACATCCCAGGAGGTCCTATGGACACGGAGACGGTCTTTGAAAGGCTGTCTATTAACATCTTTTTCTTCAGGTTCTCCTTGAATGACATCTAAGCCTCCCGACCCGGACAAGCCCGCCCTCCTGCCAAGCGGAGTGAGGCGGACAGGCCGGAACCACAAGATTAGGGATGTGATAACACTTTAGCGCTTTCAAAAAGGCCGGTTTGTGAACGCCATTGACCAAAATCGAGCCTTTTTCTAAAGGCTTGACTCTTACAGGATATGATATCATTTGAAGCTGCTGTTATTGATATCATATCCATGGCATCAGGTAAACGACAAAGGGCTTCCCCTTGACTCAAGGTCCTCTCTCTGATAGGTTTTTGTGTGTCCATAAAGGAGTTGACCAAGGCAAACCGGGTCGTTTTTAGAGGGTTTTGGGATAAACACTAGTATTCCCGAACATGAAATTTAGTCGGCTGCGGGAAAAGATGGTGAGTACCCAGATCGAGGCCCGTGGCATCAATGACCGAAGGGTTCTTGATGCCATGCGAAAGGTTCCCCGTCATCTTTTCGTAGGTGAGGCCCTCCAGGATCAGGCTTACGGAGACTTTCCGCTCCCGATTGGCGAAGGCCAAACCATATCGCAGCCCTATATTGTGGCTGAGATGACCGTGGCCCTTGAATTGACTCAAGACAATCGCGTTCTTGAGATCGGCACAGGGTCTGGTTACCAGACAGCGATACTGGCTGAATTGGCCGATCGCGTGTACACCATTGAAAGGGTCCGTAAGCTCTTTATCGGAACACGAAAGATCCTCGACCAGCTCAAATATCACAATGTGGTGGCTAAGTGTTCCGATGGGACCAAAGGTTGGCCGGAGGAAGGTCCTTTTGACGCGATCATTGTCACTGCGGGTTCTCCAGAGGTGCCAGAAGTGCTCGTTGACCAGTTGAAGTTGGGGGGTCGCTTGGTCATACCCGTGGGGGGCAGGTTCTCCCAGACACTTTTCAAGGTAGTAAGGGACCAAGATGGCATCTACCAAACCAGCCTGGGTGGTTGCCGATTCGTAAAGCTCATTGGGGAACACGGCTGGGAGGAATGATAGTCATGGTGTTTCGGCAATGCATTATTGCCCTGCTACTGATAGCCCTGCCAGAGCTGAGTACAGCTGAATTCTACAGATACGTAGATAAGGAAGGAAACGTGCGCTTCACAGACAATCTGGCCAATGTCCCTGTGGATCAACGCTCAAAGGTTAACGAGTATGATGAAGCAACGCAAGAGTCAAGACCAGGGGAAAAGACTGAAATGCGCAGACAAGAAGGCTACCAGGAAGAAACAGTAAAACAGATTGAGGAGCCCCCCTCTCAAAAAGAAGCCCCGACCGAAGAAGGCGAGGAGAATGCAGCGGGTTTGAGACTAAGGGATATCGGAGCTAAGTTAGAAGAAGAATATCATACTCTCATGGAGGAAAGGGACAAACTGCAGAAAGCGTCAACAACACGCTTGGCCCCGAGTGCACGCAAAGCCCTCATCGACAACATATCCGACTTCAACGCACGCATTAAAGATTATGAAAACAGGAGACAAGCATATAACAAACAAGTGGAAGCCCTGAATGCCAGAATACAAGAAAAGGCCCAGCCCCCAAAGGTTGAGACAGAGTAAGATTTTTTCATTAACACCATAGCAGAAAACGAGGCAAGGTTCTGCAAAGGCCTCAGACTAATCTCCAAACAGCTGAATTTCATAAATACATTGTCTCAGCCTTTTCACCTTTGTCCACCTTATCTATGAGTTTCTCGGTCTCTTGGGTGAGGACCTTCAAGGCCCTTGAGACAGACTTGAGCACTTCCTTCAAGTTAGATATGCTGGGTCCTTGCACTACATTTGTCTTTATCAATCAGAAAATCCCGACACACCTCGCTTTCTAAACTCACTTACTTACGTGCCTGCATGCGCGCACTGCAATAACCGTAAACCAGGCAAGCCATCTGTAGATGAGAATTCCGTACCACTTGCATATTGTTACAGACAACCCATTGTTGACTCCTTTTTCTACCAACCGGCAATGAACATGAAGTGGGTTCAGGCGGTGTTGAATGCTTAACAGATTGTCTAACAACATATCCATTCGTCCCCTAACCAAGACAAGCCCGCCCTCCTGCCAAGCGGAGTGAGGCACACGGGCCGGAACTTAATAGGAATACTTCTGAAGCGAGTATTGCTTATAACACGGTTAGGAATAAATCAAGAACAATAATAGCAGGTTAGCTATTTCCAGGCAGTATTAGTCGAAGATACAACATGTTGTATGGCAAGCCCCCTTATCTACGCAACATGTGGGCACATCATCAGTGTCCAATACACTCTGACCTCTATTAAAGCAGCCATTTCTCTCAGGCCCTTCATGACCCCACAGCCTGCACACAGCCTCATGCATCGTTAGGGTTCACTGGGGGCTCCTGGTGTGACTAATATCATATTGTCACGGAAAAACGCCTTCCGTCGAGACCAGTTCTGCTGTAAAATGGCCGACGATAACTTTGCTTTTTGCCTTGACGACTATGCGATGGTCGTCCGCCGTGACCCAGACCAAAAGCCTGGCGTCCTTGCTTTTCTCAAAAATTCCACCAACGTGCTGCAAATCCGGTTCTATCAAGAACGTATCGAATTCTCCGGCACGAACTTTTACTTTCTCACGTTTAATAACCCGAGCCCTACCGATTACGTGTTTCTTGCCGTCGGTCACTGAAGCTTCCACTTGAAGCTTATCTTTTAAAGGGTTTAAGCGGAATGCATAGAACACACCTAGAGGGTCAAAGGTCCCAGGCAAAAGAGTCACGCTGTGTTCCTGCTTCCCTTTGCTGTAATAGTGCGCCTCGGATCGATCCCAATCGAATGTGACCATGACGTCCCTTTCATGTCTTCCCTCACGTTGCTTCTTTGTATACAAAAGCGAATGGGTCATAGATCTGTCAGCATACGATTCAACATGGTCGCGCACCTTATAGATCAGATCGATAACTGGGTATGATTTAACAGAGACCTGAAAAAGATAGGCCGGTTCCCCCATTTTCCGTTCCCCGTCCAAAACGCGAAGCTCAGCCTTTCCGACAGGGACCATACTCCACTTGAGCAAATAGCTCAGTTTTTCGCCAACGTGAAACGGAATGTTGCCTCCGGTAGAAGCAGGTGTCTGTCCTGCGTATACCGTGGGGGGCACAGCCAGCATCTGTGCAAGAAATAGAATTAGCAAACGCACGATTTTTACCCCTGTAGGCTAATTCTTTGTAAGCTTGGGGTGGCAGTCCTTGCACACTGTGGGTCCGGCAGACTTTCCTGCCTTCTTCAAACCAGCATGACAGCCCTTACAGTTCTCATGTATGGCTGAGTAGTGATACTTCTTGATCTTTTCTTGCTCGCTCAGGACCGGGGCTTCTTTTCCTGTTGGTGCCTTGGCTTCACTGTGGCAAACATCACATTTCTTGACCTCATCTTCTTGCTGCCAGATATTCTTACCATCCTTATAGGTGTGGTGACACCCGGTGCAAGGAATCTTGTAATCCGAATTGTGTCTCTTGTGCGTAAAGGTAACCAAGGTCTTCTTGTGTTTTGGATAGACCTTTGAATTCATGACTATCTCATCAGGTGCCTGCTGAGCTGCATGAACCACTGCAAAAAGAAGCCCCGCACCTAAAATTGCAGCCAATAACAGTTGCAACGCTCGTTTCCTCATGAGTCGCTCACCCCCTTTGCCTCTATCATCTACCAGCGCCTATGACCACACCGATGGCTGGAGTTCCAATATCCATGACGACGCCAAGGAGGCGGTCCGGGACGAATAACAGTTTTACTGTAATAAGCAACTGGTGGAGTAAAACAAGCTGGCCCGGGACTATAATAGACGACAGGCGATGGACTATAACAAACAGGTGCCGGACCAGGTTGAGAATAGCAACAGGCGTTAAAGAGAGCATTTCCCAGAACCGCGGCTCCTATTCCTATGGCTATTCCTTCCCATCTATAACGTTGTTCCGCGCCTGCCCAGGCTGAGGTTAATAGAAAAGAGCAGCACAGCATCGTTGTGAACATTGTGATGAGCAGCTTTTTGTTTTTCATTCTTCTACCTCCTAGTTCTCTATTTTGGAACGTTAACCACCCGTTTGTTAAAAAAAGCTCAAACAGCGCTCTGATTTTCTTGAGCCCCACGTTCTTCATCGCCTGAAATCGTGGCCTCATTAAACCATAGAATAGTCTGGTGCGATTTCGGTGTTTCTAAAATCATGACGGATTCAACATCTCCCTCAAAGGAGTTTATGATGGCGCTACGGCCGGACACCGTCGCAGGGTGTCTCACAAGAGTGAAAAAGAGGACAAGCAGCGTAGCCAAGGCCGTAACAGGTATATAAACTTTCCTGGTTGCAAATAGGTCTGTTGGTCTCATCCACCATGGGACCCTTCTTCTCTGGATCAGGTCCAATACGTTTTCTTCAACCCGCTCAATCTTGGCACGAGAAACCTCATTAGCTAAGCTACTCTTCAAGGTTGTGGAAATGACCTGATAGTCTCGGAGTGCCTCTTCGCAAGAAGGGCAATCCTTCAGATGTTTTGTGACCCGAGCATGTTCATCCGGCGCGAGTTCCTCGTCAAAAAAACGGTTAAGCAAAGTAGGATCACATGCGGTTTTGTCCTTAACCATGAGCTTTCATCCTCATCAGAAAATCTATCTTTGCCTTGTTAGACACCAATTGTTAGAAAAAACTCAGTTGAAAAATAAAAAAGGCAGGAATAAAGACTAAAATGAAGTGGATATATTGAAAAGCAGGAAACCGTCTTTGTATTTGGGCCCTCCCACGATAATGCTGCCGTGGTTGAGGAGCTGGATTACAGTTTGAAAGATTTGCTTCTTCTTTTTCAAGATCACAAGTTTGAGCTCCACTCTGTTTCCTGCTATGCGTCTAGGCGTGATCTTCAAAACCCTGTCTCCTGGAAGCGGAACAACACCCGTCTCTCTCATGGCTAAGCCTATCGGGTCCTCCCTCAGGAGTTGGTAAGAGGAATATCGAAAGACGGATTGCAGCTCCCCTATAAGGGTTGACAGACGTGGATCAGAGTGTTCCTCACCCTGTGATGCCAGGACAGTCTTAACGACTACATTTATGTTAGGCTTAGCCCAGACTGGGCCTGCCGGCATGCCGATCAGAATAGGCAACAAAAACCATAAGCTAAACCTGTTGAATCGCATCATCTCCATCACAAGGAAGTCAAGTTTCATTAGACCAGAAAATCGTGTGGCATGACTTCCACATCTTTTAAATCATAACAGATGAGATTTGTCCTGTAAAAGAGTTTATCGACGAGATAAGATACAGGGGCCGGTAAAGGCTTCGCCTTTTACAAAACCATCAGATATTGCTTTAGAGACTCTTTCAACCTCTTGCGGGCATAAAAGAGTCTGGAACTGACCGTTCCCGTCTTTATCTTCAACACCCTAGCAATCTCATCATACGAAAGACCTTCCACTTCCTTCAGCACAAATACGACCCTTGCTTCCTCAGGCAATTCCTTTAAATTTTCCCATAATATCTTTTCAAATTCCTTTTTCTCGTAAAGAGTCTCTGCACAATAATTATCTGTTCCCAACTCTGGGCGATCGCCGGCCTCATCTCTTTCTATGGGCCGATGATGCCATTTAAACCTCCTCTTCCATTTTCTTTTCCAGTTCAGGCATAGGTTGACAGTAATCCGATGGAGCCAGGTCGAAAGTCTAGATTCTTCTCTAAAAGTATGAATGTTCTGGTATACTTTTAAAAATGCCTCCTGAACTATATCCAGGCTCTCTTCTCTATCCAAGGTCATACTATAGGCGATGCTAAAGAGTTTGCCTTGATATCGTCGAATGAGAACACGAAAGGCCTCCTCATCCCTTTGTTTAAGGAGACGCACCGATATGGTCTCATTTCTCAGATCTCTATTTTCGTTGTTGGACACCAGTTAAGTAGAAAAAATCAGTGAAAGTATCTAGATCTTCATACCGATTGTGGATCTCGACAACTCTTGTATCTCATGAATCACCATGGTTATCAACCCAATGAGTAAGTTCATAATAACTTGGTGGTTGCCCCCTCAGCCTGCACTCCACCCCATGGAGTAAACAACACGGACTTCTTACCAAAAGGTGCTTGCTTAATCCATTGACATTAAAAGGCTTGCTTATTATTTTTATATATAGATTGCACACGAGACCTTTGTAGAACCTCGCTTCGCTCTTTGATATGAGGTTATGCAACGCTCTCACATCAAAGAAGAAGCCGGGGGCACACCTGAAACATGAGCTCTTTTGTACCTGCGTATATTGAAACCCATAACCAGGGCCTACTGAAGGGAAAGATCAAGCAGGCCTACGAAATCATTAAAACGTGCACTCTCTGTCCCAGGGGGTGCGGAGTGGATCGGTACTCGGGTGAAAAGGGGATCTGCCAGACAGGTGAGCGGGCCATTGTGTCAAGCTACAGCCCTCATTTTGGGGAAGAAAGTCCTCTGGTGGGAAAAAACGGCTCGGGCACCATATTCTTTGCTCGGTGCAACCTGCTGTGCGTCTTCTGCCAGAACTACGACATCAGCCACGAAGGCGAAGGTGTGGAGTTCTCTTCAGAAGACCTTGCCAAAGCCATGCTTTTTCTTCAGGAAAGGGGCTGCCACAACATCAACTTTGTTACACCCTCACACGTGGTGCCCCAAATCTTGGCCGCTGTTGACAAGGCAGTTGAAGCCGGCCTTCGAATCCCGCTAGTATATAACAGCAGCGGGTATGATATGGTTGACACTATGACCCTCTTGGAGGGCGTGTTTGATATCTACATGCCTGACTTCAAGTTCTGGGACCCGAAGGTGGCCGACGAGCTGTGTGATGCACCGGATTATCCGGAAGTGGCTCGACACGCTCTCAAGGAGATGCACCGCCAGGTGGGAGATTTGGTCCTGGACGGACACGGGATCGCCCAACGCGGCCTGCTCATACGCCACCTCGTCTTGCCGGATGGGCTGGCAGGAACCCGTAACGTAATGCGGTTTTTGGCAAGAGAGATCTCTTCTAACAGCTACGTCAATGTCATGGACCAATACAGACCATGTGGTCGTGCATCAGAGGTGCCGGCCCTGCGCAGAGCTGTCAGGGATGAAGAGTGCCAGGAGGCGATTGCAATGGCCCAGCAGGAGGGGATCACCCGGCTGGATGAAAGAAAGCGGACATTCGTGCTACGGTGGTTTTGATATGAAAAGAATCTTTGCAGTGGGTGACATACACGGCTGCCTTGACAAGTTGGTCTCTTTGATGGACATTATTGACGTTGACCTGAAAAGAGACACGCTCGTCTTTATCGGGGATTATATAGACCGCGGGCCGGACTCTATGGAGGTGGTTGACTATCTGCTTGATCTTGGGCCAGAGGAAAACAGCATTGTTCTGCTCAAGGGAAATCACGAACAGATATTGCAGGATTACCTGAGTGGAGTTGACACGCTAACCTTCCTGTACAATGGAGGGGATACCACACTGGAAAGTTACACGAGAAGACGTGGCCAGAGCGAAGCGGATCTCATACCACCAAGACACCTCGAGTTTTTTGACAATCTTGCCCTGTACTATGAGACAGAAAACTACATCTTTGTGCATGCAGGTCTAAAAGCAAACGTACCCCTTGAAGAACAACACGAGTGGGATATGCTCTGGATACGCGACGAATTTATCTATTCTGATTACGACTTCGACAAACGTGTAATTTTTGGTCACACACCTTTCCGCAAACCCTTGATTCTGGACAACAAGATCGGGATTGATACCGGCGCTGTTTACGGCAACAAGCTAACATGCGTGGAATTGCCTGCCGAGAGGTTTTTCAGCGTGTAGAAGGGAGTAACCTAACCTCCCACCTTTTGTCCTTGACACTGCCGGGCACTTTGATGTAACGAAAAACTTGTGGTGCCCTTCGGGGCTTAATAGGGAATCCCGTTAAAATCGGGAGTGGGCCCGCCGCTGTGATTGGGGACGAAAGCCGCTTCGATGCCACTGATCCGCCTCAGACGGATTGGGAAGGCGCGGCAAGTAGGGTGATCCGAGAGCCAGAAGACCTGCCATACTAACGGCGTGTGTTGCAACCACCGGTGTCGGGTTGCAGACACAAAGACAGTTTGCGGATAAAAAAGGGAAATCCCCAGGCTGAATGGTCGGTCTGGGGATTTTTTTGGTTTCGTCTCAAGGGAAGGGAGTGAAAACCTCCTGCCGCCCCGCGACTGTGATCGGGACGAAAGCCGCAACTATGCCACTGACCTGTGAGGCCGGTTGGGAAGGCGCGGCGAGTAGGATGATCGTAAGCCAGGAGACCTGGACGAAGCCGTGGACAGGACTTGTTCTTCGAGGGAAGAAAGGAGGTTTATTGTGAAAACAGTCATTTCTACGGTGTTGGGGTTTTTCATTCTGAGCGGCTCATTCGTGGTCTTTGCAGATCAGAATCACAAAGAAGTAGATTCGCAGAAGGGTGCACCGGTTGAACCCGAGCCGGCACTCGAAGAGGTGATTGTTACCGGAACCCGTTATCCCGAGCAGGTCTGGAGGGTTCCGGCTAACACCACGGTTATCTCAAAGGACGATATTGAAAAGGCAGGGGCGACCGATCTACCTGACCTGTTGAAAAGCGAGATTGGACTCGTAGTCCGTGACTGGCTCGGAAACAGCAGAAACGCATCAGTGGCGATGAGGGGTATTAACATAGAATCAGCAGCCATGAACATTGTTTTTTTGGTTGATGGCAGGAGGCTTGATGACGTGGACATGGCCGGATACGACTGGACGGAAATTCCCCTCGGTCGAATAGAACGGATTGAAATAGTAAGAGGATCAGGAAGTGTACTTTATGGAGATAATGCCATTGGGGGGGTTATAAACGTAATTACTAGGGAAGGAAAGGACGATTTTGGAGCCAGGGCAACCGCAAGATACGGCAGCTATCAGATGCACGAGGAGGAGGCAAGCTGCAGCGGCTCTGCCGGGAAGTTTCGCTACGCGTTCGATGGTAGGGACTCATACACCGAGGGATACCGAACGAACGGCTATATGCGGTATGGGAGTCTCGGCGCCAGGATGGGCTACGATCTGGATGCAGGATCTGTTGAAGTCAGTACTGGTTATAAGAATGACCGATATGGACAGCCAGGGGCCTTATTGGAGAGCGATCTCATCTCTGGTGAGTATTCGAGAAGAGACGTCGAGGTCGATGCCAATACGGACAATTCCATTCCCTATGCCGAGACCGAAACCTACTATTTCAAGCTCACGCCAACGTTTTATGTTGGCGATATGGTAACCGTCACAGCTGATCTTATCAAAGAGCATAAAGAACCTAAATCAACAAACTACTGGGCCGTTACTTGGCCGACATCAAAGGCAATCAACAATACGGTGGATAATGAAAAAGACAAGCTTGGGATACTTCCGCAGGTCTTAATTGAAAGCGCTCTGGGAGGCTTGGCAGAGAATAAGCTGACCTTTGGCTATGATAATTATGTCTATGAATTAACAACGCATTCGAATAATTGGATTTACGGCACAGGGGTGCTGGATGCATGGTATTATCAAGATATCGAGAGAGACCAGTATGCCTACTATGTGCAGGATGCCCTCACACTATTCGACATCTTGGTCCTTAAAGGGGGTTACCGGTACGAAAAATCAGATTTCATTTCAAACTTTGATGACAATGACAGCCCTGCCAGAACAACAAGGCATGCCTTTGACGAAGAGGCTGCCGAGATTGGTATTTCCTACCTCTTTGGAGAGGGGTCAAATGTCTATTACAACTATAACAAAGGATTCAGGTTCCCAAAGTCAGACGAATTCATGAGTCTGACCACTGGAGTCGTCAATGAAGAGTTGCTGCCGCAGAAGTCAGAGCATCACCAAATTGGGATCAACTACCAGCTTAACCAGAGACTGAAGTTGGGGTGCTGCTTGTTCCGTCTGGATACTACTGACGAAATATACTATGACAATACTGTCTACCAGAATCTGAATTACGACGGCAAGATCAGGCGTGACGGCGTGGAAACAGGCTTAAGCCTGAATGCCCTTGACTGGCTAACTCTCAAGGGCACATACACATTTACTGAAGCGGCGTTTGAGTCCGGGACTTACGACGGCAAGAACTTCCCCGGCGTTCCCGAGCACAGTTATGCTTTGTCCAGCATTGTCAAAATTGAGTCTTTCTCGTTTTGGGCATCACTGCACGGAGCAGGCACATCATATTTTGTCTCCGACTGGGACAACAGCATACAGGGTGAGGAAAGGAGGATGGCAGGCTACAATGTTCTTGATGTAAAGGCCTCGTACGGACATAAGAGTTTTCAGTTCTTCGCAGGGATCAACAATGTCTTGAATGAGGAATATGAGGAGTATGCGATCGAAGGCATAAATAACGATACATGGGCATATGAACCGGCCTATTATCCATCGCCAGGACGAAATTTTTTTGCCGGGCTCACTTATAGCTACTAGCATTGGCGACGCGTTCGAGCAGGCCATTTCCAAAACAGACCTGGGCTGCTGAAAAAAGTCGAGGACAGGAGAGAAGGGTTCCATTGGTTACAACCAAAAAAAGGGTCGTCCTGACATCTCTTGTTTTGTCACTGCTTTTCCTGGTTGTGCTTCTTGTTTCAGTCTTGTTGGGCACCGCAGAGATTGACATTGGTGAAGTACTTAAAGCGTTTGGGGACAAACTTTCAAAGGGGGCAAGCTATTCCATACTCATACAGATAAGGCTTCCCAGAATCCTTATGGCTGCCTGTGTCGGCGGGGCACTCTCCGTATGCGGAGCGGTAATGCAGTCACTGTTGAGAAATCCCCTTGCAGAACCTTTTGTTCTGGGTATTTCCAGTGGAGCTGCCCTTGGGGCAATTTTGTTCATGTTGCTGGGACAGTTCCTGGCAGGCGGAGAGTTCTTATTTTCCTTTGCCGGCGGCATCTTGACCCTTATTGCAGTGCTCTGGTTGAGCAAAAAAAAGGGGGGGTTATCAACCACTCGCGTCATACTGACCGGAGTCATTATCAATGCCTTCTTTACCTCATTCATCATGTTCATAATAGCTACGACCTCCGATGACCTGTTGCATTCAATCCTTTTCTGGCTCTATGGGGACCTGAGCAATTCAGACTATTCTCACGTTCTAATGCTCTCTGTAATCCTAGTGTTATGCTTCGGGGCTATCTATGTGTTTGCAAGGCATCTTAATATCCTCGGGCTGGAGGAGGAGCTGGGTTACCAGTTGGGTATAGAGGTGGCAAAGGTCCAGTATATCCTCCTGATTCTTGTCTCAGTGCTGACGGCTTTTGCCGTCTCGCTAAGCGGAATTATCGGTTTTGTGGGCCTCATTGTGCCGCATCTTATGCGGATGACCTTTGGATCTGACCATAGGATCCTTCTTCCTTCTTGCCTCATATTCGGGGGTGTTTTCATGATGCTGGCAGATACGGCAGCTCGCACCATTATTTCTCCCAGCGAGCTTCCGGTAGGTGTTGTTACAGCCTTTCTTGGCGCTCCTTTCTTCTTGTTGCTCATGTTCAGGAGGAACAAGCAATGGATCCGATAATCAAGGCTGCGGACTTGAGTTTCTCCTATAGAGACAAACCAGTCCTAGAGGGGATATCATTTAGCGTTTTCCGCAGGGAATTCATCTCGATTATCGGGCCGAACGGATCAGGAAAGACCACGCTGATCAAACTTCTCTACGGGTATTTATCACCCTCAAGTGGAAGCATCTATTATGACGGCATTCCCCTGAACAAAATCGCCAGGAGGGAGGTGGCTAAGAGGGTTGCGGTCGTTTCACAAACCCCTCAATTTAACCTCCAATTGACTGCCCTTGAAATGGTTCTTATGGGACGCTCCCCTTACATGGGCCTCCTCGGCTTTGAAGGAAAAAAAGACTTCAAGATCGCAAATGAAGCCATGGCACTGACGGATGTCGCGGATTTGAAAGACAGGAGCATCTTCCATCTTAGTGGGGGGGAATTGCAAAGAGTGTTGATTGCCAGGGCGCTTGCACAGAAGCCTCAGATTATGCTCCTTGACGAGCCTACGAGCTATCTTGATATCAAGCATCAGATAAAGACATATCAACTCCTGAAACGATTGAATGCAGAGCATGGCATCACCGTTGTCTCAGTCTCCCATGACATCAATCTTGCCTCCCAATTTAGTGACCGTCTCTTGGTCATGAAAGGAGGCAAGATACATGGGGCTGGGCCGCCAGAAGAAGTGATTACGAAAGAAACCCTTGACTTCGTATATGACTGTCATGTTCTTGTGGATCAAAATCCTGTGGTAGGGAGACCGAGAGTTACACCGATTGGAGAATGACGTATCATGTTTAGAGTCCTTTTCTCTCTTGCCTTTTTTTTGGCGCTCTGGACCCTTTCTGCCGGCAGTTCCCTGGTTTGGGGACAGCGTGTTTTTCACGATGCCTTGGGCAGGGAAGTTGTCCTCGCCGAGGAGCCAAAACGCATTGTGTCGCTTGCCCCTAATATGACTGAGATTCTATATGCGTTGAAGCTGGGTGATCGCGTTGTCGGGGTAACTAAGTTTAGCGACTACCCAGAAGAGGCAAAAGAAAAGCCCGAGTTGGGAAGTTATATTAATCCAAACGTCGAAAAAATCGTTGCCTTGGAGCCCGACTTGATTCTTGCAACCTATGGCGGCAACCCGGAAGCAACAGCTTTGCACTTGGAAAGATTGGGCCTTGCCGTGTACGTAACTAGACCAAAAACCATCGAAGACGTACTGGTCATGATAAACAACATCGGCATGATCACTGGTGTCGAAGAGAGGGCAGCCGCACTGGTGAGTAAGCTCAGACAGCGCATCAAGGCGGTGACGGACAGGATCCTGAATGCACCACGTCCTCTTGTGTTTCTGGAAATTAGTGCCAGACCTTTGATCACGGTTGGAGCAGGGTCTTTTCACGACCAGATGATTGCTCTGGCTGGGGGGAATAATCTTGCCGGAGACATCTCTGCCAGATACCCTCAGTACAGTCTCGAAGAAGTGCTCAAGAAGGCCCCTGACTTGATCCTGATCTCCACTATGGACTGTTCGGGGCAGTTTGAGCAACAAAAGGCCCGTTGGATGCAGTGGGACAGCATTCCTGCTGTCGCGAATAACAGGATATGTTTCATCGATTCCGACTTAATAGACCGTGCCTCTCCCCGCATTGTAGAGGGGCTGGAAGAAATGGCAAGGTTGATCCACCCTGAGTTGTTTTAGCCGTAACCTTTTCTCTCAAGGCTTTGTCAAGGTTTCTGGAATAGCCTTGCCAGGGTCTATTTTCATAGGAGTTTGACTATGTTGTTCGCCCTATTTGAAAAAGGGGGAGTGGTCATGTATCCGCTCCTCTTGTGCTCTGTAGTTTCGCTGACAGTTATCCTGGAAAGAAGCCTTTTCTGGATACGAGAAAACAGGTGTGTTGACAAAACGCTCGTTGATCAGATGCTTGAGCTGACTCGCCTGAGGAAATATGACGAGATTAAGTCGAGTACGCAAGGCGTAGACGATTATGTTGTCAGGGTGTTGGTGTGTGGCTTGGTCCACAGGCAATACTCCCTGTCTAAGGCAATGGAGATGGCAGCAATAGAAGAGATCAAGAGGATGAAAAAATATCTTCCGATCCTTGATACCATGATTACGGCTGCCCCCCTGTTGGGCATTCTCGGTACGGTCATCGGGATCATACATTCGTTCGATATGCTGGGAAGAGCAGGTATCCAGGATCCTCATGCCGTCACCTCTGGCATCGCCCAAGCCCTGCTTACGACTGCTGCTGGATTGCTAATAGCCATCTTTACGCTGTTCCCGTACAACTATTTCATGTCAAAGGTGGAAAAGGCTAAGATTCGGATCGAAAAATATGCTACATCCATGGAGATTGTCCACAGGCCTGACGAAGAAGAATGAAGCTAAGGTTAGAACAAAAAAGCGCCAGAATTGAGCTGATCCCGCTGATAGATATTATATTCTTACTCCTTGTCTTCTTCATATATTCCATGCTGTCGATGGTAGTTTACAGGGGGATCCCTATCCTGCTGCCTGGTGCCGATACAGTTGAGCCTGAACAAGGTCAGATGCTGATCATCACCATTGACGAGAACGGAAGCGTCTTTCTGGATAGAAAACCGGCTCCCAGTGACGAGTTGCTGTCTCGCCTTAGCAAGGAACAAGAAGTCTCTCCCGATAAGACCGTTATTATTTCAGGACACAGGGAGTCGCCTTACAAGGTTCTTGTGGATGTCCTTGACAAGGTCAGGCTTGCGGGGTTCAAAAGGGTCTCAATGGAAGCAAGGCCAAAGCGAGAAGCGAAACACTAATCTGCGATCGGGTGCGGATGAGACGGGATATTATCCTATCATGCCTTGTTGCCGTGGCTGCACACCTATTTGTTTTGAGCATCCCCCTGCCCGAAGGATGCAACACAGATAGGTATATGTATAACTCGATCTCAGTCTCGATCATTTCTCCCAAGACCATCGCGGTGCCTAATTCAACTCTGGAGTCACCACCTAAAATCGGAGCGACGCCTGACGTTGCCCCAAAAAGTAAAGTCGTTCCCGAGGAAGCCCTTATCTCAAAAAAGCCGCGGAGGATGGAAAAGAAACTCACGGCCAAACCTGCCATCAAGAAACAGGAGTTTCAGGCGAACATAACTGAAGACCTCGCAAGGCATAGACCCGCAAGCTTTGCTCCAAAATCCCAAATGCCAAATCTCGGTGAATCGGTCGGCAATCCCTCTACCAGCCGCGAGCCAAAGGTCCCGGATAAGGCGACTGGGAAAGGGTCTTTCTTGGAGACACCGTCTATTACCAACGACACCAGCCAGGGCGAACCCAGAATTGTGGAAACACCTGAGGGATCCGGATCGGGCGACGGCATTGTCACCTATGCCATGCCGAGATACAAGGAGAATCCTCCTCCCAACTATCCCAGGGTTGCCCGGACAAGGGGTTATGAGGGAAGGACGCTCCTCAGGGTCGAGGTTTTTGAGACCGGCAAGGTCGGACGAATAGAGATCACAACGTCGTCTGGCTTTGAGATCCTTGACACGGCAGCCTTGAACTCGGTCAAGAAGTGGACCTTTGTTCCCGGGACAAAGAACGGGAAGAAGATAAGGCAATGGGTGATGGTGCCTGTGAGATTTGATCTGAGGTGATCCGTATCTTGCCAATTCGGTGTAGTTGTGATGTACATTTAAGATTTCAAAAAACCTTAAAATCAACAGTGTGGCAAGGTGGTTGTACTCGGATTCTTCGCCACACCACTAAAGATACTGCAAGGCAACCTGTAATTTCACCTGCCGAGACTGGCCCTCAACACCTTGTGTGGGCCCCCATTGACTATTGTCGCCCCATGAGGTCCAGCCCCAACGCATCTTGCCCGTGTGCCAGCATCTGGAATCCGGTAATTTAGACACATTAGCAGCTAACTACTTGACTTTGGACGCTTTTTGTGCTTTAGATGTTAGGTGGGCCGGGGGGCTTACCTTCCAAATGCCATATCTTGACGGGAACAGCTTAACTACACTTGATTCACCATCAACAAGTTCCCCGGCCTTCTTCCAATCCTCAGTTACTTGACCGCCCTCCTTTATTTGAGGATAAGTGGACGGGGAGCCTTTTGCGTTTGTTGAGCATTCAGAGGATATATTGTAATGGCCACAAAACCGACCGATGAAGCATTGGAACAAAGGGTCAAGGAGCGAGAGAACGAGGTCGCTGAGCGAAAACTGGCACAGGAGCCATTCCCCATATCACAGGAGACCTTGCGTTCACTGATAGATAACGCTCCCGGTATCATTATCATCGTGGATCGTAAAGGTATAATCCGGTATATCAATCACACTGTTCCGGGCCTTGAGAGAAAAGAAGTCGTGGGTACAAGTCATTATGACTATGCAGCCGCCGAGTATCACAAAGTAATGCAGGAATCTATCGAACGAGTCTTTGAGACTGGTGAGACGACCAGTTACAAGATCGCAGGACTTGGTCCTGACGGCAGTACTGCATGGTATATGAGCCGGTTAGGACCTATCAAGCACGATGGCGAGGTCGTTGCTGTCGCGATAATGCCCATAGACATCACCGAGCAGAAGAAGGCAGAAGAGGCCCTTCACCAGAGTGAGGAGCAGTTTCGACAGATGGCAGAGCTGTCTCCTTTTCCGATCTCTATGATCGAATCAGACGGACGATACTTGTACGTCAACAAGCAATTCACTGAAGTTTTTGGCTACAAGCTGGAGGATATTCCCACGGGAAGAGATTGGTTTCATAAAGCCTACCCAGATTCGGAATACCGTCGAAAGGTCATATCAGCCTGGAAATCTGACTCAGTCAAGTCGGTGAAGTGCGAAGTCAGGCCTCGCGAGTTTGAAGTCGTTTGCAAGGATAGTACAGTTCGGCACATCATCTTCAGACCTGTGTCCATGGACAACGGAAGACAGTTGACTACTTACGAAGATCTCACGGAGCGCAAGCAGGCAGAGGAAGCGCTGCGAGAAAGTGAGGCAAAGTACCGTTCTCTGTATGACACTATGAAGGAAGGGGTTGCTATTCACGAAGTGGTTTACGATGCATCAGGCGAGGCGAAGGATTACATCATTTTAGACGTTAACCCATCATATGAAAAGATTCTCGGTTTGAAGAAAGAAGAAGCGGTGGACTGTAAAGCTTCAGAGCTTTACGGCACAGGCCAGCCGCCTTACATCGAAATCTATGCAAGAGTAACTGCCTCGGGGCAACCTACGTCATTTGAGACATATTTTCCTCCAATGGATAAACATTTCAGCATCTCGGTTTTTTCTCCCCGCCGCGGGCAGTTCGCGACGGTATTCGCCGACATCACTGAGCGCAAGCGGGCCGAGATGGAGCTGATCGAAAGACAAGCTACCTTGGAGGCTCAGACTAATGAGCTTGAGGAAGTCAACGCCGCTTTGAGAGTCTTGCTGAAACGAAGAGACGAGGATAGGACCGAGCTTGAAGAAAAGGTGCTTTCCAACGTTAAGGAACTGGTTCTGCCCTATGCAGAAAAATTAAAGAAGACTCGTTTGGATGCCAAACAAAAGGCCTATTTGAGGATACTCGAATCAAATCTAAATGACATCATCTCACCCTTTGCCCGTGCGTTGTCCTCAACATATGTAGCCCTTACTCCCACAGAAATTGAGATAGCCCATCTTGTAAAGGATGGAAAGACCGCAAAGGAGATAGCGGAGATGTTGAATGTATCTGTCAGAACGATTGAGTTTCACAAGAAAGGCATTAGAAGGAAACTCGGCCTAAGAAACAGGAAAGTAAACCTCAGATCTCACCTCATGTCTATGACAAACTAGGCGTTTGGACCCCCCATTTTCCTCCCAATTATTTAGCAACAGATTTTTGAATGAGTTATGATATAAAATCAAAAAAGCTTGGCGTCTGACAGAACTTAAAGAGAAAACTAAGCTGTTCCCGTCCAGAGTGATGAACGGCACTGCCCCTTGGCAAACCCCTAGGTTTTCCCAATCCGCTAGAGGCTTTTTTCGTCCACCAATGAGATAGTTGGGACGCTTGGTGGAAGGCCATGCAGTAAGGCGTATCCGGTTCGCCAATTGTTGGTCCAGACAGTCCGTGCTTGCGTTTACCGTTCCCGCCCAATGCGTACATTCGAATGGAGTGACTATGGCAGTAGAGGTGTTAGATACTCTCGGTTTGAAGTGCCCTCAGCCGGTGCTTGAGATAGCCGTGAAGGCTCCAGACATGCAACCTGGTGACATTTTGGAGATATGGGGAGACTGTCCCACCTTTGAGAAAGACGTGCGAAGGTGGTGCGAGCGGTTGGGAAGGGTTTTGCTTTCCGTTAGGGATGATGGGGAGAAGAAGATAATCCAGATCCAGTTTTAGCTAGGTTATTCAGAAACCTATTATTCACAGAAGTAAGGGATAACGGTCCTCGTTAGATTTTTCAGGGGACATGAATCAAGAGTGAAATCATCAAGGAAAGGCCTTGTGGCACGATAATTCTCAGGGAAGACAGTATTGCAATAAGCGAGTCGAAAGAAATAGAAAAAATCATTGGTCAGTTCGAATGCCCGAAGGATTTTATATGCTACAAGTCGGGATTTGAGGTCCTTTGCAAGGCAAGAGATATTGGATTAGAATCGTATGTCCAGTGTTTGGAAGAAGATGCGAGAGACTGTAAATTCTCACTTAGTTTTGGGACTCGTTACGGTTGCTTTTGTAAATGCCCTCTCCGAATTTATATCGCTAAGAAACTGAAGAAGTGAATCTTGCCAGCCAGGACTTCACCCGCCGCCCATGAAATGGGTATTTAATTGTCAAAGCGCAAGAGCGGGGCTTCTGTCCTGCCTTCTTTTCGTGCCTTCATGCCCACATATTGTGGTCTATTGCATCTGGTTAAAAGTTGTGATACCTCCAATCACACCGCATTCCAGAAGGAATATAGATTTCGTCCTTCTACCATCGGACGATTAGGAACTCAG